>RXJA01000053.1 GCA_003963455.1 Hyphomicrobiales bacterium
GGCCAGAGTGCCAGGCATGACGTGAGTCGGCCGCCGCACCATTGCGATGACTGGCGTTTTGTCCGTATTCGCCTGGCCTTTCCGGCCGCGGCCCGGAGGCGGGTCGTCGGGATTCTTTCTGGGCCTTCCACCGAGATGGAAAAGGTCGATCTCCACCGTGCCGTCGAGCATGTTATCCCGCGCCACCATGAGCCGCGGCGCATGTCCCATCCGCCAGGCCGTTGGCTGGCTCACCCCGAGCGCCTCGGCAAGGCGCACTGACGACAAGCCCTTGTCCGATTGGAGCATCAACCACATGGCCTTCAGCCAAACACGCAAGGAAAGCTTCGTGGAGTGCAGAGGTGTGTATGTCGTCACCGTGAACTGGAACCGCAAGCGCCGCTGGAACATTGATAAAGACCCGGTCGGGCGCGCCGCTTGCCGGTATCGCAGCCGGCAAGCGCAAGCGAGCGTTTGTATCCGCAGGCGGGGCAGATCCGGCCATCCGGCCACACCATGCTTTCCAGCAGCCGCGGACAATGATCTTCACTGCGGAAGGCCTCGATCATGTCATCAACAGTGCGAATGTTGGAAAGCGCCAGCAGCATCGTTTCACCCATTCTCGGTCCCCCGGTTAAGCCCGAATATGATGGGCCGACGACTGCCGCACGTACAGTATCGCCTTGCGCTCAAGATGGTGCGGCTTGATCTTCTCATGCATCATGATCCGCGCCCTCCTGTCGCCCGGCGCGGTCGCCGCCGACGTGGTCGAGGATCAGACGCACCATCAGCTTCGTCACTGACCGACGCGTCTCGACAGGCAGCGCCTGCCATCGCGGCCCCTCCATCATCGTGTGGGTGTCGTTCAACCTGGAGAACAGATCGAACTGGTAAGTCGTGGGCTTGCGCGGCATGGACCTCTCCCCGATTCGAGTGGTGAGAGTCCGATGCTGCGCCGATCCTCTGAGATTGCGACGGCACGCCTGTGTCACGCAGAAGCTCAGCCAAGCCGACAAGCACGGCAAGATCGACCTGCGCGGCAGCCGTGATGCGCCAGCTCAGGCCAGCCGATCGGTCGAACATCCATGCCGGAACCTCCAGCCACCGGTCCGACGCTTGGCCGGAAAGGCTGCAGCGGAAAACCGTCACATCACCCTTCTTGATCACTTCATGGGTATGGACCTGCAGCCCGGCCCAGGGATGCCACGGATAGCAAAGCTCGCGTTCAATCGCAGTCCCGTGGGTGTTAAGTCGTCGAGTTGTACAATACAGTCCGACCCCACAGCGCGATCGGCAACAAGCCGCCGATTTCGCTCATGAAAGGCTCATCGGCGGCTTCCGCCACCTGAGCCAGACACCCCGGAAGTTCCGGCCCGGGGCGATCCAAAGACGGGGAGCACCTCACCGGAAACCGGAAACGAACTCAAAACTGGATAGAAACTGGGGGCAACGTCAGAGCTGGTGATCCTGGCTGCGAGGGCGGAGGCCCAGACAGCTTTTCTACGAGCGACAGTACGCGCGCGAACCGCGCCAAGTCGGGCATCGGGATCAGCGCAAGATAACCGGGAGCGCCTTGCCCCGGCGCGTCTGATGGATTGGCGGCGGCCCCACCGCCCGCACACCAACCGGCACCCGACCCGGCGGACCAGGTCCACCGCCCGATCCGCCAGCTCCTAGCGGGCTGCTCTGTCCGGCCGCCGCATAGGGGAGGCTTCCTATCCCTCGCCCGCCTCCTGGGAAGAGCAAATCGTGGTCCGATCCATCAGGGCGGTGCACGTCCTTCGGATTACGCGGCTCCTTGCGCCATCCAGATTCTCATGGTCTGCAAGGGCATGTGCCGAAAAGAGTTCCGAACGCTGTCGCAGGCCCTGACGCTACGCTATGAGAAGGTGCTGTTCATCCTCGATCCGAGCGCCTTTTGCGAAGAGTCTGGCGGGCAAGAAGGTAGTCGTCTGCGACTATCCTGACGGTCGGCTTGAGATCATGGAAGGCAGCACGTCCCTACCCTACAAGACATTCGACAAGCTGACTCAGTCCACAGATCAGAGGTCGTCGAGAACAAGCGTCTTGATGAGGCTCTTTTGATGGTGGCCGAGATGCAGGCCGGCCGTGAGCTGACGCGCAGCCAACACGGACTCCGGCGTACAGGCCAGGCGAACCACTTGTTAGGCATTCCCGATGGCAGCCAGAGCAACGGCTACGTCAAGCGCGGCACGAAGCCGGGACGTCGGACGGATTTCATGAACGACCCAGCTGTCATCGCGCGGCGGGAACAGGCGCTGGCGAGGCTGGCCGCGGCCGAGTAAGCGGCTTTCAAAGCTAAAGCCCAGGGGCGTTTGACTGGATCGCACCCGATCGGGCTGAGCAACCCCGACCAGCGGCGCCCGATCGGGCGCTCACGTTAGCGCCGGGAGGGCGGCTCCGACGTCGATGCGACATTTCTACTTTGCGGGATAACACCATCCCTACTTTTGGCCAGTGTCGCATTTCTAACTTGCTAAGCCTGTCGCATCAGTAACTTGCCAGAACACATAAGTAACAAGTTAATCTTTTTAATATTGCAAAGTATGCATGGCACTTACTGCAAGTCTTGCAGTCTGTAACCGAGAGGAAAGTCGATCAGCGTGCAGCGGTAAGGCTTACTATAAGTCTCGGCTCGCCCTCTGTTAAAACTTGGCGGGAGACTCTTAACTCTTCTGACCCGCCGGGGGCCGGCGTCCCAAGTCAGACCATATCGGCCTTCGCTCGCCTCCCCTGTCGGCGCACTCACTTGTGCGGCATGCAATAGACTCCCTCGGATTCCATCAGTACCGCGCCACCCTTCAACTCGCTCAGTGCGCCGACCCACGCCTCCGAATAGGTGCGGCTGGCATCCACGGCCGTCAGCCAAAGAACGCGATTGTCGGCTAGTTCGACTTTAACTTCCTGCTGCAAAGGGCTTGCCTGCACGGTCTGTTGATAGTGGCGTTTGATCCTGACATTGCTGGCCGGGAACTCTGCTTCGTTGCTCCCGTAGTTCAGCACAAATCCAGTGTGGTCCTGAGCCACTGAGCAATTGCCATCACGCTCACACACGATTTTAGCGGCGGTCTTGCAGTCCCATTTCAGTGAAGCGGGCCACATAGGATTGTCCACGCTTGATCGCGGCCTGTCGCTCTGACCAGCAGCCGTCAACACTGCGCCTGTGTTCATAATCACAGTGGACAGGAGAAGCGCCTTGAACACTACAAACCTCCCTGAATTGTGACCCTCATAGTGCCTCGTCCTGCGTGATCGCCTGGCTTATGGCATGTTGAGATTGAACCAGCTTTTCTGGCGCATGCCGTTCGCGTCGTCATACTCGATGAACCAGGGCTTTCCGCGCATCGGCCGAGAGATGGTGTAGTAGGTGGGGCCGCTACCAAGGGAATGCCCTTTATCGTTGCCCGTTGTCTGGATTTTTGCCGTCACCAACTTACCGTTGATTTCGATTTGGGCCTGCCGAGATCCGTTGTCATGATTCTGGTCGAAGCGACTATCCATCAAAGCGACGGGCAGCGTGAGCCTGTCGGAGTCGATGCGGCAGGTATTCCTTTCTTGCCCCATTCCGGGTCGATCGGAGTAGTTGCCGCCAACTGCTTGCCAGCCAGACGGACAATCCTCATACTTCTCGTACCTCGCGGCGCTGGAGTTGGCTTGGGGACAGGTCGGCCAGTTGAAACCCGGGGATTCCATCGCCGCAATCAACTTGTAAATTGGCGGGTGGCACGAGGGGGTACCCTGCCAGTCGCCGGACAGACATAGGAGGACCTGACAGCCCCATTCCGACGCTTTTGATTGGGACGGAAGAGCCGCGGCGCCCGCGAGGGCGACGGCACCCACCAAAAGGAATTTGAGCATGGTCATAGCCTTTTCCTCGCTGCGGATTTTGATAGTTTACTATGGATGATCCGCGCTGAAAAGGACAGATCGAAAAGGCAGGTTTGTGCGACTACACCGATTTATGAACAGAGACGACGCGGGCCTGGTCAACAACCCGTTGCGCGCCAACATTGCCCTGACGCTTGAGCGGGAGAGAGCCAAACGTGGCCTGACCCACATGCACATGGCCGAGCTGTTTCGGACCGCCGAGGGCGAAAAACTGGCCTATCGAACCTACATTCAGACTGTGCGTCAGAAAAATAATGTCACATTGACGACGCTGCAGATCATGGCAAAGGGCTTGGAAGTGTCTTTTGCAGGACTGCTCGCCGGCGGTAAGAAAGTTCCGCAATGGGCGCATCGGTTGGACGACAATGCGATCCGCAAGCGGCTGGCGCATATCATCGATTTTGAGCGACAACGACGTACTTTGCACCGCTATGAGATGGCCGAACTCATCGGCGTGGCGGAGGCGACATTCACAAAACTGGAACGCGCGAGCGGCAACATCAGCGTGGACACGATTGCCGCGATCGCCAAGGCGTTGAAACTTGATCCAGCGACCTTCCTCTTTTCCGAAAAGATCCCGCCTGGCAGAGCCCACACCTAGCCGCCCCACGAGTGTTCCCAAAGGGCCTATAATTCGGAGCCGGTCAGGCCCGGAGGCTAGCGCCCATGGCGCGCCTGTCGGGCCGCTGGCGTCATCGTCGGCTGTTAGCGGCGGGGATGATAACGGGACTTTGACATGCACGACTGTGCCGGCGCCGGGAATGCTTGCTGATGAAGAGCTTTCCCTTGAGGGTCGAAACAATATGAGAACAAGCCGTCAAACCTGCCCGCGCGTGTAGAGGAGAAGGGTGTCGCGCCCTTTCAGACAATTGCCGGTGTCATGCCTGCGCCTTTGTCGGCCACTTCCAGGGTCGGTTCCGGAAGGTGGCAACCCCACATCATCACTTTTGTGTCGTGATGCCTGACAGAGAATTTGCTGCTGAACTGACCGGCCAAAGCCACACTCATGCTCGCCGGGCCGACTTGTTAGCAGGCGACAGAAACCGCTTCAAGCTCAAACCGGCCAACAAAATGTAAGGCGGCATGGCGAGAGAATAGTGACCACAGTTTAATTTCAAAATATTTGGCTTAGCTCCGGCGTCCTCCAGCCTCTGCATGAACCTCTCCGATAGCTCCGGCAACACCACTTTGTCTCTCTTAGCCAACACAACATGAAGATCGAGATCAGGCCGCGCCAAACTATATGCGTGATTCTCCAAGTTAAGTGGACCCCAGGCCCTTCTGAGATCGGTCAGCTCGATCTCAGGCTCAAAGCTATCACGTATCAATCGTGTCGCGCGACCCGTCCAAACCATATCCGCTAGACTCCCGGCCGTCAGAAACAACGAGGCTTTCGACACAGCCGAGTCGTGCGCCGCGAGAAGGCCCGCAACCCAGGAGCCCAAGCTCATACCGAGGACCGAAATCTCTTGATAGCCTTCGATCTTCAACCAACGTATGAGTTTTCGCCCATCCAACACGGCCTGCCTTACAGATTGGATCGTTCGACCGAGATTAGGACTAAGCATATAGTCGGCGTGCACGGAGCCGGGTCGGCTGCGTTCGAAGTGATACGGCATAGCAATCTCGACAACCGTGATGCCACGTTGCGAGAAAAAGTTGGCAATCTGACGATTCCGCGAGCTTGCATTCCAATGGTGAAAAATCACCATCGCCTGATCGAACGACCCGCTTTCTGTGATTTTCGCCGAGACGACATTGTTCTGTTCGACATCAGTAGAAATGTCTGATGGAAATTTGAGCCACCCATCTAGCCTTTCAAACCCCTGATCACTCACATTCGGGTCATCGAAAAAGGCTGGATCAGCCGCGGCTTGGTCCGCAAGGGCACAGAATTCCTCGATACTTGTTATCTTCTCCGCACCTGGAAAGGCGAGTTCCGCGTCAAGGGCAAAATCCGATGGTTTCTTCCCTTCCTCACCGCGTCGCGCCCGCCGCTCATCCCAACGATCAAGCCAGCTATGATACACTCTGATTGTTTCCTAACTTACTCGCTTGCCCTCGCCCCAACCCTGGATCAAACAGGCCGTATATTGCGAACAGCACTCCAACGCCCAGAAGGATCGAAAAGCCAGAAAATGCATCGATCAGCAAGTAGCTAGCCACGAGTAACGCTACGATCGCTGACATCCTCCATAAAGACATACAAAACCGACGTTCGACATCTAAACGGATGGAGCCGTACACAAATACCACACAGGTCGAAATAGCGATAAGAAGGCTACTGTAATGGGTCGGCCTACGGTAGATGATCCCGGCGCCCACATCATTGCGCCAATAAAAGGCGGAAGACATATCGCCGACCAACCAAGACACAATATTCTCTCCACGCGATGTGAGGTAAGCACTCTGGAGCTTCATGACTATGGCGATCAGAAGCCCCAAAACAGTGCACCGAAAAATCGCACGCATAACCCTGAGGCCGGCTTCATGGAGGTCGTGTTGATAGTCCGCCTCCGGCCGACTAATCGCTGCTTCTCCAATACTCCAAAGATCATGGATCACCGTATAAAGCAAAATGAGGCCTACGAAGAACAGATAAAAACAGAGGCACATATACAGGTAAGCGAGCCCCGTGAACACGACCGCTTCCGGCACCGATATAACCTCAGGGCGCACAATCGCTAACGATCCCCAATCAGTCGCATAGTTGCCACCCCCTTTGAGCAACGGAATTAAAGACACGCCGATCCACTGAAAAAGACCGGCGAACACCACACAAATCAAAAAAACCGCCCAATATGAATACGAAGAAGCTTGTACGGTGCGCGCCCAGGCATCGTCGCTTTCCATCTTGTCGCCCTGCGCCACAAGCTTAGGGCGGCCTTCATCTTTCCAAAAGGTCACCAGCTCGGTCACGAAGGCAAAAAACAGTGGCAAAAATACCATGAAGACGAATGTCCAATTTGCTGTCCAAAGAAACCCAACCTGCTTGACGACGCCATCCGCTCGGCCATACGTCACGCTGTGAATCCCCGTAAGATACGACAAAAATCCAAGAGCGGTGACACCCGCAAACACCGACGCCGGTAAATTCAGGGGAGATCCGCGACTAAAAAACGCCTCCGATTTCCTCGCCAAACTAAAGCGCCGGCTCGGCCCTTTGGGATCAGTGTCCAGTGTCAGCTCTACCGGGGAGTCTGTCTCGTCAACGGTCGCAGTCACTGCCGTATCTGGAATCTCCTGTGCAACGCTGCTTCCGGCTCTCTTCCATTCTCGTCTCTTGGCTGATAACCGCGATTGCGCCTCACTAAGCTCCATCTGCCATTCGCTAGTTGCGACCGGATCATCGCATCCAAAAATCCTCGCCAGCCAACGAATGTTGGCAGTGCTAACTCCCTTCTCGTTTTCTTGAAACCAAAGCTGCACCGTTCGCAGATCGACCCCAACCCGGTTGGAATCAATCTGTGAAATCGCCTCTGCAAGGAGTTCGGGCGTCCATGGGCCAGCAGGAAACCCGTCTTCGTCCAACAGTCGACCCGCGCCCGCCGCTGCCAGTCGCTTGAATAATTCTTTGAAATCACTGCCGTCTCTCGGCGGAGAAAGAAATAACTTTCCGTTCTTAAGCAACAACTTATGGGCTCTAGTTTCGTTCCGTTTCGCAAGGCTTCGTATCCTATCGTGACGTCCTCAATCAACGTTTTTATAAACTCGATTTTGGCCGGCGCGTTCTGTCAACTCAATGGCCGGCACCGGGGAGATCGAATGACGGGTGACCCGCTGGAGAGGCTGAACACGTTTGTTGCGGGGGAGATGTTTCGCAACCGCCGGCCACTGAAACGTTTGTCTGGTGGCAGGGTAGCGTGACCTCATGAGCGAACAGTAGGGGAAGTCAGGGCTTCGGGGGCCTGAGAAGCAGAGGGGATGAACCCATTCCTATTTTTCTCGCCTCCCCAGGTATCATTTACGAATTGTCATGAGCATGGAGCCGGTCGATGCCCATTCAAGTGGTCTGTAGTAACGGAGTGATGGAAGAGGCCGATGGGGTCGCGAATCTGCTCACGGCCCATCGTCATGCAGTCGCTATGGTTGAACGTCTAGGCAGGCGATGGATGAGCGCCGAGGAGCCAGACGCGACCCTGATCGGCCGGCGATTGGATTCGGTGATGGCGGAAGAGGCTATCGCGCGTCGGCGCGCGGCCGCTGCGCCCGTGGCCGATGTCGTTGAGATCAAAATGAAGGCAGCTTATTTCCGGCGGTTGTTAGGGAACGAATGGTGCGAGGTTGATGTCGACGATTGGCGCGCGTTGCTCGGTTCCTTCACGAAGCTGCAGTCCTAAGAGAATAGCGCCGAAATCCATGAGGCGAAGGTATTCCAGGCCACGTAGATGCCCGCCGGCACCAAGATGATCGCGATGAATGCGATAGCGTCGCCGATGGCGCCGTCGGTACGTCCTTCCACGGGATAGTAATATTTATGCGCCTCATCGTCCTGCTTCATTATTGTATCTCCGACCGCTTGTTTAGCAGCAGCTGAACAGGATGCTGAAACGTCGTGCCCCACAGACCTGTTCTTTTCATCTTAGCGTTGATTTCCGCGACAAGGTAGTTCTCATTGACGGCTTTACCCTTTGCTGTCGTTGCGGCAAACGCGTATCCAGTCGCTATGAGCGCGGTGCCAACGTCAATTGTTTCGCCATTCAGCTGCGCACCGCAAACGACAAAAACCGCCTTGTCCAGGGCGTAGCCGATCGGCTGGCATGTCACCGCGGCGCTATCGAACAGGGCAGCAAGGTGCGCCAGCGAGGCATTCCCGCAATCGACTTTCTTACCATTTGGCTCTTCGGCTGATGTGCCGCGAAGACATGACTGGACGCCATAGAGCCGGAAAGTGCGATCTCCGTCGCGCCAGGTATCTCCGGTAAGCAGTTGAGCCGATTTCGATACCACCAAGGGAATTGGAGCGGCAGAATCGGGAGCATCCTGCGCCTGTGCCGATGCGCATACCGAGAACGCGGCCAGCGCTGCAAAGCTCGCCTGTTTCATTCCTGGAACTGTCCACCGAGGTCGGCAGAGTGCTCCAGATCGGGGCGCAGAGACTTGCCGTCCTTGTTACGTCCGATTGCCGCCATGTTGAAAAAGACCATTTCGTCATCGTCATAGGCGACGTTGTACGGGTCGTTCGCATTGCCCGCGCCCACGAGAGAGAAACACGACACGGCGTCGGGTTCCCCCTTCCTGCTCTGCAGCACAAGCGTTTTGCAAAGCACGACAGATGCACGATCGTTGTAGATTCCTCCTTCATAGTCCTGCGCGGCCTTCGTGCAGTCCCACTCCTGCGACTTGTAGGTAATCTTTGGTTTTGGGCAGGCCGCAAGGCCGCGCAGTCGATACGTCACGCCGTTGATGACGCGCTCGGTCGCCGACGGCACCTTGACCGGCGAGATGAGGGTCGCGGCGTCGCGCTGGAAGAGCGCGCCGTTGGCATCGTAGCGCTCATAGACGAACACCTTCTCACCCGGCTTGGCAAACTGAAGCAGGTAGCGCTCCGACGGCTGCGCGAAGGCATTTGGCGCGTTGGCGCCGGCGGCATAAGCCGCGGCCCCCTGGAGCAGCAAAACGGTGCAAAGGGCAATCTGTTTCATCGAAATTCGTCCCTGCGGTGCATATCGTGTTGACACTTTACTAGGGCTCCGTGTAGCCATAGTAAAGTGTCAAATTTTGGCGACAGTATGAACACTCGATTCGCTCTCCTGCTCACCTTGTGTGGCGCTGCAATACCCTTGGTAGCGCACGGCCGTGACCTGGCATCAGACCGCGTAGCAGTCGCCTTTGCAACGCCGACAAACCCCATTGCCTCGGGCGGGGAGAAAAGGCAGGGGGCGTGCAAAACGGGAAACCGTACTGAAGTCGCCCAACTTGTGCGTTCAATCGCGCAAGACGAAGGGTTCGACGCCGATCTGGCCGAGGCGATTGCATGGGCTGAAAGCGATCTCGGCGCGAGTCAGGGTCCGTCCAAGGCTGGAGCCTTGGGAATCATGCAGTTGATGCCGGCCACGGCGGCCGATCTCGGCGTCAGCGACCGTTGCGATACGCAGGCGAATGTCCGGGCTGGCCTTGGCTATCTCAAGTCACTCTATGACGAGTTCCAGGATCCGCTGCTGATGCTTGCGGCTTACAACGCCGGGCCCAACAGCGTCTACAAGGCGCAAGGGATTCCGGTGAATCCGGAGACCGCGGAATACATCGTGAAAATCTTAAACCGCTGGAAGTTCGGCGGTGTCGTGAAGAAGTCCGCCCTGACCAAATCCGAAATGCTCGCGGCCGCTCCGCCAGCAAACGGGGACGCTTGGCAGGATGGTCATGTCATGGATTTCGGCAACTGAAAGGAGCCAAGGGTGGAATACAGAAAAGCGGGCAAATTTGCCCTGAAACTGGCCTTGGCCTCGGCGGTCGGAATAGCAGTCTCGCCAACCATTGCGTACGCCCAGTCGGCGGCGCCAGTCGAAAACGTGCTGGAGTGGTTCGTCGGCGTTCTGCAGGGCAACATAGCACGCTCATTTGCCATCATCGCGGTCTGTTTTCTCGGCTTCCTCGCCATGACGGGGCGGCTGGCGTGGATGATGGCTTTTTCCATTATCATCGGCATCGCTCTGATCTTCGGCGCTGCCCAGCTGGTGGACGCGGTTCGCGCGACGGCGGGAGGCGGCTGAGACATGGACGACGAGGAAGTCTATGTCGAGCCGGTCAGCCTGCCCCTGACACGCCCCCCGATGAAATGGGGGGTGCGATATGAAGTTTTTGCCCTGAACGGCATCCTGGCGGTGATCGGCTTTATCGCCACGAGCAGCTTCATGCTCGGTCTTGGCGTGTTCGGCGTGGTGCATCTGGTCAGCGCATATCTGTGCCAGCGCGACCCCTACATGTTTCATATTTTCGAGCGGCGCATCTCCAAACGCGGAGCGGTGGCGAACGTTACTTTCTGGGGGGCGAGGAGCTATTCGCCATGAGACTCGACGCCGACCTGAAATTTGGCCGTGAGCGCCGCCGCGAAAAACCAGCTGCGATGCACATCCCCTACCTTCGCCATGTCGATGACAATCTGATCGTGACGAAGAGCGGCTTTCTGGTCGGCGCCATTCAGCTCAGCGGCCTGCCGTTCCAGACGATGGACCAGGCCGAGTTGAACAGCCGAATGTTCAACCGCAACACCACGTTTCGCAATCTCTCGACCTCTCGCTTTGCGGTCTACACAACGATCATCCGCCGTCATGTGACGCCGGAGATCGAAGGCGACTTTGACAATCCTTTCGTGGCCGAGCTCGACGCCCGCTACATGGATGAGCTTGGGTCGAAAAACCTTTTCGTCAACGAGGCGTATCTGACGGTCATACGCCGTCCGATGGTCGGCCGGATCGGCTGGGTGGACAAGGCGCTCAATGCATTCCGCATCAGCACCGCCGGCGAAGAAACACGCGAAGAGGCAGTAGTCGAACTGCATGACATCCTTGCCGGGATGGTCAAGGATTTCTCCGCATATGGGGGACGTCTTCTCGGTGTCGTGAAGCGCCGCGACAGCTTCTTTTCCGAGCCCGCGGAATTTCTGGCGAAGATCCTCGCCGGCGGCGTGGACGTGGAAATGCCTTTGCCGCGCATGTCACTTGGCGATGTGCTGGCGACGCGGCAGCTGTTTTTCGGCAAGTCGGCGCTGGAAATTCGCGGGCCGGACCAAGGCAAGCTCGGCGCCATGGTGTCGATCAAGGAATACCCGCCGTTCACCGCGCCGGGCTCATTGGACGGTCTCTTGCGCCTGCCGCATGAGTTTGTCCTGACGCAGAGCTTCGCGATCGAAGACCGTGTGACGGCGATGCGCAGGATCAACACCATCGCCAACCAGGTTGAGGGTTCCGACGAGGCGGGCACGACGGTCGAGGTGTCAGTACACGACGGCGCCGATAAGCTGGCCGGCGGCGAAGTCGTCTTCGGACAACATCATATGAGCGTCATGGCTTTGGCGCCGGACATGAATGGCCTCAACCGCGCGCTATCCGACATCACGGCCGAGCTTTCGCGCATGTCGATCGTGCCGGTGCGCGAGACACTGAACACGGAACTCGCCTTCTGGGCGCAGCTGCCGGGAAATTTCAGCTACATCGCGCGACGTGCGTTGATCTCGTCTCTTAACTTTGCAGGGCTGTTTTCGGGACATAATTTCCCGTCCGGCCAACGTGAGCGGCTGCATTGGAAACAGCCCATCGCTTTGCTCGAAACGACCAGCCAGACGGCCTACTATTTCAATTTCCACGTTCACGATGTCGGGCACTTCACGGTGTTTGGCCCGACTGGCTCGGGCAAAACCGTGGTGCTGTCGTTCCTGATGGCGCAGGCCATGCGCATCATGCCGCGGCCGCGATGCGTCTATTTCGACTACATGCGCGGCGCTGAAATTTTCGTTCGGGCGCTCGGCGGTCGTTACGAGGTGATGGAACCCTCTCAGCCGACCGGGTTCGCCCCATTGCAGCTTGAGGATACGGCAGAAAACCGTTCTTTCCTTGAAGACTTGCTCCTCTACATTCTGACGCCGGAAGGCGGTGCGCTTGATGTGGCGGAGATGCGCGTCATCAACGCCGCCGTCGACATGATCTACAAGATCCCGCGCGAACGGCGGACCTTCGACCTGCTGCCTGAAGTGCTGCGAGGCTCGCTCATGCCTGGCATGAACGATCTGGCCGCGCGGATACAGCCCTGGCTCGACCCGAAGGACAAGGGCTGGCTTTTCAACAATCCCGTCGATCTGGTTGATTTCTCGAAGCCCGTTGTCGGGTTCGACATGACAAAGATCCTGGGCGACAGGAAGCTGCGCTCGGCGGCGTTGCTCTACATCTTCCACCGCCTTGGGGACGTCATCGACGGCTCGCCGATCATGCTCTTCCTCGATGAAGGCTGGAAGCTGCTGGACGACGAGGTTTTCGCCGCCTTCATCAACGAGACGCTGAAGACCATTCGCCGCCGCAACGGCGTGGTCGGCTTTGGCACGCAGACGGCCGAAGATGTCGTCAGTTCCTCCATCTCGTCGTCATTGATCGAGCAAACGAAGACCAACATTTTCTTCCCCAACCCGAAGGCGAGCAAGGAATCCTACATGGAGCGCTTCTCGCTGACAGCGAAGGAATTCGAGTTCGTGCGCCGCACCGCGAAGGAGACACGCACCTTCCTCGTCAAGCACGACAGCGATTCCATCGTAGCCAAGCTCGATTTGTCGGCGATGCCCGATCTCATCAAGGTCTTGTCCTCGAATGAAGCCAACAGCAAGGAATGCGCGCGGCTGCGGGAAACCTTCGGCGACGAGCCGGAGATGTGGTTGCCGTACTTCTGCGGATGGGAGGACGAGCATGACGAAGCGGCTTAGCAGCTTTTGTCTGGCCGTGGCTCTCGCGACGGCGGAAAGCATGACCGTGGCTGTCGCTCAGATCGCGGTCATCGACGGGCCGAACCTCGACAAGCGGCAAGAGGACGAGCAGCACAGTACGAAGTCGGACGAGGCCAAGAAGGACGAAACCGACAAGAAGAAAAGCGTCGTCTGCACCTACTCGAACAAATACCGCTCACAGATGTTTCGCCGATCCCCGGCCGAAGCGTTGCAGCGCGACGCGGGCAACGTGAAGATGATCCGCTATTATGCGCAGAAATACGGCGTGCCCGAAGGCCTGGCGCTGTCCGTTGCCTATCAGGAATCGCGCTTCGACACATGCGCCGGGAGCCACACCGGCGTCAAAGGCGTGATGCAGCTGACCAAGGGCACCGGCAAGTCCATGGGACTTGATCGCGACGTGAACGAGCAGAATGTCGAAGGCGGCGTCAAATATCTCGGAATGGGCGTGAAGCAATGCGGAGCGACGAATTACAGCTGTCTCGCCTCCTTCTACAACGGATCGAACGCAAGCGAGCAAAACCAATGGGCCGGCGGTGTTGGTCGTTGGAACAGCTACTTCAACGACTATGTATCGAGTGGCAAGGCTCCGGCCGCCGCGCCGCCACCCTCGATCGTCACCGCCGACGGCGCGGGGGGCTCGGCCCAGGACGCCGCTATGGGCACGGTCAGGAAGGCGGCTGGCGGTCTCGATACAAGCTCATCGCAGATGGGCGCCAACGACGCGGCAATCGACGCGCTGGCGGGCAATGTTGGCCAGGTGACCGAATACAAGGACGCTTGGGAGCTGAACTCGTCGGCCCGTGGGATCAACGCCGATGTCACCAACCAGTACCTCGCCCAAGCGGGGGATTTTACGGCGTTGCTGACCCAACTTCTGTCTTTGCAGAACGTTCAGGCATCGCAGTCGTCCAAGCTGGTGCAACAGCCGAAGAGCGGCTCTCCGAACCCGTTCTCTTGTGATCCCGCGGAACTGGAGCGGTTGAAGATCGATCGCGGCCGGTGGCTCCCATGCGCGGTTGAGAACGCAGGAGCAAGCTCGGCCGACAGCCGCTCGATGATCATCACCAGTGATCCTGCCGGCGCTGCGAGCGCGATCAATTCTCTACAGCAATAGGAGGCTGACATGAAGAAATTCGCGATTGCTGCAGGCATGGCGCTTTGGACGAGTGCTGGCTTTGCACAGATTGCCGTCATCGATGGCGCCAATCTTGATGTCGCCCGCAAGAATGCGGAGAATACCAACTCCATCATGGATTCGAACAAGGATATCCTCAAAAAGAGCGAGGAGATCCTGCAGGCTCTCAGCGGCAGTCGTGACGGTTCGCTCGGGATCGGACAAATGGGCCTCGGCGGTAATATGTCGATCGCCCAGGCCCCGTCATTCGGATCGATCCTGAACGGCGGCGCGCTTTCTTTTGGTGGCCTGTCGCCGGAAATCCAGAAAATCGCCGGCGCCGTCATCAATGGGCTGCAGCTGGTGAAGCAGCTCCAGCAGATTGCCGGCAAGGAGACGAGCGCCGTCAACACAGCCTATGGCGGCAGCGTCAACGTGGCCTCGCTGCTAAGCGCGCTGACGTCGCAGGCCTCGCAGGGCGTCACCCAGCGCCAACAGTCCCTGCAGGCCGCGAGCGGGCAAATCGGCCAGTCGCAGGACGTCAAGGGTTCGGTGGACCAGAACACACGGATGCAGCTGGAAAACGCGCGCGCGGTCAACGAACTGATCGGCGTCCAGAACGGCGCGGTCGCGGCCCTGAATGAGAAGCTGAAGGGAGATCTTCTTCGCCAGAGCCAGGTGCAGAAGATGATGACGCCGCACAACGTCAATCCGTTCGCGGAATTTGGCAAGAGCGGAGGCTAGCTTGTCGAGGCAGGCGTTGCGCATATGCGCTGTGATTGGGTTCGGCGCAGTGCTTTTCGGATGCGCAAATCGCGAACTGAAAGCGCCGTGCGGGCCTTTGGCGTATGCCCACACCGACGAATGCGGCGCGCTAAAACCGGTCAATTCAACGCCGTTCGCCAGCATCATTGACGAGGATCCATGAACGGTCTTGCCGAAAGCATTCTCGGTGGCATTGACAACATCGGCGAGGACTTCGTCCGCACCGTCTATATGCAGTTGGGCAATGCGATGGGCAACGTCTTCACCCTCATGCTGACCCTCTATATCGTGTGGTGGGGCTATTCGATCCTGAGCGGGCGGGAGTCGATTTCGCCACTCGAAGCGGCCTATCGCCTCGGCCGCGCCGTCATCATCTATCTGCTGCTGACCGGCTGGGGCACATTTTCCGCGACGATCTACCAGCTTGTTCAAAGCATCCCGGATGAGGTCGGTAAGGTGATCGTCGGCGCCGTGTCGCGAGCCACCGGCAATCAGCTCAGCGATCAGGCGGCAATTCCGGCGCTGATCGACAATCTCTACCAAGGTGCGCAGGACGTCGCAAACCAGGTCTATAGCGGATCCTTCTATGACATTTTTGGCGCGCTCTTGTCGCTGCTCGTTCTGCTTTCGGCCATCATCTTCGCAGCGCTTGCCATTGCCGCAATCATCGCCGCCAAGGTGATGTTGTTCATCACGCTCGCCTTGGCGCCGATATGGATCATTCTTTGGCTTTATCGCTGGTCCTCGCGCATGAGCGAAGGCTTCCTTTCGCTCACGACCTTCTTGATGATCCAGCAAGTCCTGATCTACGGATTTCTCGGCTTCTACTTCTCGCTCGTCAACGCGGCGCTCAACACCGCCACGTCCGGTGGAGCGACCATGGACAGCAAGATGTCGCTGGTGCTGCCCTTGGTGCTGGTGACGATCATCGGGATCTACGTTCTCATGCAGATACCCTCGATTGCTTCGATCCTGAACGGCGGCGGGTATCTCAGCACCGTGGGCGCTCGCTACTCATATGGGAGGTTCGGCAGAAACGCCGTGCGCTACTCCGGTGCACGATGGGCCGCCGGCCGCGCCGCTCGGGGCGCCCGGCAGCTCGCAACAAACAGTTTTCGGTCTCCGCGAGCAGCAAGGGCCGATGCCGCAACTCGGTCCGCCATCCAGCAAGGTGCGCGCGATAACGCCAGGCCTCTGGCCTAGAACACAAGAACGATCATCGATCGCGGCCCTGGATCAGGATGCGTCACGCAAACGAGGCAATAGTAAAGTGTCAACACCATGGGAAACAGCTGCTGGCGGCAGTGGCGAACTCGTCGACAATCGCTATTACAGGGCGGGCGCGACCTGGGAAGACGATACGCACAGGTCAATGCGGCGATCGCGGACATTGGCATGGTTCGTCAGCGGCGTTTCCGGACTGGTGGCGGTGCTGTCGCTGCTGGCGCTCGTGCTGATCCTGCCGCTCCGGCAGTTCGAGCCATATGTTGTGGAGGTCGACAAATCGACGGGCTACCTCGAGATCATGCGCGCGCTGAAGCCTGGGGATTTGTCCCAAAACGAAGCCGTCACGGCGGCCAATCTGGTGCGCTACATCAGGGCCCGCGAAACCTACGATTCTCGTGAACTGAAACAGAATTACGACCTGGCGCAGCTCTACTCCACCGACGCGGCGTCCAAGGATTTGACTTGGGCTTTCACGCCCGCAAATCCGCGATCGCTGGACAAGACCTATGGCCGCACTGTCACCGTCGCGGTCGAGATCAAGTCGGTTTCCCTGCTCAATCGCAACACCGCCTCGGTGCGCTTTGCCACGACGACACGGCGGGACAATTCGTCCGCGGCCGACAACTGGGTCGCGGTGATAAAATTCCGCTACACCTCGACGCCGCTCAAGAACGAATGGCGTTTCGACAACCCGCTGGGATTTCAGGTTACGGATTACCGCCGCGACCAGGAATCGGCGCCGGTAGCGGGGAGCCTGCAATGAGATGGCGCGCGGGCCTCACCCTGTCGGCCGCCCTTCTGCTCGGCACGATTCATGGTGCGGCCGCACGCGACGGCCGCATTCGATATGTCACCTTCAACAACGACAACGTGACGTCGGTGCGCGCAGCTCTCGGTATTTCGACGATGGTCGAGCTCAGTCCGACCGAAGTCATCGAAACCGTGTCGGCTGGCGACACAAAAGGCTGGTCGATCATCCCCAAACGCGGATCGCGATTCCTCTTCGTCAAGCCGCTGGAGCGCGACGCGTGGACCAACGTCAACGTGGTCACCAACCGGCGCGTCTATTCCCTGCTGCTGCAGGCAACTGACAATGACCGGGACCGGGCATCCTTCCAGGTCCGGTTCAAATACCCGGACGAGGATATCAACGCGCGGCTGCTCTCACGGGCCAAGGAGAGCGCCGCCGATCCGGATTTGAAGGACCTGAACTATGCCGATCTCAACTACGACTATGCCTACAAGGGCGACGACAGCTTGAAGCCGCGCACCGTTTTCGACGACGGCACCAAGGTGTTTCTGGAGTTCAAGGGTGACATCCCTGCTATTTTCGTGGTCGACGACAAGCGCCATGAATCGCTGGTCAACGTTCGCACTCAGGGCAAATACACCGTCATCGACAAAGTCGCGCGCCAATTCACCTTGCGAGCCGATGGCAAGACGCTCTGCCTTTACAACCGGGCTCGACCCAACGCTATCGATCCAGTCGAGCAGGTCTACGGTCCTACGAAACTGACACGCGGCTCCACCGTGTTCGGATCGAGCGGAGGGCAGTGATGACCCAGATCGACTATAGCCAACTGGACGGCAGCCCGACGGTCGCGCGCCGCGGTGCGGGCGTGGGCACCAGGATCGCCCTGGTCGGCCTCGGTGTGCTGCTAGTGGGCGCGTTGATATGGCTGAACTGGTCTCGAGAACCTGTATCGCGCGATCTTCGCAGCGATGGCGAGGAAAACTTCAACCCGCCAGAGTTTCGCCCGCCGGCGTTGAACGACCCGCCGCAACCTGCCGATGGCACGATCGATCAGATCGTGGTGCCGCCACCGGCTGACGACAAGAATGGCACGCAGCAGGCAGACAATGTCGATCAGACCGTGCAGGAGGGCGCGGATCTCGATGCACAGCGACGCGCGCTGGAGGCGCAAATGGCGGCCGAGGAGGCTCGCCGCAAGGCCGAAGAGGAAGAGGCCCGACGTAAGGCCGCGGCTGAGGACGAGGCTCGCCGCAAGGCTGAGGCCGCCGAGCATGAAAAGGCCGTCTGGGAGCGCCTGCGGTCGAACCAGATGGTGACGAATGATGAAAACGGATCGACGAATGCGGGCGCCCAGGCGGCACAGGTCGAAATCGCGCCCAACGGTCAGATCGTTCCGGTGCCCGGCGCCGACACTGACCCCAACAAGGCATTCCTGGCGCAGTCTGAGGCAAGTTCTTCCGGTATCGTCAAAGCCAGGGCCTTCCGACGCACCGATGCCTTGATCCCTGAAGGAACGATCCTTCGCGGCTATTTGGAAACCGCTGTTAACACTGACCTTCCCGGCGCCGTACGTGCAGTCGTGCGTGAGGATGTCTTCTCGCTCGACGGCAGGCGGATCCTCATCCCGAAGGGCTCGCGGCTAACCGGGGAATATCGCTCCGGGCTTGCGCGCGGTCAGAAGCGTGTCTTCATCGTCTGGAACAGGGTCATTCGCTCGGACGGCATTTCCGTCGATATCAGGTCGCCCGGTGCAGACGCGCTCGGCCGCGGCGGCATGGGCGGACGTGTCGATACGCACTGGCTTGAACGGTACGGCAACGCCATCATGCTTTCCGTTGTTGGCGGCGTCTCTGAATATCTGTCCTCGCTTGGTGATAGCAGCCAGGATGGACAACAGCGCCAGGTGTCGACGGTTGATCCCGTAACCGGTGAGACCACGACCGTAACTTATGGTGGCAATGGCTCGCAGCGCGACGCCCGCAGCATCGCGTTCGACAAGTCATCGACCGCTTTGCAGCAACTCGCGCAAGAGGCGTTTCGCGACACGCAGAACATTGGCCCGACAGTCTACGTCGACCAGGGCTCTTCCATTGTCGTGCTGGTGCGGCGAGATCTCGATTTCTCGGATTTGTATGCCGATCCCATTCAGGAAGAAGCAGCGCGCCTGAAGGCAGGTGGTCGGCCGAAGACGGCGATCGATCCGACGCCTCTCTACGCGACGCCGAAGGACCATTTTTATCCCGGCTATGGGAGCCTGGTGAAATGAACGCCGTGCATCCCCTCCCAGACCCTTGGGCAAGAGCCCCGGTCCTGCGCGCTCATCTGGAGCCAATATGGTCGTATTTGAACGAAGACTCGGTTTCCGAGATTGCGATCAACAGGCCAGGTGAATTGTTCATCGAACGCCTCGGCGCCAAGGAAATGGAGCACGTCGTCAAGCGCGAGGTCACGCCCGGCTGGATTAGGCATATCTCGACGGGTGTCGCCTCGGCGACAAATCAGGTCATCAACGAAGAAAAGCCGGTCCTGTCGGCAGCACTGCCCTCAGGCGAGCGCATCCAATGCATCTTGCCGCCGGCGGCTCCCGACGGCGGGGCGATCTCGATCCGCAAGCAGGTCATCATGGACATGAGCCTTGATGCCTACAAGGATCTCGGCGCATTCGAGGACACGGCGATGGGGAGTGGCCTGGCGCTTTCATCCGAAGAAAAGCGACTTGTCGAGATGTTGCAGGACACGTCGCCGATGGAGTTCCTGCGGTATGCGGTGCGCAACCGCGTCTCGATCGTCGTTTCTGGCGGCACGTCGACCGGCAAGACGACGTTCTTGAATGCGCTCCTGAAGGAGATCCCGGCCCATGAACGGATCATCACGATCGAAGACACCCCCGAACTGAGGCTGCCAGCTCCCAACAACGTCACCCTGATAGCCTCGAAGGGCGACCAGGGCCTTGCCAAAGTCTCCGCCCAACAGCTGCTCGAAGCTTCGCTTCGCATGCGACCCGACCGTCTGTTATTGGGTGAGTTGCGCGGCGCTGAAACCTTCGCGTTTCTGCAGGCGATCAATACCGGCCACCCGGGTTCGCTAACGACCGTTCACGCCAATTCCGCCCGGTCCGCCTACGAGCGGCTGGCGCTCATGGTCATGCAGGGCAGTACGGGCCTTTCACGGAGTGAAATCCTCGAGTACCTGCGCGAGGTCATTCCGGTGGTCGTCCAGATGGTCCGTACTAACGGCGGACGACGCGGCATCAGCGAGATCAAGTTCACCAAGGCGGAGACGATCTAGCGAGGCTCATCCATGCAGAAAATCGCAACAGCAATTTTCATGATGCTTATGGCGCTGGCCCTGGGCGCACTGCTCTTCACGGTTGCCTATGCGGCGACTGATTGGTATCGGACGGGCTCCCACGTCCTGTTCGACCAACTGAACGCCAATCCTTTGCCGGTCGTTCGCCAGGCCTGGGCGGATACGATTGTGAGGAATTTTGACCGGGTACAATACGCCGTTGCTGCAGGCGCATTAGGGTTTCTCCTGCCACTGGTCAGCCTGTTTCTCATGCGTCCGAGAAAGCGCAATGACTCTCGCTTCATGACCATGAGCGACGTATCAAAAACCGGCCTGACGAAGGTTGGCGGCGTCTTCGTCGGTCGAGCCGGCGGCAGGCTTGCCGAAATTCTGTCGCCCGGCCGCGATCAGCGCTCCGACAAGATCCACTTGACCCAGCGCAAGCTGATCGGCGGCAAGAAATTGTGGATTAATGGCGATGATATTGGCGGCTTCGCCATAGGGCCGCCGCGCTCAGGTAAGGGCACGTCTCTCATCATCCCGAACGCCTTGAGCTGGCCGCATTCGCTCGTGGTTCTCGACCTGCGGGGCGAGACCTATGCCGCGACTGCTGGTTACCGTTCGACCATGAGCCGCGTGGTGCGTTTCGCGCCGGCTGATCCGGACGGCAATACCGCATGCTACAATCCGATGGACTTCATCTCGCTGGACTCAGCACAGCGCGACATTGACCTTCGCAACATCGCTGCGGCACTGTTTCCGCGCCCCCCTTCGAACGCGGATCCCTATTGGGTCAACGATGCCCGCCTCCTCTTTACCGGCATCGCGTCCTTCGTCATGGAATCGCCTGCGATCCCGAACGAGAAGAAGACCTTCTCCACAGTCCTCGAGATTATGAACGGTGCCGAGCAGCCGCTCCTGGAGTTCATCGGCTCGCTTCGCGAGGAACGCCGCCGCGAATGCTCGCATTTTACGCTGCAGACCCTGCTGCCATATTTCGAAATGTCTGAGCGGCAGTTTTCCGGAATCTACGCCGGCGTGCGGACCGGCATGGCCCCCTTTCTCAACGAGCGCCTGATGCGAGCTACCTCGCGTAGCACGTTTGATATTCGCAGACTCAAGCGCGAGCGGATCTCTCTTTATCTCGACGTACGGCGCGAGCAGATCACCTCGCTTGGACCGTTGTTCAACGTCCTGATTACGCAGATGATGAACTTCATGTCGGAAACTATGCCGCTTCCGGACGAGCATCCTGTGCTTGTGCTGCTCGACGAGTTTCAGAACCTCGGCAAGCTCGAGAACGTGACCGAAATGGCGAGCGTGCTTGGCGGCAACGGCGTTTCCATGTGGTTTTTCGTGCAGTCGCTGAAGGCCGTAGACGAGATCTATCGTCAGGAAGGGCGCAAGACGCTCATCAACGCCGCTCGCGTGCAGATCTTTTTCGGTGCGCAGGACGCGGACGATCTGCGCTACGTTTCCGAGCAGCTCGGCGAAACGTCGGACGTGCAAAAGGACGTGACGCGCACCAAGGCAACGTTGTTCGACACTTATTACACGCGCTCCGAGCACCGCAAAGAAGTGCGGCGGCCCCTGATGCGGCCAGATGAAATCCGTACACTCGACAAGAACAAGGTCATCATATTGCCGCGCGGGGAACTGCCGATCCTCGGCACCCGCAATTTTTATTTCGCCGACGGACAGCTCGCCAAACGCGCGTTCATGCCCTTGCCCATCTCTGTCGAGGTTTCGCGTACGAAAAGACCTGCGTTGGACGCCTCTGCGGCGGTTCAATCTCCTGCGCTCCCGACAATTGTGCCGACTGCACCCGCGTACCGCTCAGGCCTCTTGCAGACCCACCTGCGGCCCGGCGCAACATTTGCCGCAAAAGCAGGCCCTGTAGCTCCACCGCCAGGCCGGCGCGCAATCGTAAAAGAACGGCTGACGGCAACAGACGCTGCAGCCGTACCGGCTCATGCTGCCATAGATT
The DNA here is from genome assembly GCA_003963455.1 of Hyphomicrobiales bacterium. GTDB lineage: Bacteria > Pseudomonadota > Alphaproteobacteria > Rhizobiales > Rhizobiaceae > Mesorhizobium. The sequence continues at coordinate 22,457 of RXJA01000053.1, forward strand.
TTTCCGCCTTGGCGGCCAAAGCGGTGACAACACGCATAGCGCCCGACAAAGAAGCGGCGGTTGCGGCGATTCTGAACAAAGTGAGGTCCCTGCGCGCCAACGCATCCGACACCGAGACTTTCGATCGAAATCTCAGCATCGTCGAAGATGCTTTGCCTGATCTAGTCGATTAGCCGAGCAATCTACGGCGATCGCCGACAACGAGCCTCCCGCCCAACCGCACGGGCCGCGTTTGATGCGCCAGCAGCCACGTTGTGTGCCAGAGATTCCCTCCGGCACGGGACTTGCCCAACTCGCTCCCGCTACTCGTTGGGAGGCAGTTGTTCAGGAGATTCTTTCAGGTTCGCCAATGCAGGCGCCGCAGCCCCGCAAGACTAAAGGCGACCGCTAAAACAACTTCAATGCCTCGCGCACGCCGGTACATTCTGACCATGGGCTGTGTAGAAAACGCACTGCCGCCTTGCTCGCGCTGTAGGCAGTAACCCCCGGAGCGCCCGTCGTGCCAGCGCTCGAAGGACCTTTGCGAAAGGCGCACAAGAGATGCTGAGCGGCTTGCGCTGCCAGTGGCCAAGGGACTTCATTGCCCCAAGACCTTTGCGGCGTTAAGAGTCCTCGCGGCTTGCCAAGGTCTTGTCCGCCATAGCCATTTGAGGCTGCTTCAGGATCCGCCTCGTCTTTCGAGGAACCGCCCGTAGCGCGACAGGATGAAAACAAAGACGAAGTATATGAGCGCTGTGAATGCGTACACCTCTTTGTAATACACGTTGAAGTCGGCTGTATTGTAGGCGGCATTGGCTGAGGTCATCAGATCAAATAGACCTACTATCGCTACCAGAGACGTTTCCTTGAACGTCACGACAAGCTGATTGATGGTCAGCGGCATGGACATCTTGAAGACCTGCGGAAGGACAATGAGGTTCATCCGTTGCGCATACGTCATGCCCAAGGAGCGGCCAGCCTCATCCTGGCCGGGAGGCAGGCTGATCAATGCACCGCGCAATATCTCGGACTGACAGCATCCAAAGAAGAAGGCAAAGCCGACGATCACTCGAAACACTCGATCTCCCAGCATCGTCTCGGGAACCACGAATGGAAGAATGACGATCGAGGCGAACAGGATGCAGACAAGCGGCAGCGATCGCGTGACATCTATGACAACGCCGCTCAACCAGCGGAAGGCCGGATACCGCCCCGCCCTGACTAGGGACAGAAAAATGGCTATCGGCATGCCTAGGGCGATTACCGAGATGTATATGAACAGGGTGAGCGTCAGGCCACCCCAATCACCGCTCGAAACGAGAGCAAGACCAAAGTAGCCACCGCGCACGACCACAAGAAACAAGAGGCTGCCAGCGACCCAGATAATCAGCATTCGGCGCGCCGACCACATGAATGGCAGGCAGGTCCAGATCACCTTGATCAAGCCACCCTGCCGCCCGCGGAAACAGAACAGATGACCGCTGTGTGGATCGCGCTTCAATACCTCCTGCACGATCAGCGAAAGACCCGGAAAGCCTTTCCGCATGTCCGTATAGCCAGTAGCGAGCCACACCTTCACACCGCTCGGGACCGGGATCATCGCCGCTCCAGAACATCGAGGATCCGGCCGAGCGCCTCACTGTCGACGTCACTCTCGACCCGCAGGCGCCGACCGCCGCCAAGCTCGATCGTCACCATGCTGGGCTTGCGGCGCCGACGAAGAGTGGACACCGGCTTTAACTGTGATGTCGGTGGCGGCTCCACCGGCGTCGGCGGTGCGGGTAGCGCCGCGGCGACCTCCACGCGAACGAGTTGCGGAATGGACGGCCCGGGGACCTGGCAGAGCTCCTTGCGCCACCGAAAAAGCTGGCTCACATAAATACCGGCCGACCGCGCGATCTCGGAAACACTGGCCCCAGACTCAAACGTCGCCGTGACCAGCCGCTCCTTCTCTTCGCGAGACCAGCGCCGACGCCGCTCGACCGACGTGATCACCTCAATCTGATGTTTCGTCATAGGGCTAGTCCTGGTGCTTGCACTAGGACTTGCAGCCTTCAGCCTACCTCAGCAAGGCGGCCATCACCGCAGGGATACAATCCAAGGCTGGACGAGGTGATTGTATTTGCCATTCCCCGCGAGCAAGGTTCCATCGTCAATCGCATATGATGCCATATGGTTGTGACGACGGTAATCGATATGCAGATGCGCCGGGAAACGATCTTTGCTCAGCGCTCGTAATCGTTATCGTTCGAGCGCTGTGTCTTGCGGTCCTGCTCTTCCGACTGCCGTGCCTTCTGTTTGTTCGCGTCCTTCTGCTTGGCTCCCACCTTCTCCTGCTCGGTACCTGTGCGTGGCTGCTCCGGCTGGCGGGGATCGTCCCGAGTTGGAAGGTCTCGCCCTCGCGCCTCGCGCTCGGGGATCGGCTCGCCACTGCCAACACCACGACGCTGTTGCTGCCGCTGGAATTGCAGCCGCGCGAGACGGTCGTGCATCTTGTCGTTGACCTCTTCACGATACTGTTCGAACTGTCCTTGATGCGCGGGCGGCAGCGTCTCGCGCATGTTGTCGAAAGCCTGATTGACGCGGGCCATCTGACGCCGCATTTCCAAGGGGGTTTGCGCCATGTCCAAATCTCCTATCAGTGCATTCAATTCTCTCATACCGGGATGGGACAGGAAAGACTTCTGCCCCAATTGATCAGTCCCGCGACCCGCGGCAGAACCTGGCTGCCCCTCCCCTGTCCGATCACGACCGAACCACAGAAAATTGTTGCCGATCGACTCCGCTGCCGTGAGAGCCTGACCGACCACGCCCGCGGTCCGCATCGTCGTCACGGTCTTTTGCCATGCGGCAGCGATTGCATCGCCGTTCACGACAAGGGATTGTCGATCCAAACGGCGTTGCCGCTTGGCCTCCACTCGCTCGACGGTCCTGGCGCTGACCTGGTAGCGCGGATTGCTCTGGGCGCGGCTGTAGGCTCCGGCATGCTCCTTGGTGAATGGTCGCGTCATCGCATGATCCATGCGCCGCGTCGCCACCATCGCAATGCCGTTCTCGCGTGCCTTTTCCGCAAAGGTTTCGCGCCAGGCTGCGAGATCCGGCTTGTAGAATTTCAGGCGCTCGCCGTCGGCTGACCGTGCTTGCACCATTGCATGGACATGGACGTGCTTGGTGTCCTTGTGATGCGCCAGGACGAACTTGTACCCTGGCGCACGCTCCTCGAGCACGGCGCGCGCCGCGGCCATGACGGCGTTGGCATCGGTGCCGGCCTTTGCCGAGAAAAGCAGGTGATAGGCATTGCGGCGTTCACGCCCCGAAAACTGCGGGCGCCATTGTTCGTAGACCGAAGCCGCTGCCTTGGTGGAATTCTTCACCCCGAGTACAGGCTCGCCATTTGCCTGGCGAACCTCGCTGTGGGTACGGATGAACTTCTGCAGGAAATATTTCGCCTTGGGTTCACGGCTGACGGCTGCCGTTACCTCTGCCTTGGCTACCATCCCTGCCGCGCCCATGGCCTCAGACAAACGCGCCTCGATCTTGTCGAGCGCCTTGCTGCGCGAATTCTCCCGACCACCGGCCAGAACTCTCGCAAGCGGTCCGGCCCGCTCATCGGTGTGCGCGTATACCTCCACCACCTGACCATCCTGCGCATAGATGAACGGTTTCGCGCCGAAGGCCTTGTTCAACGCCTCGCTCAAGGCGGCATCGGTGACCTCGCCGGCGAGCTCGAAACGAACCTCCAGAAAATTGGTATTTTCCAAGGGTGGCTCGAACGTCTCGCAAAACGTTTCCAGGAACGCCTTTCGTGCGCCTTCTGTCGCAAGGACCTGTCCGTCCTCGTCAAAAATCTCGATGTCGTGCTTCTCGCCTTTTTCGTCCTCGCGCTTCCCGATGTAGTTGAGCAGCCGAGCAGCGGCTTCCCTGGTCGATGGCGGATTGGGCATGACCTTGAACACAGCAGGCTGCGCGCCCGCCGCATAGCCTGCCCGCGCCGCCACGGCCCGCGCCTGATAGACGACCCGCGCCGCTCGTCCCGAGCCGCCTGGGCGACCGGCGCCACGGCCGCCGCCACCGCCACGCCGCTTCCAGTCTTCCTCCTCCTCTTCCGGCCGGAAACCGGCGAGCGTGGCGCCATAAACCATGATCGGCACGCTAGCGGCCTTGGGGGAGTTCGCAGCCGCAGTGGACGTCGATGCCCTGCTAGACATGGAGCTCCCCGCCACGCCTGTTACTCCCGGCGACGAACGAGGGGTGTTCCTGCCGCCACTGACCATCGGGCCGGCGTGTCCTTGCTGTCCGCCACCACCGGTTCGCTCAAAACTCTTCATCGCCTGAAATTCACCGGCCTCGCGTCGGGCACTCGTCGCGGACTTGTCGTCGTCCAGCTCCTCACGCTTCACGCCGGGCTCACCCCGCAGATAGCGTTCGATTTCGGCCGCGTAGCCAGCAAGACGACCGCTCATCGCCTGGCCTCCCTCGCCTTGCGGGACCCGCCAGTCATTGCCTTCAGTTCCTCGCGAAACTGCCGCACGAGGTTGCCCACCGCCATCAAAGCCTGCTCAAGATCCTCATCATGGGCAACTCGGCCGTCGTTCATGGCGCGCACGGCCTGATTGAAATTGACGCCGACGCGCCGCAGCTGATCGGTCATGTCCACTATCGCCGGCCGCAACCCCTCTGACGCGATTGGCAGATGCCCGGCCTCTGCCCGCACAAGACGCCGGACGACCTCGCTGACGGTGACGCCATCCCGCTCCGCAATGGCTTTGAGGCTGGCCAGCTCGTCAGCCGAGAACCGGATGTGCGTCACCTCGCCATAGCGCCGTGACGCGCTCTTCACCGCTGTTTTCTGGGCGTATTCATCCATCTCTCAAGCCCGCTTGCGGGCGCTAAGGCCCGCCAGGGCCGCGCCGCCTATTTTGTGTGTATCACAAAATAGGCTATCCTGCCAATAGAAAGAGGAAGGAAGGTCGACGTTCCTTTTCAACCAAACCCAGTTCACTGCGAGGGCTCGCAGTTGAGACGCTGCAGTGGCTCAATGTGTCCGTCGTGACTTGATGCAATGTGTCTATGATGCGGTGAGGACTTGTTTCCATGTTAACATGGAAACACCAGAGCCCGTTCGCAGCCGCGAAGAGCCCACCGGATACGATCCTCATAAGAATAGCAGCCTCGTAATGATGGCACCCCCTGGCCGTGCCTTTTTGATGCGCGCCTGGGTTGCCAAACCGGTCTGCCCCGCTGACTATGTCACCAGGTTTCGACGTGACATTGTTTCCATGTGTCCATGATGGCTTGTTTCCATGTTGATGTGGAAACAAGGAGCCAAAGCCGGAAGGAGGCCCCCATGATCATCTCCGCTGCGATCCCAAAGGGCGGCACCGGCAAATCGACAATGCTGCGCACCCTCGCATCCGTCGCGCTGCATCGGGGTTATTCGGTCACTCTCATCGACGGCGACCGGCGGCAGAACATGAACCGCTGGTTCCAGATGCTGGGTGACGCTGGCAATCGTCCCGACAGGCTGCATCTGGTGAGCGCGATGACCCCACAGGAAATCCTCGACGCCGCAGCCACTCACAACGGTGAGCGCTCGGTCGTCTTGATCGATACGGAAGGCACCACGAATGACAACCTCATGGCCGGGCTCTTCGCGGCCGATATTGTCGTCGTGCCGGTCTACTTTGCCCTCGACGATGTGACCGCCGCCATCCAGATCACCGACCACTACATTCCGCTTGCGGTCGAGAGCCGGGGCAGGCCGCTGCCTGCGATCTTCGTGCTGACCAAGCAGACCATCATCGATGGCAGGGCGCGAGCCCTGACCGAACTGCGCGCCATCATCCAGGCCAACGGCACGCCGATTGCAGAACACGTCCTGCACAATCGTGTTGCCTACCGCGACCTTCAGACCGGGCAGACCCTCTACAGCTTCGCGGTGCCCGATGCGAAGGCGGTTGCCGAGAGCGAAGGGGTGTTCGACGACCTTCTGCAAACCTTTATTGAAGCCACAAGGAATGCGGCATGAGTGAAGAAACCGCGCCGAAACCCGGTGACGACAAGAAAGCGCGCATGATGAAGGCGATTTCCACGCAGCCGCCAGCGCTGCCGAGCATGTTCATCCCACCGAAGGTCGAGACGTCAGGGACCAAGGAGCAAGCTACGCCACAGAGGCAGGAACCGACAAAGCCGTCCCCGGCAGTCGGGCCCGATTTCCGCAAGCTGCTGCGGCAGGGTCAGAAAAAGGATCCCATCGCCGGCAAGAAGATTCGCGAGGAGGAGATGGTTCGCTGCGGGTACTATCTGACGGCCGTGGAGCAGCGCCAGTTCAAGTTGCTGGCAATCAGCAACGGCCACAGCATGACGGAGCTGCTGCGAAAGGCTGTGCAGGACTATATCCGCATTCATAAGCACAAACTGCCGAAGGAATAATCGGCGGTTGGAGTCGCTGCCGCATGCTGTGAAGGCTGATGTTCCTGGCTCTTTGCGACGCGCAAAAAAAGGGCCCGCGACGGAGCACTCCGTCGCGGGCCCTTTTTCGTGTTTGCCTAGTTGGATCGGTTGAGGCGTTTCAGCAGGTCTCCGAGGATGCCGTCCCGCTCCGGACGCCCGCTGGCTGCCGCTTTGTCGTCGACCAGCTTTGCGGCCAATTCGCGCTTTAGCGGCGTGAGGTCGTACCCGTGTGAGATGGCTGCATAGCGAAGATCCTCAAGCGTTTCGAACGCGCGATCGCGGGTGCCAAGCCAGAGCGCGGGCTCGTCGGTTTCTTCGTGCGGGAACGCTTGCAGGAAGTAGGTCCGAAGCGGTGGATCGTAGCCGATGACAGCGTCTGGATCCGAGCGGCCCTGTCCGGTGACGGTGCCAGTGACAGTGATGGTGTAGCGGCTCATTGCAACCTCCTATTGCCGGTGGGGAGCCGGCCCCTTGCGGGGCCGGCCACCGATGCCTCACTGGGGGTTGTTCCAGAGGATGACCTTCTTGTTTTCCTCGCCGCCGGGGGCGGGAGCGAGGTTGCCGAAGATCACGCCGATCTCGGGGGCTTCCAGCTTGACCGAGAGGTACTCCTCTCCCGAACGCTGGGAGATGCGGTGCCAGCCAGCTCCGATCTCGAAGCCCGTGCGCTTGTTGACGATCCGGTAGTCGGGGGCGTCCTCGCGTGACTTGTTGGTGTTCGGAATGAGGGTGATCGGGGCATTGACCCGGAGCGTGGCAAAGACGCCTTCCATCGAGCCGTCGGCCTTGGTGGTGAGGTTTGCGATCGTGGTGGCCATGGTAGTTCTCCTTCGGTTGCATCGGGACCATTCCCGATGGCGCCAAAGGAGAGGGCCGTCCTGCTGCGGTCATCTCGGCGAAAATTCTGGAAAATTCTATTTGCCGAAAAATAGCGGGCAGGCCCTTCGCCTGACCGCAAACAAAAAACAGAAATCGAATTTTCCTGAATATTCGCCGAGTGTACCCCCAACGGGGGTTGACCGCACAAAGCAGGCGGTCGTCTACAAAGGCGACATGAAACGGGAATGGCCCCGGATGCGGCAGATGGACAAGAACCCAGGCCGCCATCGCTTGACCGCCGACGCCACGCTGCCGGATCGCAGGAACATGCTGCAGCCTCTCGGGTCATGTCGTCGGCATTGCCAACACATCGAAAAGCAGCCTCGCGCGTGACCGCCTTGCTGGTCGGGATGGCGGCACAGCGTTTTCGAGATCGGAGCCGACTAGCAGCGAACTTCACGCCCCTCGGTAGCAATGCCTCGAAGCCACGATGGATGACCGCGCAAGCCAGGATGTTCGGCGCGCTCGCACCCGCTTCAGAAGCGAGACGGGCAAGATGGTTGTCCTGCACAACGCCCCGCGGCTCTGCGCGTAGGCCGGTTTCGCAAGGGGTCGGCTCCGGCCGCTCATACAAGTGGAGTGGGGGCTCGGGGCCGGACCAACATATCGGATCGGACCCGCCGGGCTGTCGGCGGACCGCGCCCATATCATCCTGGCAGCGCCAGACGCTCATCCGGCGTCATGCGGGCTTCGGCTTGGCGGCGAATGTCGGGACCGGCATGGCGGAGCATGGCGCACCAGTCTTCCACATTGTACGTGGTCGCCACGCTGCCCCTGGCCAGATCGTAAATGACGCAAGGCTTGTTCGCGATGGCCAGCCGAAGCACGTTGACGGCCGTGCCGGGTGATGCGCCGTCCCAGACCATCATCCCAAAGTCAGCGCGCCGCGCCATCTCCCGGTCTTTGGCGGCGTGGACAAAGTCCCCTGCGGCATCGTCAGGAGAAGGAACATGGTAGGCGGCCCAGTCGCCCAGATTGTTGCGGGGTTCCTTGCCGGCATGGAAGACGCCGACATGCTCGTACCTGTAGCCCGCGAGCAGGCCCTGCGCCTCGGCATCGGCTCCCGACGCGTCGCCAATCAGCACGCCGTGCTCGGCAGCAACGATTGCGCCGATGCGCGTGATGGCAGGTTCCGGCAGCTCGAATATCTCGCGTGATCCACCTATGAATATCATAGACATCGTGACTTTCCTTTCTCTCCAGGGTCCCTCGCCCCGCTCCGGCCGCCCTCTCCCTCTGGCCCTGCGCGAGGGATCGTCACCCGAAGGCCGAGACGGCGAAGCCGGCGCGGGGAGCGGCGGGACGCCGCGACTAGAGCCCGGCCGGCCGCAGGCCGGCGCGCCCAGACCCTGCCGCTGCCGTAGGCGCTACGCGCATCTGGCTAGTGGCGCTTCGCGCTTGGAGCTAGTTGTCTTTGTCGGCCACCCAGAGGCTCACGTCCTGGATCGAGCGCATGGCCGCGAAAAGAGAACGTCAATCCAGCGCGAAAAGAGAACGTCAATCCAGACGGCTGACGCGGCGGCCCTCGCTGCGCGCTTCGATAAAGGCGCCTGCGATCTTCATCATGAATGCCTTGCTGAACCGACCGAGGGGCTTGCCGTCGGCTTCGATGTACCAGGAGCGTTCGGCAATATCGTAGTTGTATTCGTCAACCACGATCCAGCAGCGTTTGAGATCGGTCAGACCGGCGCGCCGACACTCGATAGCGGAGACTTCCAAACCGATCCGATCGCTGGTCGGTGGCTGAGTGGTTATCGCCAGGAGCGCGAGATGGGTCAGGCCATCTCTTGCGCCGCGGACAGCGATGACCACGCAGGTCGGTCGGGTCTTGCGGCCTTCCGTTTCGCCGCGCTCGTGTTGCCATGCCCAAAGATAAGGATAGGAGATCACCTGACCAGGCAGAAATCTACCGCTCATCATCGTATCCTTCCCCGCGGGCCAATCGGTCGATCTCGGCGGCGAAGAGTTCCGTGTGTTCCTCCGGCATCTCGGAGACATGGTATGCGCGGCGGGGATCGCCGCCGATGCGCATCCGTTCGTAGTGCTCGTAGCTCATCAGCACGAACCGGGGTTTCCGGTGCTTGGTGAGAATAACGGGTTCGCGGCTGGCAACGTCGGTGACGTCGCCGACCTGCTTGTTGAGATCCCCCGTCGTGAACTGGCGCATGGCTGGACTCCTTGACCAGTCTCCATATTATCTGGATTTTCTGGATTTGCAAGAAAACGGCGCTCACGCGCCGCCCTCCGCGAACCGCCAGACGGGGATGCCCAGCCGACGCGCCTTGTCGGCAAGGTTGTCGGTGATGCCGGAGCCGGGAAAGACGATCAGGCCGTAGGGCACCACCGAGAGAAGCTGGTCGTTGCGGCGGAACGGGGCTGCCTTGGCGTGCCTGCTCCAGTCCGGCTTGAAGGCGATCTGGGTGACCTTCCGGTTCTCGGCCCAGCAGGCTGCGATGCGCTCGGCACCGCGCGGGCTGCCACCGTGGAGCAGAACCATGTCGGGATGCTTCTCGCGAGTCTTGTCGAGCGCGTCCCAGATCCGGTCGTGATCATTGCAGTCGAGGCCGCCGGCGAAGGCGATCTTGGTCCCGGCTGGAACGAGCACCTCGGTTTCGGCGTGGCGACGGGCGGCGAGGAAGTCGCGGGAGTCGATCACCGCAGCGGTCATCGCCTGGTGGGAGACCTTGGAGCCGGTGCGCGGCCGCCATGCCGATCCGGTTTGTGCCTCGTAGAGGTCGGCGGCCTCATCGCGCATGATTTCGAGCACGTTGCGGCGCTCGATATAGGTGATGCCCTCGGCCGTGAGCCGTTCCAGCTCGACCGACTTTACCTCCGAGCCGTCCTGCTCCTGCTGACTCGAGCGCTGCGCCTCCTCGTTGCGGTCGAGGTTGCGGGCGACGCGCTCGGCGGCACGATGGAAGACGTTTGCAAAGGACCAGAGCAGGTCATCGAGATCGGGTTCGAGCCTCGTGTCACCAAGCATGCCGGCGAAGCTTTCCACGATCCCGGCGAGGCCGGCCCGGATCACTTCGTCGTCGGGAAGTGGCCGAGGATCAGGTTCATCCTGATGCGGGCGATGGCCGTACATCTGCAGTTCGAGGATGACGCGGTCGGTCGGCGAAGAGGCGTGGTAGGGCTCGTGGGCGTCGTCGAAAGGAAGCTCGTAGGTCATGGCGTGTCTCCGTCGGTTGTTGCCGCGCCCATCGCGGCCTGACAGCGAAACCCGGCCGCGCGCCGGGCGCGGCCGCACCGAAGGCCGTAGCAAAGCGGAGGACGGCGCAGCCGTTGCGGCCGTGACCGGGGGGTGGCAGGGGTCGCCTCTCAGGCAGGCCGCGGGCGCAGCCTCTCCGGCAGAGCGCCGCCATGCCTAAAGTCTTCCGGTGACGCCCCCGCCCGCCTGCCGGCTCGGCCATTCATCCGGGCGGCAGGAAAAGACGGGCATCCTCCGGGACGAGCTGGTCGCTGAGCCATGCCGCGAGATGGGCGGGGCCGAGATGGCGCAGATCGTCGTTGAAGTCGCCGAGCTGCGGCCGCAACACCAGGGCGAGGATTCCGGCTTCGCCGGCGCGCTGGCTGAGACGCTCGATGCCGTGCCGGCCGGCGGCGTCGGCATCGGCCGCGATGTAGAGGCGACGGCAGCCCGCCGGGAAGGACAGGCCCGCGAGGTGATTGGCCGAGGTCGCGGCGGCAACCGGCAGCGCCGGCATCACCACCTTAAGCGACGCCATCGTCTCGAACCCCTCGCCGGCGGCCATGGCCGGGACGGGCGCACCGGGCTGGCGGCCTAGCCAGATGCCGTTGCCAAGGAGGTCTCCCAGTGAGCGGCGTGGATCAGTGAGGTGCGCCTTGCCCTGACCCGAAGGATCAAGCCAGGTGCGCTGCAGGCCGGTGATCTGCCCGTGGAGGTTGGTGACAGCGGCAATCAGCGCAGGATGAGTCTGCGTCTCGCCGGTCACGAGATCCCTGTAGTAGCAGCCGGGATGGAACCGCAGGGCACGCTCATGCGCGGAAAGCAGAATGCCGCGGCCGGCGAGGTATCGTTCGGCCAGCGTGCCGGCGATCGGTTGCGACATGGCGAACAGGCGACGCGCGGCCTCAGGCGAGCTGCGTGCCGCGGCAGGTTGGCGCTGCACGCCAAGGGGCTGGGGCGGTGGCAGCGGCATGGCGAGGAAGCGGCGTGCTTCATCCGCGACCTCGCGGAAGTCGACCAGACCACAGCTCTGCTCGATGACGTCGAGCAGGTCGCCATATTCCCCCGACGACTCGTCGACCCATTTTCCGGCTGCCTTGCCGCCAACCGCCTTGAGCCGCACATGCATGGAACGGCCGCGCGTGTTGCGGACATCGCCGACCATCCAGTAATTGCCGGAGCGATGGCCGTTCCAGAGATATTCGCGGCACACCGCCTCGGCATGTTCGCCAAGGCGGTGCGCCAGCTCGGAGGCCGAACTGGTCATGATCGCCACCCTCAAGCCGCTGCCGTACGGTCGGTGATCCCGACCAGAGTATGGCGCTCGAGAAGGGACGCGAGGATGGCCGGCCCTTGCGCGGATGTCGGGATAAACAGCCGCAACTTCCAGGAGATGATCTCCGAGATCAGGTCGAGGGTCTTCAGCCGGGGAACAAAAGCGTCCGTGAAGCCGATCAGCTCGACACGGTAGTCGTTCATGACCCGGCTGCGGCGCAGGATCAGGCCGTCTGCAAGCTGAAGGCCGATCCTGCCTTCCACGAGCCCAGTCCAGGCATCTTCCGGCGCGAGCGTGGGCGCATCGTCGAGACCGAGATTGCGGAACATGGTCGTGACAAGGGTCGGCGCAATGTGACGGCCGATGATGCGTTCGCCGGCATCGGTCTGGATGCGGTAAACCTGACAATCATGGTCCGGCAGCCGACGCCAGATCGGCAGCAGCAGGCCCGTCACGATGTGGAAGGTGCTGGCGGTGAACTCCGGGACGGCGGCGACTTCTGCCTGCCACAGGTCGCAGAACAGTTTTCGGTCGGCCGGCTGCCAGTGGGTTTCGGCAAGGGCGTCGAGACCGAAGCGCAGCTCGTCCGTCGGCCGCAGCAGGCGTACGCGGTGCTCTATCGTCCCGTCGTCGAGCATCAGGCTCACCGTCGGCAGCTGTATCGCCGCGCGGTTCGACCGCGTGTTGACCAGCAGGACCGATTGCAGCTCCGCACGGGCGATCGCCAGCGCGTCGACCAGGCCGAGCGGCCGGATACGGTCCTTGCGCGCGACGGTCAGCACATGCGACTGCGCGCCCGAGACCGGATGCGTGTAGACGGTGCGGCGATCGGTGACGACGATGCTCTCCGCCGTGATGGTCTCCAGACCTTTGTCATAGGAGCCGGCAGCGATCGCGCCCTCGACCTTCGCCGTCATCAGTTGCTCAAACACTTCGAACAGCAGGTTCTGGGTGTCGATGCGCAGCGCCAGCAGGCGGTTGAGCCAAGTCGTGATCGGCGGCAGCTCGTCGCGCAACCCGCCCTCGTCGGTCGTCAAAGAGAGCCCGGTCACGGTCTCGAAGGTCGTGAGCGAACAGCCCTCGATCTTGCCTTGGTGCAATAGCATATAGAACTGGCGCAGGGCCGCGCGCGCGTACGGGCTTTCGAGATTGTCCTCGGCACGGAACAGCCCTGCTCCGCCGGTCTGGCGCTGGCCGCGCGTGATGGCGCCCAGCGTGTCGAGCCGTCGTGCGATCGTCGACAGGAAGCGCTTGCCGGCCTTCACATTGGCGGCCATCGGCTGGAACAGCGGCGGTTGCTTCTGATTTGTGCGGTGGGTCCGTCCGAGCCCCTGGATAGCATTGTCGGCGCGCCAGCCGGCTTCGAGCAGATAGTGCTTGCGCAGCCGCTGGTTCTTCACGCCGAGATCAGCGTGGTAGGAGCGACCGGTGCCGCCGGCGTCCGAAAAAATCAGGACGCGCTTGTCGTCACCCATAAAACTCTGTGTCTCGGCGAGATTGGCCGAGCCAGGGCGGTTCTCGACGGCCAGCCGGTCGATGCCATCGCGGCCGGTCCTCTTCACGATGCGCCGTGCTCGGCCAGTAACCTCGGCGACAGTGTCGGTGCCGAAGTGGTGGAGGATCTGGTCGAGCGCGCTGCCGACCGGCGGCAGCGATGCAAGTTTTTCGATCATCTCGTCGCGCCGGCGCACGGCCTCCCGGCACTGAACCGGGTTGCCATCTTCGTCGTGGACAGGCCGCGAAGAGACGTTGCCCTCCGCATCCGAATATTCCTCGAACAACTGCGTGGGGAAGGAGTGCATCAAGTACCCGCCGACGTACTCGCGCGGCGTCACGTCGACATGCAGATCCGACCATTCCTCGGTTGGGATCTCGGCCAGCCGGCGTTCCAACAGCGCTTCGCCGGTCGAGACGATCTGCACGACCGCCGAATGACCGTCGGCGAGGTCCTGCTCGATCGCGCCGATCAGGGTCGGCGTCATCATCGAGGTGATGAGACGGCTGAAGAAGCGCTGCTTCGTGCTTTCGAAGGCTGAGCGTGCCGCCGACTTGGCGTTGCGGTTCAGCGTGCCGGCCTCGCTGGTGATGTTGGCCGCCTCGAGTGCGGCGGTCAGGTTGTTGTGGATGACCTGGAATGCATCGGCATAGGCATTGTAGATGCGGATCTGCTCCTCGGTCAGCGCGTGCTCGAGGAGGTCGTATTCGACGCCGTCATAGGAGAGCGAACGCGCCGTATAGAGACCGAGCGATTTGAGATCGCGGGCGAGCACTTCCATCGCCGCGACACCGCCATCCTCAATTGCGGCGACGAATTCGGCGCGGTTGGCGAATGGAAAATCCTCGCTGCCCCAGATGCCGAGACGCTGCGCATAGGCCAGGTTCTCGACCGCGGTCGCACCGGTCGCGGAGACGTAGACGACGCGCGCGTCGGGAAGGGCGTGCTGCAGCCGCAAGCCCGCCCTGCCCTGCTGCGAGGGAGCCACGTCACCGCGCTCGCCTTTGCCGCCGGCGGCATTGGCCATGGCGTGCGCCTCATCGAAGACGAGGACGCCATCAAAGCCCTTCCCGACCCAATCGAGGATCTGGGCGATGCGGGACTTCTTGCCCTCGCGTTCCTGGGAACGAAGGGTTGCGTAGGTGGTGAAGAGGATGCCTTCGGCAAGGCGGATTGGCGTGCCCTGCCGATAGCGCGACAGCGGCTGCACGAGAAGTTTTTCCTGGCCAAGTGCCGCCCAATCGCGTTGAGCGTCTTCCAGCAGCTTGTCCGACTTGGAAATCCAGATCGCGCGGCGCCGCCCCTGCAGCCAATTGTCGAGGATGATGCCAGCGACTTGCCGTCCCTTACCGCAGCCGGTTCCATCACCCAAAAACCAACCACGACGGAAGCGGACGGCGTTCGCAGCACCTTCTGGCGCGGCCGAGACGACATCGCAGGTCTCGTCAACCGTCCAGGCGCCGGTGAGATGGCTGCAATGGGCTTCGCCGGCATAGATGACGCTTTCGAGCTGGGCGTCCGACAGCAGGCCCTCGTCGATGATCGCATCAGGAAGAAGCGGACGATAGGAAGGTTTTGGTGGCGCGACGGCGGCCATGGCGGCCGATTGTACCAGCGGCGTCGGATGCGGTTTTGCGCGGGGAATGTCGATCGACTGGAGGGCATATGGTTCGTAGATCGTGTCGGTAAGCCGGCCGCCCTGCTCCGGCATCCAGTCGCGGAGCTCATAGGCGAGGGGGACAGCCGGCGTGCTGTTAGCCATGACCTGGCGAGCGGGCTTCGCCCGCGCAATCGGACGGACCGATTGGATGGTCTTCGGAGCAGCGGTTGAGACAGCGAGGGGGGCGAGAGCCGCACCCGATCGGGCACCCATGTGCATGGCGGCATTGCGCAGGATGCCGCTGGAAAATGCACCGATCGAGTCCGGAAAGCCGCCCGGCGCCCGCGGCGGCAGATCGGTGATCCAGGAGATCAGCGTTTCAACATCCGTGGCCTTGCCGGGCGACGGGACGAAGCCGGTCGGGTCCGTGGCCGGTACCTTGTCGATAATTTTCAGGCGGGTCTCAGTGGTGGTGCCATGGCGGGCGTAGACACGGCCGTCGATCGCTGCGTTGAAGATGACGGTGCCCTGCTCCTGCAGCCGTACGAAGGCGGGCCGCCATTTGGGGTTTTCGGGAGACAGCCCGGTGCCGGTGATGGCGACCAGGCGCCCACCGGCGCGCAGGCGTGCGAATGCGGAAGAGAGATGCCGCCATGCCGCATCGGCGACATGGCCATCGACATAGGCGCCGACGCTAAAGGGTGGATTCATCAGCACGACAGACGGCTTCATAGCCGCGTCGAGATGATCGTCGATATGGGCGGCGTCGTGCCGCGAGACGGGGAACCGTGGAAACAACAGGCCGAGGAGATCGGCCCGCGTCGCGGCAAGCTCGTTGAGGGCGATCGAGGCGCGCGTCATCTCGGCATGGACGGCGAGCAGACCGGTGCCGGCGGAGGGTTCGAGAACGAGGTCGCAAGATGCGATCGTCGCGGCGTGCGCCGTGACGAAAGCCAGTGGCAAGGGCGTGGAGAACTGCTGCATGGCCTGGCTCTCGTCGGAGCGCCGCGTGTGGGTGGGAAGAAGTTCCGCGATGCGCGTCATCATCGCCAGCATTGCCTGGGGCGTGCTCGACCGGGACAGGATCGCCGGACCGAACCGGCGCAGAAACAGCACCTGGGCGACTTCGAGCGCCTCATAGGCGTCCTTCCACACCCAGAACCCTTGCGCATCGCTGCCGCCAAAACTTGTCGTCATGGCGGTGCGCAGTGCGGGGGTGGTGACAGGCTCGCCCTGCTCGAGGAAAGGCAGAAGCCGCATTGCCGCCTGATAAATCGCCTGGGCGTTGTTGACGGCGTCTTGTGCCGGTGCGGCGAGGGAAGCGGCCGTCCGGGCGACGATCGATGTGGTCGAAACAATGTTCATGGAGATGTCCTTCGCGAGAGGGAGAGTGGCCCTCACGCCTGCACTCTCTCCGCGCCAGCCGGGCCGCACTTCTCCCGGCCCCGCTCTCCCTCTTGCGACGAGGAGCGAGACGTGCCGAAGGCTATTCAGGTAGGACAGCTGCAGACTACCCACCGGCTGAAGGTCGCGGCTGTATTGGGGTTGGTGGACCGCTGCTCGTGACCGAAGTAATTGACGACTGGATCCTGCAATAGGATCGATTCTCACTAGGCAATGCGTCTATGAATCGACCCACGCGACCTTTCGTCGTGGAAGTGAAGAAGAAGCGTGTCAGTCCTGCAAAACGGCGCGCAATCTGGGGCGATCTGGACCTTTCAGCCTTAACCGCCGGCGCATTGGCCGATACCGAGTTGACCTCTTAGCCGGCCGGGAATGTTCGCGATCCCGATCGGGCCGTCGAGGTTGACTGCAGAGCAGTATCGGCTCCGCAATCGAGACCCCATCAGAAGACAGTGATGGGCATGCCATTGCCGACGCAAACCCTGCCGAAGCGCATCCCACTGATGCCGAGACGGAAGGGCGCTATCGATGAGCCTGCGAGGTCGCCTCGGAAACGTGTAAGACATCGCGAAGAGCCAACATTGCCACGTGGGCAGCGTTGTAAACGTCGGCTCCCAAAAGGCCTTCGTCGGTGAGCTGATGATTGCTTCCGCGCGGAATCTTGGTCCGGTGGTGCTGCTCATGACACTGGCGGCTCTGTCTGCTCATCGGGGTCGCAGCGTTCCTCGATGATCGCTTTTGCCTTCTCAACCGCGACAATTGCCCTCGGCAGCCAACGATCGAAGTCGACAGTCGACAGGCCCATCGGTTGGGCGGCATAGGCGAGCTGATCGAACAGCTCCTGGAAATGGTCGGCCTTGCGCTGGATCGTCTCTTGAAACTGCGATGGCACGGCTACGGACTCGGCACGGTAGGCGGCATCGGCACCGGACCATATGCCGGTGATGTATGCCTCGCCGGCCGTTTCGTAGTCGAATTTCTCAGCAGACCAGTCGTCATCCTCGATGGCCTGACGACAGGCGTCGGCAGGCGTCGCGGCATCGTAGGTGCGGTGCCGATACGCCGGCAGATGGTAGCTGCTCTCGACAGTGAATTTGGACATTACCAATCTCCTGGTGGACGTGGCGACGACCTTTTCCGCATAGTCTTACGATGGGTCCGCATCGTTGCCCCCTCGCCTCTCCGTGCGTCGTGCGCGGACCGCCGGCATGCGGCTGTCGATCTCTTCGTCGGTCAGATCCTCCAGCAGCTTAAGGGTGGTGCCCTGCCCGACGGTGTAAACAAGGATGGTTCGCTTGCCGTGATGCTCCGACGGCCAGGCATCGGGATTGGCCTCGCCGGCGATGCCCTTGAAGTCGGCATGTGTGGCGGACCAGATCGCCTCGAGTTTTTCTTCACGCGTCACGCTGTCGCCGGCGCCTGTCTCGTAAGCAATGATCGCTGAACGCATAGCATCAGGACTGCGTTTGTCGGAAAGATCGCAGAAGCCGTGGAACCACCGTTCGCGGCCGCGGATCCTGATCGCGAAAAAGACGCTGGTTACGTAGCCAGCCTTGTATTCAGACATGCCGAACATGCCGGTTCGCTGGAACAGCGGCGGCAGGAGCGCGAGCATGAAGTGGCATTGCTCGGCGGCGATCCCGAAATACTCGCCGGCGTAGGAAGTGCCGGAAATTGGATCTATACCCGGGGTGTCTTTGTGCCGGTTGAAGAGCCGGAACATCTGCTCGCGCGTTGCGACGCCGTCGAACACCTTTCGGAACGGGGGATGGGTGGACATGGCTGCTCTCCGGAAATAGCCGGTCGCCCGCCACAGCAGCGCTGCAGCGGGTGACTGTCGGCAGGTGAAGGGATCGGTGGGCTGGTTTAGGCGGCGCGGCGATCCGCGGAGGGTGCGGCATCACGACCGATGCCCGTAATGGCGCGGACCGCCGCGGCGAGCGCCGGGATGTCGTCGAGCATGCCGAGCGCGACGAAGTGGTTGGCCCCGCCGGTATAGTCCTTGCGGCCCTTGCAGGTGCGGATCAGAATACCGTGCCCCGACGACAGCCCGAACTGGCCGACCTGGATATAGGCGCGGTCATGATGCAGGGTGATTTCACCGGATACGGCGATGCCCGCCCTGTTCGAGCGCAGGTCAAAGCTACCCGGCGGCAAGGCAAGTTCGGCGACAAGCTTTTTCAGCCGTGAGCGCGCCCTCGTGTGAAAACGTCTCTTCTGCTGCTCGTCGTAAGAGCAGCTTCTGTTCCAGTCGAACATTTCGATCTCCATGAAAACGGAACAGGCCCGCGATCGCTTGCGCGGTCGCCGGGCCTGTCGTCGGTTGGTTTATGCGGTGAGGACGTCAGGCGGCTGCCCGGCCC
Source organism: Hyphomicrobiales bacterium (assembly GCA_003963455.1). Lineage (GTDB taxonomy): Bacteria > Pseudomonadota > Alphaproteobacteria > Rhizobiales > Rhizobiaceae > Mesorhizobium. The sequence goes on from RXJA01000053.1 coordinate 41,096, forward strand.
TCGATGACGTCCGCGCCGACTTCGTCGGCGGAGATCTCCTCCAGATAGGCCCGGCTATACGGATTGTTGGCGAGTCAGCGTTCGGCCGCTTCCCGATCCCTGGCGAGATGCAGGAGTTCCGGGCTGTCAGCGATGTCCTGCAGCGCGCGGACCATGCCGATCGCGGGTCGCTCGATGATCTCGAAACACAAATCGCTTTCGACGGACCAGGTGCGCCGGACCGAGACAACGATGATGCCGCCCTCGCCGAAATCGCCTTCATGCAAGGTGAAGCAGGCTGGAGAGCTATAGGTCGCCCGCGACCGTGGCGGCTCCTTCTTGACGAGTCGGCCTGTGCCGTTGCGGCTCTCCCAGGCAGACAACTTCTTTCTGAAGCGGGCCGGCGGTCTCGCCGTGCCGTCGGAATAGCGGATAACGCTTCCCAGAGAGGCGCAATCGTAAATTGTATGTGCGTACATGCGTTTTTCTCCATGTCGGAAAACAAAGAGAGCCCGGCGGAGATGCCGGGCCCGATGGTCAGTGGGAGGCCGATTATTCAGCGGCCTGGAGATGGTCGGTATCTTCGCCGACGGTGGTCCCCGGCTCATCGGACAATGGATCCGCATCGCCCGCGAGGAAGGCCGGCAGTTCGGCGGCATCGTCGTCGAGCGTCTCATCCGCCACATCGTCGGTGACGGTCTTGCCGGTATCGGCAGCCGCGTCTTCGCCATCAAGGCGCAGCGGCTCGGGCAGCCAGTTCGACCCTTCGAGAAGGCGAGCGGCCTCTCGTGCCATCAAGTCCTTCTTCATGTGATCGATCAGCTGCGCGGAGTCGCCGCCGCGTGCTTCGCGGACCGCCTGAACGATCCGGGCCTTGGTGACGCGGCCGAGATAGTTGTCGACGGTCGGCGTCCAGCCCGCCTCGACCATGTCGAAGCCGAGCGTGGCGGCCAGTGCGTCCGCATGGGCAAGCGCTCCGGGTCGCTTGTTCCACGGCTCGACGACGGCGTTGAGCGGGAGCGACGCGCAGTGCGCGAACAGCGCCTTGCGGCTCGCTTCGTCGAGACCAAGCAGGAACTCCCACAGCTTGTCGCTGTCCGGCATATCCCTGTCCCAGGCTTCCTGACGCTCGGCGATCTCCTTGGCCCAGGGGGTCTCGGCGAGACCCTGGACCTGGCCAAAGCTGTTGCTCACCAGGTTGATCTCGAGGCAGCTGTCCTTGGCGAACCGGTAGAACACCTGCAGCACGAGCGCATGGAGAACCGACACGAAGGCGATGTCGACGTTACTTGCGAGCGCGTTGCGCAGCGCAAGCGTCTTCTGCGCGGTGAGATCGAAGACGAGCCGTTCGGGTAGCGGCTTGATGCCTTCATCTTCGGGTTCTTCGGCTGTGTCGGATACGCCGTTCACGGACTGGCCATTAACAACGGTGCGATTGGCGCCGACATCGTCTGCCTGCGACGGGTCGCGATCCCCGCCCTCGGCTTCTTCATCGTCATCGCCCGTCTCGACCCGTGATTCGTCCTCGGGACGAACGAAGCCGGCTTCGATCTGCAACTGGCCGTTTGCTCCGAGCGTGACGAACGCTCCGGCGATGGCCTTCTGCGCCGGATCGTAAACCTGGGGACGATCGCTGAACGCGTCGAGCTCGGCGCCGAGCTGATCGAGCTTGTCCTCAATCTCCTGATCGGCGTCCTCCATCTCGGCATACTTCGCATCGAGCGCATCATACTCGGCCTTCACCGCGTCGTAGCGAGCGATTTCCTCGGTGCTCAGCTCCGCCGGTTCGGCATAGACGCGCCGCATGCCGGAGGTGTGGCCGTACGGGAAGCTGATCGCCGCCTCGACCCACTTCCAGCCGTCGGCGCGGATGGCCTCGGCGTCGATCTTCAGCCGCTCGAAGACGAATTGCTCAAGCAGGGCTGCATCCTGGAACCAGCCGCCGGAATCCTGCTCGAACAGGTCGCGCAGGATGACGCCGCCGGCGGCCTCATAGGCCTCGGCGCCGACATAGACCGCCCGGCGATCGTCGGCACGCACCGTCGTCTCCGTCAGGAGGCGCCTGATGTAGTAGGGCTCCTGCATATGCTGGTTGTTATTGATGCGCTCCCAGACCTGCTCCTGGCGGGCATGGTCGTCCGAAATTGAGAACGCCATGATCTGCTCGAGCCGGATTTCATCCTTTTCATAGAGATCGAGCAGCCTGGGCGAGACCGACGCGAGCCGCAGGCGCTGCTTCACCGTCGCTGACGAAACAAAGAAGCGCGCGGCGATTTCTTCGTGATCGAGCCCCTGGTCGCTCAGTGTCTTGAACGCCCGGAACTGGTCGAGTGGATGAAGATCCTCGCGGTGGAAGTTCTCGGCCAGAGAGTCCTCTTCGGCCGATGTCGCCGTGCTTCGATTGACGATGCACGGGATCGGCTCGTTCTTTGCCAGCCGCTTCTGTTTGATGAGAATGCCGAGCGCTAGATAGCGACGACCGCCGGCGGGCACCTCGAATATGCCGGTCTCCTCGCCGTCTTCGCCAAGGACGGGACGGACGTTCAGGCTTTGAAGCAGCATGCGCCGTCCAATATCTTCGGCAAGCTGCTCGATGGACACGCCGTCCTTCACTCGCCGGACATTCTTTTGCGACAGCACCAGCTTGTCGTAGGGAATGTTTTCCGATGGGTTCATCGCGATCTTCTGAATGGCCTTTGCCATGGTCAGGTTCTCCAAGACGGGCGGCCCGGGGCCTCTCCCCGGACCTCCAAGCCCGTCAGGAAACCTCCCCTCCCCCCTTTGCCTCTGGCGGCGGCGCCAGCGCAGGCAACTGCGGCAATCGTGTCATGCGCGCTGTGAACAGCGCAGCGGATCTATAATTTCGGCTTTGCGGATTTCGGAACTTTCGGGTCTGCCCTATTGCCCCCAATCGGCGCAATCCATGAGCTGGTGGATCAGCGCTTGCCGGCCGAGGCGAGGAACTCAGGTGTATCGGGGTCCCCCGCGCATCTGCCCCCGCCAGCCCCGGCCGGCGCGTGGTTTGCTTTCCAGCAATCTGCAAATAATGCAGCGAACCTTCGCCGGTTCTTGCGCGGGGGATAACTCTCTATGTTCGCTCTTTGTTCTTTTCCAAAAGCAGTTCCTACGGTATAATCTGATGCCTCCTTCATCCAGATTTCTCAGCGAGTCACTGCGAATGACAGTCCAGCCCAGGGATTCTCAATGAACCGATAATCAGCTGCCCAAGCTGCAAGGCGGATATCAAGCTAAACGAATCGCTCGCGGCTCCCCTGATTGCCGCCACCCGCGAGGACTATGAGCGGCGTTTGGCGCAGAGCAACGCCTCCATCGCGGCCCGAGAGGAAGAGCTTCAACGCAAGCAAGCCGCAATTGATGCCGCCCAGGCGGACATCGACAACCAGGTGGCGGAAAAGATCAAGCTTGAGCGCGTAGCTATCGCGGCCGAGGAGGCCCGCAAGGCCAAGCTGCTGCTCTCGGCCGATCTTGAAGACCGGGACAGGAAGCTTGCCGAGGTAGAGGCGACGCTCAAGGCGCGGGACGAGAAACTCGCCGAGGCTCAGCTGCAACAAGCGGAATTCCTGAAGCAGCAACGTGCGCTCGATGATGAGAAGCGCGAGATGGCGCTGACCGTCGAAAGAAAGATCCAGGAAGGACTGGAGGCCGTTCGCACCAAGGCGAGGTCGGAAGCCGAAGACGGCCTCAAAATGAAGGTTGCGGAGAAAGAGGAACAGATCGCCGGTATGCAGCGTCAGATCGAGGAGCTGAAGCGCCGTGCGGAACAGGGCTCTCAGCAGCTACAGGGCGAGGTTCTTGAGCTCGAGCTGGAGTCCCTCATTGCCAGCCGCTTTCCGATCGACATCATCGAACCGGTCGCCAAGGGCGAGTTCGGCGGAGACGTCTTGCACCGCGTGGTCGGACCGGCCGGCCAGCCCTGCGGCGCCATTTTGTGGGAATCGAAACGCACCAAGAACTGGAGCCAGGGCTGGCTAGGTAAACTCAGAGGCGATCAACGAGCCGCGAGAGCGGATATCGCGCTGATGGTTTCGGAAGCGTTGCCTCCCGGCGTGGAAAGCTTCGATCTTTTGGACGGAGTCTATGTCGCCCACCCCAAATGTGCGATCCCGATCGCCATCTTGCTCCGGCAATCCCTGATCGAGCTGGCCAACTCCCGCGTCGCCCAGGATGGCCAAGCCACCAAAATGGAGCAGGTCTATGGCTATCTGACCGGTCCCCGCTTCCGCCACCGGGTCGAGGCGATCGTGGAGAAATTCTCGGATATGCAGGAGGACCTCGCCAAGGAACGCAAGGCCACAACACGTCTGTGGGCCAAGCGCGAGGCGCAGATCCAAGGGGTAATCGAGTCGACCGTCGGCATGTACGGAGACTTGCAGGGCATCGCCGGAAAAGTGATGCAGGAGATTGAGGGGCTGGATGTGCCGGCAATTGGAGTGACTCTGCCCGAAACCGAATAGGTGAACCGATCGGATTGATGTGAACGTGGGATGGAGATTTTTCGGGCCGGGAATGCCGACGAAATGAACGACCGCGGACGGGCCGAAGGGCTGCTGTCCATCCTGATCCATCACGAGCGAGGCGTCGTCCTTGTGCTCGAGGACGACGCCCGGATAAGCGGGAGATGCCGCACAGGAGGTCGGCATTGGATCCTCAAGCGGCGAAATCGAGAAGCTTCTTGGCCTTGCCTTCCATGTCCAGGCGGACATCCTGGTGCGGCTTGTCACGGGCGACCCTTGTGATGCCCTGCACAAAATCGAAGATCGACTCCGGCGGCCGACCTTCTTCTGCCAACACGGCATCAATGATTTTCATGGTCTCGACCTTCGAGAAGGCGCGTTTGCGCAGAAAGCTCTCGCGGTCTTCATCGTTGCGGGCGACGATCCGCTCCCGCGCCGCCTTGATGCCGTTGACGAACGGCGTGGGCGAGGATTCGGCAAACTGGATCAGCGCCGGCTCCGCTTCGGCGGCGAAGCGGGAAGCCGCATATTTGGAATGCCGGATGGTGATCTCCTCAAAATTTTCGACGCCCCAAAGATTGCGGTTCTGGCATACGGCGCGAAGATAGAAGCTTGCGATTCCCAGTGTTCTGGCACCGACTTCAGAGTTCCAGCAGTAGAAGCCGCGGAAGAAAAGATCTGGATCGCCGTTCGACAGCTTTCCGGCCTCGATCGGGTTGAGGTCGTCAACCAGGAACAGGAAAACGTCGCGGTCGGAGGCATAGAGCGTCGTGGTGTCCTTGGAGATGTCGACATTTGGGTTGTAGATTCCCGTCGACCAGTCGAGTACGCCCGGCACCTTCCAGCGCGTATCCCCGGTGCCATTGCCGGCAATCTTCTGCACGGCCTCGACCAGTTCATGGTCGAAAATCCTGCCGTAGTCGGGACCGGTCACCGCTCGCAACTCGAGGCGACCGTTCTGGATTTCGAGTGTCTTTACCTGCTCCGCCCGCTGCGAATTCAGCCCGTACTGGAGATTGATGGCGGCGAGCGGGGCCGGGAGCTGGCGCAGGTATGCAGCCGGTGCGCCAACCAGGCTGGCAAGCTGACCAAAACTCCAATGCGTGGGGGCAACGGGTGCCTCGGCCTCGGGCAGAATTAGTAGGAGGCGTTCCGCGTCGTCGCGGCTGGCTTCGACGCGGATCCGTTCGCTTTCGACAATGCGCGTGCGGCTGCGCTGCGATCGCGCCCTTACCGAGTTCCCGAGGTCGGTGAGGGACAGGTAGCGCTCGTCGGCCGGTCGATTGAACCACTCCGACGACACGCGGCCGACGCGCTGGCCGCGGCTCACATCCACCTTGTAGCCTGCAGGCGCGTTCCGCGTCGGTGCCTGAATTTCCATCTGTGTCATGGGTTTGCTCCGCGGCGGACGCCGGGAGCCTCTCTCCCGGACCTTCATCCGCCAACCGCAGCCCCGCCTGCCCTCTTCCTCTGCTGACCGCACCGTCGCCTATCGAAGCGCCGCCTACGCGGCAGTGGCCAAACGCACGCCCAAGGTGAAGACCAGCCGCAGGCCACGTGTTTACCGAAGCGCAGCCTCATCTCGGAGAGAGATCCGGCGATCATGACGTGACGAACAAGCCCGTTGCTTCGATGGCAAAACCATGACTCAATGGGCGTGGGGATGCGGCGGCGTCCGGAGCGACGGAGGCGATGCGAAGATTCAGACTTGCTGACCAGGTGATCGAGGAGGTGACGCCGAATCTTCAGGATTTGTTGGCCGATGCATATCGCAGAAAGCTGCGACCGCTTTGCCTGTGCCAGGAGCCCTGCCCCGCGATGTATATTGCGCAGGTTGGCGACCAATACATCGTCAAGCGGATGCCGCTGTCGGGTGGCGGCCATGATCATTCCTGTTCCTCTTACGAGCCGCCCGACGAACTGTCCGGCCTCGGCGTGCTGATAGGCAGCGCAATCCAGGTCGACCCCGAGAGCGGCACGGCCGCACTGAAGCTGGACTTTCGCCTGTCGAAGGTCGGCGCGCGATCTGCGCCGGCAGCTGGCGCCGTAGGTTCGGACAGCGTGGTCGGGGACACCAAGAAACTGTCCCTGCGAGGCCTGCTTCATTATCTCTGGCACGAAGCGGAACTGACAGTCTGGACGTCGCGATGGGCTGGCAAGCGCTATTGGTGGAATATTCGTTGGCACCTCGTCGAGGCCGCGCGTCAGATGACGGTCAAGGGCGGAGTGCTTAGCGAAATCCTGTTCGTGCCCGAGCCGTTCCGGTCCGCCGACAAGGCCGCGATCGAACAAAGGCGCGCGGAGGCGCTTGCTTCCGCGCTGCCCCCGAAGAGCGGTCCCAGAAAGCTGATGATCCTGGTCGGCGAGGTCAAGGAATTCGGCACGGCTCGGAGCGGGCACAAGTTGACCGTCAAGCACATGCCGGGGTTCGTATTCTTGTTGGATGACAGCCTTCATCGTCGGCTTCAAACCCGTTTTGAAAGCGAGCTGGCACTCTGGGGTGCGGATGAGGCATCGCATTTGATCGCAATTGCCACATTCGGGTTGACCCCGGCCGGGCTGCCGGTGATCGAGGAAATGGCGCTCATGGTAGTGGCGGAAAATTGGGTGCCTTACGAATCCGCCTACGAAAAGAAGCTGGTCGACGCCCTTGCCAGAATGAGGGAGCGAAGCGTGAAAGTGCTGCGTTACAACCTGCCATTGGACAGGCCAACGGCGACGGCGATATTACAGATGCAGCCACGGCCGGTTGGACTTTACGTCGTTCCCCCTTCGGCCGATGGCGCATACAAGGAATCGCTGGGAGAATTGGTCATATCCCGACCGGAGTTCGATTGCTGGATCTGGCGGACGGCCGACAGTGAGATGCCGACATTGCCAGGTGGGCAGGACCGGGTGCCCCACACATAAAGTGTGGTTCTCCGACGGCGATGCCGAGGTGAACGAACTTTATGAGCACCGTCATAGCTCTTAATCGCCGCGCAGAATCTTTGCTTCGAGCGCGGCAGCGACGAAAGCACGCCGAGCGGCTGTTGGATGAGCCTCTCCACGCAACACCCGCAGACAGGCGTCCATCGCTATCTTGCGCTTCTCGGTCTGACGATCGAGATGTCGCAGCAAGATATTGGACGCGTCATTGACATCGAACACGACACGCTCCGAGCTGTGGCGGCTGACCTGAACAACGACTGGTCTTTCAAATCTGCTCGAGCCGGTCATCACTCCCCCTCCAAACCCAGCGGCGACAGCCTCGCTCGCACATATTTCCTCAGCCGAACGATTCGGCTGCATCCCGCCTGCTAAACTTGATCGCTAGCATCCAAGCGGTGGTCATGAACGCTGTCTGGTTGATGTCTAGTGGCGTGGGATTTGGCTAGCTCAATTTCGACAATGTCGCCTTAGGGTCCGGACTCACAACCAGTAGCTGACGAGGGCCGCGAGGCAGACGGTGGGAAGGAAGTTCGTCGCCGATCGATCGTATCGTGTGGCGATTCGGCGGAAATCCTTGAGGCGTCCGAACATGCGCTCGATGGCGTTGCGATCGCGGTAAAGGAACGGCGAGAAGCAATTTCTCCAGCGCCGGTTGGCCTTGGGTGGGATGTTCGGCATTGCCCCTTTACCCTCGACCTTGTTGCGGATTGCGTTGCTGTATCATAGCCCTTGTCGGCATGCACGATCGGGCTCTTGGGCATCTGCTCCAGAAGCAAATCCCCGGCGGTGCAATCGGTCACCTGGCCACCGGTCAAAAGGAAAGCGATCGGGCGGCATAGGCCATCGGTCAGGGCGTGGATTTTCGTGGTTCGCCCACCACGCGATCGACCGATCGCCTGATTTTGTTCCCCATTTGCCGCCTGAGGCGCAGCGATGCGCCTTCACCGCCGAGGAGTCGATGAGCACCTCCGCCGGTGTTCCGCCAGCCGAGACCAGGGCATGGAAGATGTCGACCCAGATGCCCTTGGCTGCCCATCGGACGAAGCGGTTGTAGAGCGTCTTGCACGGGCCGTAGGCATTCCGGTGCGTCAACCCAACGACCGCCTGATTTCAGGACATGCACGATGCCGCTGATTACCCGGCGATCATCAACCCGCCGCTTGCCGCGTGTGTCAGTTGGCAACAGCGCCGCGAGTCGCCCGAACTGCTCCTAGTCTCCCTTTGCGGCGAATCCCCGTTGATTCCGTGCCTCCTTTGGACCACTGTCCCTAAACCGGGCAAAAGGCCGCGCCCGGATGAAGGATTCAGGGGGAGCGCAATGCCCAACGCCTTCGCCACTCTCGTCGGCATAGAAATTCCGATTGTCCTGGCGGCCATGGGTGGAGCTACTTCTCCGCAATTCGCCGCCGCGGTGAGCAATGCAGGCGGTCTCGGGATGCTCGCCCTCGGCTGGAGTCCGCCTGAAGCGGTACGCGCAGAAATTCGGGCCACCAAGGCCCTGACCAAACGACCGTTCGGCGTCAATCTCGTGTTGACTTATCCGCAGGAGGAGCGCCTCGCGATCTGTTTGGAAGAAGGCGTGCCGGTAGTCTCATTTTTCTGGGGCCAGGCAGGTTCGCTGACGGCTGCGGCGCATCGTGGCGGGGCAAAGGTCCTGCATACGTCAGGAGGCGCCGAACAGGCTCGGATATCAGTCGCAGATGGTGCCGACGCAATCGTCGCGCAGGGCTGGGAGGCTGGTGGCCACGTTTACGGTACAGTTGCCACGATGGCGTTGGTTCCGGTGGTTGTTGACCAGGTCGCGCCAGTCCCCGTTCTTGCTGCCGGTGGCATTGCGGATGGACGCGGTCTAGCCGCGGCGATGGCACTTGGTGCCGCGGGCGCTTGGATCGGTACCCGCTTTCTCGCGAGCATCGAAGCTCCAATCCACCCGCGCTATCGCGACCGCATCCTGACAGCCAAGGAGACGGACACAGAATACGGGACTGTTTTCGATGTCGGCTGGCCCGACGCTCCGCATCGCAGCCTCCGCAACAAAACGATTGAAGCTTGGGAGGCAGCCGGACGCCCGCCGGCGGGTAGGCGTCCCCACGAAGGCGCGGTCATTGCAAAGTCGCCATATGGCGACGTGGTTGCATACCAATCTCATACGCCGGGATCGGGTGACGAGGGCGATATCGACGCCCTTGCCCTATGGTCGGGCCAAGGCGTCAGCCTCGTCCGCCGCGTCCAGCCGGCCGCCGAGATTGTCCGCGAAATCAGCGACGAGGCGCGGGCAATCCTCGCACGGCTTGGGAACGATCCATCTTTCTAAGCCCTGTGTGGGAAGTACCGCCGATCTCAATCGCGAACTTTTGGGTCCGGACCTTAGGCCAGTCTCGCACAGTTTTGCGGAAGCCTATGCCTGCACTTTTCCGCTGCCCACCTTACACGCAGCGATCCACTGCATACCGGAGGTTGGGTCCTCCCACGGGCGTGCTATACGGCTTTGATGGCTATTGGTTCGATGTTGCGCCGGCGCTGGCTGCCGGAAAAGAGCTTTCCGTCCTATGCATATCTGCCGGGCAGGCAACCGCATCCCGTGCGCGATCCCGCGGGACATAGCTACAACAGCGAAGCCATGCCGTTGGCGGCAAAGGCGTCACTGGATTCAGACATATTCTTCTGGGGTCTCGACCTCTTCAACCACGGCTATTACTGGGAAGCCCATGAGGCGTGGGAAGGGCTGTGGCAAGTTGCAGGCCGAGGCGCTCCGCTTCGGACGCTCTTCAAGGGATTGATCCTGTTATCGGCAGCCGGCGTGAAGATCCGCGAGGGCAAGCAGGCGGCAGCGATACGTCATGCCGGACGGGCCGCGGCGCTCCTTCGTCGGGTGAACACGGCGGATCATACCTTCAAGCGCGCGCTCGGCATGTCACCCGCAAGGCTCGCCGAACACGCAGAAGCCGCGGCACGGATTCCGGCTGCCTTGCAGGCGACAGTGCTCGGTCAGCCCCAACCCGTGTTTGACTTCATTCTCGGACCAAGCTCCGGCGACGGCCAATCAGCTGGCAAAAAAACAAACAGTCATGCGTAGAAGACGCCAGGAATAGCCTGGCGCCGTTGGGCCAACGTCACTGACCAGCGAGGAATGCCAGGTTTCATTCACCTGGCCGTATTTTCGTGTAGCGCGGAATTTCTTTACGTTGTTTTCGGAATTACAAAAGCTCAAGCCGGCATGGCTGCCCATCGGTTCCGGCGCCTGGCAGCCGAACGATTTCCGGGGCGGACGCGTATCAGCGATAGTTTATGGCGATACTTATGCTGCCGAGACATTTATTGCTTTCAGCGACAGCCGTCACTATGTAGCGGGACTTCGCCTGCTGTCTTTCAAGCCACCCGGAGAATTTCATGACAGAAGAAGCCGACCACAACCTCGACGCCCTCATCGAGCTTACCGCCGATGTCGTCTCAGCCTATGTCTCGAACAATCCGGTCCCGGTGGCTGATCTTCCTGCCCTGATCGGCCAGGTGCACGCCGCACTCAAAGCCACGGCCGGCTCCGGCGTTTCCGCAGACGAACCTGAGGCTCTCAAACCTGCTGTGTCGATCAAAAAGTCCGTAATGGCGGACTACATCATCTGCCTTGACGATGGAAAGAAGTTCAAATCGTTAAAGCGCCATCTGTCGACCCACTACGGGCTGACGCCGGACAAATACCGCGCCAAATGGGGCCTGCCGGCGGATTATCCGATGGTCGCGCCAAATTACGCCGCTGCGCGCTCGGCGTTGGCCAAGACCATGGGTCTCGGCCGCAAACCGAAAGAGCCGGAAACGCCGGCGCCGGCGAAGCGGACGAACAAGAAGGTCGCAGCCTGACTTTATCTCTCGAGGGTCGTTCTGGAGGCGCGCAGCTGCTATCGGCGTGATCCGCGCAGAATTGGAAAAGGCGGGGGACCAACCCCGCCTTGCCTCGCGTCCATTCGCTCTTGCCGGGACGCAGGAGAAAATTTAGCCGGCTTTGCTGAGGCTGCCAGCAGAGGACTTGCCAGTGCGGCGGTCCTGTTCGATCTCATAGTTGATCTTCTGGCCGTCATTCAGCGTCGAGAGGCCCGCGCGTTCGACAGCGGAAATGTGGACGAAAACATCCTGACCGCCGTTGTCGGGCTGAATAAATCCAAATCCCTTGGTGCTGTTGAACCACTTCACCGTTCCGGTCGCCATATGCGTTTCCTTTGTACCATTGCAAATTGGGCAGGCGGTTAGGCCATTCCGTTTTGAAATCCAGACCTTCGAGTTAAACGCAGCAAATCGAATAATTGCAAGGCCTGCTTCGATCGGCCGGCGGTTGGCTTGCGCATGCCCCACTATCGCTCGTTGTCGGCGTGACGAAGGCAATTGCGCCGTTTGTAGCCGCATGTTGCGACGTTCGTTCGGCGCCAATGAATTCCTCTCCCGTCCCATGAAATTGAATCGCCTACACACCGTCCAACCAACAAAGGCGCCGCGAGCTTCCCTATCCCGCGGAAGCCACATTAGGTTGAACCAGCTGTGGGATTGGCGATCGTCATCCTGCCATCCTCGCTGTTACGCCATTCGCCTTCAGTGCCGCCATCAGCATCGGCCCGACCGAAAACGCCCCTGCCCTGGCCTTGTCAGTCAGCACGCGCAGATAGCCGCCGGCCGAATTGATGTGCTGCGCCCTTTGCAGGATGCAGGCAATCACGATCGCCGCGATCTCCTGGCCCATCACATGGCAGGCCTCCTCATACGCAGACGGCGAAACGCCCAGATATCCCCGCACCTGGGCGGCGGTTATCATGAGATCGCGCCAATTGCCGATCCCGTCGACGGCATAATCCGCAATTTCGGGGCAGGCCTTCAGCACTATCCCCAGCGGGTATGTTTTCGGCGCCTCTGCGGTCCTCGTCCTGGGCTCGGCCGCCGCCCCGCTTTTCTCGAAAGCAGGTTCAAATTCAAAAATAGAGTCGGTATTTGAATCAGATTGCTGCCGCTCGTTTTGAGAGTCATTGCCGCTCGGATTCGTGGATTTCATATGAACTTCCAGCAGCTTATCCACGTCGTCATGCAATGCGGCAAGATCGGCGACGATTGGTTCGAGATCGGCAGTGCAGGCTCGCCTCGGAATTGCCTCCACAACGCCGCGGAAACGCTTCCACAGGCCTCCCCAGTCACCCGGGACATCCTCGTCAAGGGCCGCCTCTATCAGCTTATGGATGTCACGGCGATGCAAGGTGATCCGCTCGCGCATAAGCCTGAGCGCCCTGTTGTCGGCGCGAACATGCTCGGCCGCCGCCTCGAACTCGTAAGCCCGGACCAGCAGGGGCGCCAGGGAGAAGCCGAATGCTTCCTCGATCTCCCCTCCTCGGCCCTTGCGGGCGTAACGCTTGCCGTTCGGGCTATCCCGGCGGATGATTAGTCCGCAGTCCACAAGAGCCGCCAGGTGCCGCCTGAGCGTGGCATCAGGCATCCCGTGTGCCCTGAGGGACAGCTGAGCGTTCGAGGGAAAGACGATGAGATCGTTTTCTTCACTCAACTCACTGTCAGGATGGAATGACAGCAACGCATTCAGGACGGCCAGAGCACGATCGCCGATGCCGACGATGCTCTTGCCCTCACAGAGGTTGCGGTAGATCTGCCACTTGTCGACGACCCTGCCCTTGGGAATCTCACGTGAATCGTTTTGCGCTGCCAGCATGGCAAGCGACATCGGCCGCCGCCCAAAGGGCGTCGTTGCAATACTCGTCTCCATTTTCTTTCACCCTCGATTAGGCAAAAGAAATCTGCTCGCCAAAACGACGCCAATGACTCTTGACAGTGATTCGTGAAGATGCGATTCTCGGTCAGCTACTACGGAGAAGGGCTTCCACGACGAAAGTCGCTTGGGGGCCTTTTTCTTTTGCGGTTCACTCTCCTATTGATGGTTTTTGGGAGTTCCGAAAAGCCTCGTAGAGGTCATCCAGTCGCCCCGTAATGTATGCCGCGAAGCTCGGACCATCCTTTGCCTCGTAGGTCACAACCGCCCTCTTCGCGGTCGATTTCACGTTGACGCTAACCAATTTGTCCTTGGCCCCCCAGAGATTAGTCCTTGCCCCTTCCCTGGCAATTCTAGGAAGCGAGTTGAGGGCACTGGCAGCTTGTTGAAAGCGTTGATCACTCGAGTTGTCCGCGGACAACGATGTCAACACCGCCTGCAGTTCAACCTTCGCCTTTTGCAACTTCTCTGCGAATTCCATCCATCGACGGCGTCCGACCTCTGGTGCTGCCCCGATTGCCTCTATCAGTTCGATCGGTATCACGCGAACAACCGATAACATTTTGGATAAGGCAGCCTTGTCAATGTTTAGCGCCGCCATGATGACTTCCCGGGAGAAGGAGCGATCTTCCAGGCGGGCAGCGAATAATGCTCTTTCGATATATGACAGGTTGGTCCGCGCATTGTTTTCCTGCCCCTGACTGACAACCAATTGATCATCGGACAACTCACGGATAACGGCACAAACTTTGATGCCCAATTCTTTCACCGCCGCGAGCCTGCGATGTCCGTATGCGACTTGATATCGGCCGTTTACCTGCGGATGAGGCCGAACAAGGATTGGCACTTGCTGCCCATGTTCTTTGATCTGGGCAACTAGGTCGGCCAGTTCGACTGGATCAATGCCAAGACGATCACTGACGAATGACCCGTCGACCAAGGCCGGGTCCAATTCGACAACTATCTTACCTTCCGCGAGCTGCTTTTCGAGGTCTTGCGCTCGTTCAAATTTCTGCGTGATGTTGCCAAGGGTTCTGGTGATGCCTCCTATGGGAGCACTGCGGACCGCCGGCGCTACAAAGCCAGCGATTGGTCTGATATCCGCCATAGCAGTTGGCACTTCATCTGCCGATGAAATCTCAATGAGATTCTTGCGGGCCATTATTTCCTCCCCCAAGTCGTCCTTAGCAGGCCTTCGATTTCCGAATTGACCGCATTTAGAGATTCCATCGCCCTGTCATATGTGCCGCGGGTGAACTGTTGTCGATCGACCTCGTACAGTGTCTGCTTGGTAACCCCGGCATCCGAGATTGCCGTCGACTTCAGCATGTGATTGTGCAGCATCCGATTGCCAAAGATTGCCCGCATAAAGCCTGTCATCTGACTTTGGGGACCATCGTTCGGCTCATAGCGAGTAACGAGGTAGCGCATCCAATCGTAGCTGGTACGTCCCCCTGCCCTTTCCACGACTGCCATCATCTCACTGGTCATCGCAAGGAATTGACTCATCGACATCACGTCCAGCATTTGCGGATGCACGGTTATCAATGCCGACGTCGCCGCACACAACGCCGACATGGTCAAGAAACCGAGTTGCGGCGGGCAATCGATAATAACGACATCGTACAGGCTCTCGATGTCAGTCAACACTTCTCCAATGCGGGCAAAGAACATGGATTCCGCCGACCCAGACGTAATCGCTCTCGGTGTCTCGTGTTCAAACTCCATGAGTTCTAGGTTACCCGGCACGATATGCAGGTTCTGGGTGTAAGTGGCGCGCACAATTTCAGAGATAGATCGCGGCTCTTCATAGCGGATCGCCCCGTAAAGCGTTTCGCCTTCGCCCACATCGAGTTCGGGTTGATGTCCAAAGAGCGCTGACAGTGAAGCCTGTGGGTCGAGATCGATTGCCAGAACCCGATGGCCGCGCAAAGCGAGGTACTGGGCCAAGTGTGCGGAAGTCGTCGTCTTCGCCGAACCGCCCTTGAAATTCATTACGGCCACGACCTGTAGTTTCTCTCCAGGCCGACGGGTCGGAACGTATTTCGGTGTTCCGTTTTTTTCGTCTAGTGACCGACGGATGTTTTCCATGTCCGCAGGAGAATAGACCCGGCGACCATTGGCCAATGGTTCCGGTCCATTTCCAGCCGAGGCTACCTGCCTTAGGTAGCCCTCGCCGATGCCGATATAGTATGCCGCCTCCGCAGGTGTGAAATGGCGGATCGTTTTTTGGGAAGCTGGGGGAAAAATTTTTTGTTGATGTAGCTGAAGCTGCCGCGACAATTCGAGAGAATCCGCGGACAACATCGATGGCAGGTGTTCCTGCCCGCTAGGATGCGTAAGCGCCTGTAGCATTGCTCTCCTCGAACTACGCATTTGATGCGGATTTCAATCAAACTGCGCAATTACAGTATGGTCCGATTCGTAAACATTTTACAAACGCTTAACTATAAGTGGGGTTTGAGGTCCGAGCCTGCGGTTGTCCGCGGACAACGCGTGCGAGGCTCGACTCAAACAGACGGTCGGGCGGCAATCCGAATCCCGGCCGGCTCGCTCCAATGAGTCGACAGCAGTCAAACGATAGCAGGGGGCGGCAGTCAGCGGAGGATGGCTTATTCGTGAGCCCGCACTCTGCTGTCCGTCGATATTGGGTCGTGCGAAGGACTGGCGCTCCCATTGGAGCAAAATTCGACAATGCGGTTGTCCGCGGACAACTGAAGTCCGTGAGACGAGACATGATGCAGGAGCGGGGAGCGGACGGATTGTCCTCGTGGATCTCAACGTCTGTCATCGCCGGCGGGCATCTGGAGGACGAGTCTGGCTGACTTCGGCTGCGAAGCAACACCACTGACGTCGCAGGCCGCCGATGGGTGCTGGACGGGCGGCAACTTGTGCGACAAGCCTGAAACGACTATTCTTGCACGCATTATGAGCAAGCATCTAGGTTCAGTCCTGACGACCGTGAACGCGCCCTACAGTGATCAACTGGACGACGTGGCGCTGGCGCATTGCCTTGCTGATATCGATCTTGCCAAGCAGCATCCCGGTCATATTAGCGCGTTTCTCGGCGAGGTCCCTCTCGCCCAGCAAGTCGAGTTTGCAACCGCGCACCACATCGCGGTCGACGATCTGAAGGCGTTTGCCGCCAAGTTCTCTGCCTGGTCCGGCGAGAGCTATCCGCTCGCCGCGTAATGGTTGGACGCGACAGCCGGCGCCCTTCCGAATGGCAGCGGCTTTTTCGCATTACTATCGACCTAATCGACCAGCTTCGCCAGAATGCCGGGGGCTACGACTTCGAATGGTCATTTGGCGGCGGAACGGCGATGATGATCCGGATCGGCCATCGCGAAAGCCACGACATTGATATTTTCCTCGACGACCCTCAATTGCTTGGTTTCATCGACCCATCCAGAAGCCACCTGCACTTTGAAACGATGCCATCCGACTATCTGGGGGACGGGCTTCGGTTCCAGAAGTTCGCCTTCGAAGGCATCGGCGAAATCGACTTCATTGTAGCCGGAGCGCTAACGACGACGCCATTCGAGACCCGTGTGGTGGAAGGCAGAACGGTGCGTCTTGAAACCATTCCGGAAATAATCGCCAAGAAGGTCTATTACCGGGGATCGGAAGCCAACCCGCGCGACATCTTTGACATCGCCGCCGCGGCCCGGTCGCAATTGGGCGAGGTCGTCAACGCCCTGCGCGCGCTCCCGGAACACGTTGCTCGAACCAAAGAGCGGATGGAAAAGCTCAACCCGGAATTCGTCAGCCGCGCTATTGCGCAACTGATGATCATGCCTGACTACGAGGCGTCGGCCGCCGATAGTCTGGTCGCAGCGATCGCCGTGCTCGACGAGGTGTTGTCATCACCTCAAAAGAACCTGACCGCCTCACGGTAGCGATCAATCGAGGGAGGGGCGGCTTTTCAGAGCCCGGACGCCTTGGTGAGGTTGACCCGGAAACGGTCGCGACGCCGCTGGTACTTGCGGGTCATCTCGGCGCTGGCGTGGCCAAGCTGCTTCTGCACATAGCGCTCGTCGACCTCGGCTGAGGAAGCGAGGCCAGCGCGCAACGAATGGCCAGAAAACTTCTGGCCGCGCTCGCCCTCGGAAAGATCCCCGCGCACACCGGCGGCCAAGGCCGCGCGTTTGACCAGCCGCGCCACCTCCTGATCGTTCAGCCGCTCGGCTCCTACCGCTTTGCCTTGCCCGGTGACGCGGCGGAAGAGGGGGCCATGCGCGATGCGGGCCAGCTTCAGCCAGGTCTGCAGGGCGACGATCGGGCAGGTGGCGTCGGACGAGCCGCGACCAATTTCGACCTCGCGCCAGCCGGTCTTGCCCCGCAACGTGATCAGCACGCCCTTGTCAGGGAAAAATTCAATCCAGCCGCGCCCGTCCTCGGTTTGATCGCGCGCAACATCAAGGCCGACGATTTCGGAGCGGCGCAAGCCGCCGGCGAAGCCCAAAAGCAGCATGGCGCGGTCGCGCAGACCGCGCAACGTGCCACGGTCGAGTGTTTCCAGCATGGCGACTAGATCGTCGCGCAGGATGGCTTCCTTTTGACGGGGAGGGGAGGCGTGTTTGTTGCGGATGCCGGCGAGCACGGTGGCGATATGCCGATCCTTCCGGTCGAGCGGTTGACCGCGTTGCGTATAGTTCCAGGTCAGCGATGACAGGCGGCGCTCGATGGTCGACACCGACTTTTTGTCCCTTGCCGCTCCCGAGGCCTGGGCCGTGATGTAGAGGCCGACGATTTGTGGGTCTGGCGGCAGCGGATCAAACGACTGGCGCCGGCACCAGGCGCAGAAATGCTTCCAGTCGGCGGCATAGGCGCGACGGGTGTTTGTCGAGCTCGCCGCCTCGACATAATCGCGCGCGCGGTCGGCAAGCTTTTCGAGATGCGCAGGCAGTGATGCTTGTCGCGAATCCAGGACCTGCGGGGGAGGGGAGGGGGCCTCATCCGGGCGCCCCATTTCCATGACGACGTCGACAATGTCCGGCAGGTCGTCGGCGTCGATCGCGTCGAGGGGCGTCATGAAATTACGGGCACTGCCCATCGGGGGCTCTCGTTCCTTGGAAATGTCGCAGTGGTGCGATTCTGAGAGCACAACGTGCGACCAAAGCGCCGAATTGTCCACCGCGAGACGCTTGACGAATAGCCCCGAGATTTGCCTCCCGTCGCGCACGACAATGGGCCGGGCACGCTTCTCGCGGGCACTGTACTTATGGACGATGCGGCGATCGCTTCCACGGCCTTGCCCTTCCATGCCGTTCATTGCCTTCGCGTTCAACATCCTCTATGTTTCGTTCAACAGAGGAGAATCTAGGATGAGCAATCGTGGCGCAACGGCAGCCGAAAGCGAGGAGCGGATCGCCCACACCCGCAACCGTCTGGTGCTTGAGCAGGCGAGGGCGGTCGGCCTTCTTGGCGCGGCCAAGAACACACGCCTTTCCGGCAGGGTGCCATCGGAATTGATCGAGGCGGCAAAGAAGCGCGCCCACGTGACTTCCGACACCGAACTCCTGGAGCTCGCCTTGTCGCGATTGGCCCTCGAGGATGATTTTGGCACCCGGCTTGTGCGCCGCAAGGGCAGCATCCCCGCGGATATTGATCTTGGCGTTTGATCTCGGGAGCGCGCTGCGTTCCCTCAAACCACAGCGGCGCACTGGGGGGCTGGAACGGCGGCCGGATTCCGCGCTGTCCTGGGCTGGAGACCAGCCGGCGGTCGGCGGTGCACTACTTCTCGACACGAGCGTCTATCTGGATGTCCTGCAGGGGCGCACGCCCGAAGTCGTCGATGAGCTTCTGACCTATCGGCTTTGCCACCACTCCGCCGCATGCCTTGCCGAGCTCAGCCATGTGTTCGGCCGGCTCGATCCGATGCATCCCACGACGAAGTCGGTCCTGAAAGTGGTTGCGGACACGATCGAAGATATCCCCGCCCACCGGCTACATGCTCCCGACGCCACCGCCTGGGGACGCGCCGGCATGCTGGCCGGTCTGTTGTTCCGGCTGAGCCATCTGCCGAAAGGGGAGGGGCATGAACGCCGCTTCCTCAACGATGCGCTGATCTTTCACCAGGCCGGTCTGCTCGGGGCGACGGTCCTGACTGGCAATGTTGGGGATTTCGATTACCTCAGCCAGTTTGTTCCGTCGGTGCCGGTGATCTTTTACCGGCCGGTGACGGGCTCGCGCCCGCAGAACTGAAGCGTCGGTGGGCGGGGAGATATGCATCTAAACCTTCACCGTCGTCGCCGAGAGAACCGTCGTGGCTAGGTCCGCGTGCCCGATTTGCTTGAGGTTCGACATTCTGCTCGACGGGAGAGGCCTTTCCAGCCGACGTCCGGCAATTGGGCGCGAACCCGGTCCGCGCAAGGAATGCGTGTCGGATTGCTGGGGTTTTTGAGATAGCCATTCATTCAATTTCAATGGGTTATCCGTGTCGTAATTATGAGACCGATTCAGGGTAAATGAGACTGGACACGGTACTGAGTCGGAATTCCTGAGACCAACTTGCAGCCAAACGACGAGGCTGTCCATGTCCGATCAGATCGAGAACGAGCAGCGCTGGCGGGAGGCGCGAAGGCGCGCCGAAATCCTCGCCAGGCTTCCTGATCGGCCGGGCGAGGCAGAGGTCCAGAGTGCCATCGGCTCGCTTGGGATCAGCCGAGCGACCCTGTTTCGTTGGCTGAAGCGGTTTCGGCAGGATGATCGGACCAGCACGCTGCTGCCGCGCCGGCGTGGCCCGAATGCGGGCATGCAGCCCTTGGATCCGGCGGTCCTTGTCATTGTCGAGGGGCATTTCGAGAAGCTCTATGCCACGCGTCGCAAGCCAACACTGAGCCGTTTTCAGCGAGAGGTGGCGGCAGATTGTCGTGCTGCGGGGCTGCA
The DNA here is from genome assembly GCA_003963455.1 of Hyphomicrobiales bacterium. Lineage (GTDB taxonomy): Bacteria > Pseudomonadota > Alphaproteobacteria > Rhizobiales > Rhizobiaceae > Mesorhizobium. The sequence continues at coordinate 61,127 of RXJA01000053.1, forward strand.
ACGGCCATCGATCCGTCGCCTTGGGCGGTGGCTCGAGACGAAAAATCAGGCCGATCTGATGCGACGGCGGGAGGGCGCTGGCAAATCCGAGCCGATGTTCCTGACGACGCCCGGTGGACTGGAAGCGCCTGCTCCACTCGATATCGTGCAGATCGACCACACCAGGGTCGACGTCACGGTGGTGGATCCGGTGACGCGGCTGCCGATCGGCCGGCCGACGCTGACCTTGGCGATCGACGTCAACACCCGCATGGCCATAGGTTTCTACCTGTCGCTGGAGGCGCCGTCGCTGACGGCAGTGGCGTTGTGCCTGACCCATTGCGTGATCGAGAAGACGGCATGGCTGGCGGCACGGGGTATAGCTGCGGATTGGCCGGCTTTTGGCATCCCCAGGATCATCCATGTCGATAACGGCGCGGAATTCCACGCGCGGGCCTTCGAGCGCGCCTGCGCCGAGCACCGCATCGATCTCGTCTACCGGCCTCCCGGTACGCCCCGGTTCGGCGGGCATATCGAAAGGTTGATCGGGACGATGATAGGCGCGGTTCATCTCATCCCGGGCTCACATTTTTCGAACATTCGCGACCGCGGCGACCTCGACCCTGAAGCCGAGGCGGTGATGACGCTCAGGGAGTTGGAGACCTATATCGCGCTGGAGATCGTCGGCGCCTATCACGCTCGCATCCACAAGGCGCTGGATCTGCCGCCTGTGGCCGCGTGGAATGCGCGCATTGCCGACGTCATGGTGCGCAAGCCATCTGATCCGCGCCTATTCCTGATCGATTTCCTACCCAGCGAGGAGCGCACCCTGCAGCGTGACGGGCTGCATCTGTTCCACATCCGCTACTGGTCGGACGATCTGCGCTGGCTGATGGAGCGCGACTGGCAACGGCTGACTGTCAAATACGACCCGCGCGACCTGTCTTGCGTGTTTGTAGCGACAGGGGAGGGGTATCTGGAAGCGCGCCCGGCCGATCGGACACGGCCGCCGATTGCCTTGTGGGAGCAACGCGCGGCACGCCGTGCGCTCCGGGCAGAGGGGCGCAGGGCGCTAGACGAGGAACTGATCTTTTCGACGATTCTCGCGCAGCGCGCCCTGGTCGACGAGGCGACGCGCGCGACCCGAGCCATGCGGCGGGATGGTGCGCGGCGCGAGCACCTTGGCGGCGGCAAGATGATCGACGTGACGCCCGAGACATCAGTCGAAGGCGACAAGCCCTTGCAGCTTCCCTACTTCGCGGTGGAGGAATGGGATGACTGAGGAGTTCGAGCACCTCTTTCCGGCCAGCCGGACGATCGCGGCGCTGAGTGCTGAAGAACGTATCCGCAGGATCCGTGCCGATCGATGGATCAACTATCCGCGCGCCGAGCAGGCCCTGGCAAAGCTGGAGGCTCTGCTGGCCTTTCCCCAACGTGCACGCATGCCCAATCTGCTCATCGTCGGCGCCAGCGGCATGGGCAAGACTATGATCGTCGAGAAGTTCGCTCGGGATCATCCATCGCATTTCGACAAGGCGACGGGTCGGATGCACATGCCGGTGATCGTCGTGCAGATGGTCGCGGGCCCCGACGAGGCGCGCTTTTACAAGCGATTGCTGGCGGCGATCGGCGCGCCGGAGCCGCCGCGGGCGACGCTATCTGTGCTGGAAAGCCTGACGTTGCGCTTGCTCTCCGAAATCCACCCGGGCTTGCTCGTCATCGACGAGGTGCACAGTCTGCAAGCCGGCACGGTGCGCGAGCAGGCCCGCTTCCTCAACCTGCTGCGCTTTCTCGGCAATGAGCTCAGGATCCCGCTCGTCTGCGTCGGCACGCAGCAGGCGCGCAACGCCCTTCGCACGGACGATCAGCTGGTGCGCCGTTTCGAGGCTCTTGCCTTGCCACCATGGCAGAACGACGAGGATTTTGGCGGTCTGATCGGCAGTTTGCAGCGGACCTTGCCGCTGCGTCGGCCGAGCGAAATCGGCGAGCGCATGTTGAAACGCCTGGTGGAGGTGACGGGGGGGGCATCTCCGCGCATGTGTTTTCGCTGATGGGCATGCTCGCCATCGCGGCGATCGAAAGCGGCGAGGAGAGAATTGTCGCGACCGATGTCGCCGATACGCGCAATGTTCTGGCGTTGCTGGGCGAGCCGGTATGAGAGCTGCGCCAGCCTTGAGGATGCTGCCGGTCGTGCTGAAGCGTGAGCCCGACGAGCGTTTGTCGTCCTGGCTGGGTCGGCTGGCAAGGTTCTACGGCATGTCGACCGAGGCGTTTCTGGAGTGCTGTGGTCTGTCTCACAGCGATATCAACGACCTCGAATGGCGGCTCGGGGGAGGGGAGGGGGCTTTGTTGGCCGCCCGCGTCGGCATGGCGGTCGAGGAGCTGAGAGCCATGACCTTCGCGGAGATCGCGCCGCACGCGCGTTTGATGGTGGCCCGCGGCAGACGCTATGTGTGCCCGCTTTGTCGGGGCGGCACTCAACACAAGGCCACGGCTCTTCCATGGAGCTTTTGGTGCCGGGAACACGCGATCCGATTAGCAGCAAGGAGCGGGAGAGAACTCGAGCGACTGCCGGAGACACAGTTGGTGATGCTCGATCTCAATGCGCGCGCAGGCGCCGTGCGCTTGGCGAACTGGGCGCGTGGAAGAGATGAGGGATTGCCTTCCATCCCTCAATTGCTGGATTTCCTGACGACACGGCATCGCAGATCCTCGCCGCCATCGCTGGCCGAGCAGCCTCGTCTGTCGCTGGAGGCGCGAAGGGCCAACCATGATTTCCTTACCCGGCCAATCGCCAGACAGGCGCTTCTGGTGGTCGTTCCCGAATATGATCGCGTCGCGCCCGTTCTTGCCAAGCCGGTGCGCGCCGGCCTGTTTTCGTTGGCGCAGGGCTCGTTGTTGCAGAATTATGCGCTTGCCGTTGGCGTCGGACGGCTGTCCGCGGATCCGGTCGGCTACAGCGCCGCCGTGCTGATGGCCAGCGACGAGGAAGGTGAGGAGCGGCTCAGGGAGACGTTGCGGGCATGGCCGCTGGCGTTGCGCAGACGCATCTATGCACGGCTCGGCCGCCTTCGCGGCGCCCACAGTGGCTCTTCATTGGGCGTCGAACGCAACCGACCGGGCCGGAAGCGCCGGCAGTCTCAAAAATTCCGATTCAGCCGGTCTCACAATTATGCGCCGAGAATCTCATAATTGTGCGCGAGATTTCCGCCCAGCGCCCTGGGTCTCACGAATTCCGCTCATCCGACAATGTCGGGCAGTTCGTCGGCTCCCGGCACAGCGGGCTCGGTCGACGGCCGCACGTCCGCAATGTCATCTCCAGCGCCCGTGCTGTGGGACGCTCCGGAGCCTCGCTCGGCGTGATTTTTGGGCTTCTGCTCGACGAAAACGGCCATTCCTCCTATAGAGCGCAAAACGAACGATAAGGCAACATTATCATTCGTTTTGTTGTGCCGACAAGCTGTGCGTTTTGAAGCGAAAATCGTGGCGTAAAGCGCACGAGCCCTTTACCCTCCAAACACATGATTCGCATCGATCCCGCGACCGCCAGTCCGTCCGCGCCGCCGCCGACTGTTCCGGCTTGGGCGCTCGCGAACGCTGGCGCGCCGAGCGACGCTGAAGCCGCCTTCCGCGCCGGAGCCGCCTTGGGCGCGCTCGACAGCCTTGCCCGGGCGCAGCCTGCCTGGGTCGGCGCCTGGCGGCAGCGGCTGGCGCTCAACTGCGCCGCCGTCAGCATGCGGCTGGCCGGCCGCGCCGAGGATCAAGCGGCCCTGCGCGACGCCTGGCAGCTTTGCCCGGCCGGTGCCGATCCCGGTCCCGCCGGCGCCATTTTTGCCGCCTGGCGACAGCTGGCCGTGCAACCGCCCGCGGCCAGCGCCGAACGACTTGAAAAGGTCGTCGACCAGCTTGGGCTTCATTGGCACGGAGCGGCGCTCGATGACCTCTGCACGGAGGCCGAAGAAGTAGCGAGGTCGCCGCGACCGGCGCCGTTCGCCGCCGCGGCGATCGCGGCTCACGTCGTTGCCATTAGGCCTGATGCCGAGCTTTTCGCCTGGTGGCTCGCCGATCTGGTGCTGGCGCAAAGCCTGCGTTGGCCGCGCTCGCTGCCGCTCCTGATGGCACAGGCTTTTGGCCCGGCTTTCCGCACCGAGGGCGGCGGCAAGCGCATCCGACCGGGCGAGAAAGGTTTTGAACGCGCGGTTTGCCTTGCGCTGGTGCAAGCGGCGGCGGAGGCCTGCCGGCGGGCCAGTGAACTATCGCGCCGCGCCGAGAAACTCCTGGCGGTGACGCCGAAACTGCGCGCCAAAGGCGCCGGCGACGTGATTTTTTTGCTGCTCAACGAAGACGCCGTCTCCGGCTCGCTGACGATGAAAAACCTGTCGCGATTTGCGTCAAGGCGGCTGTTCGAGCGGCTGCTGCAACTGGATGCCGTGCGCGAACTCTCCGGCCGTCCAACCTTCCGGCTGTTTGGGCTGTAGCGATGAGCGAGGCCGCCCGATCCGAACGCCCGCGAGACAAGGGTGGGGTCCAGCGAATGCTGGTCGACACCGAGCTCGAGCACCTGCCGCCGGAACTGCGCTGGCGCGAGTGGATGGGCCGCGTTGAAGCGGTGATCTTTGCGGCAAATGAACCGGTGCCGCGCGAGGTGCTCGCGCGGGTGGTGGGGAAGAACTGCAATCTCGACCTGGTCATCGACGACATCCGCGCCGAGCTCGCCGGCCGCCCCTACGAGTTGGTTTCCGTCGCCGGCGGCTGGCAGCACCGGACCAGGAAGGTCTTTGGCGACGCCATCCAGGCCGCCTTCGGCACGGACGCGGGGCAGGGGACAAAAGAACTGTCGCAGTCAGAGGCTCTCGTCCTGACGTGCATCGCCTATTTCCAGCCGATCACCCGTGGCGAGCTGTCTTCCTTCTTCGGCAAGGAGGTGTCGCGCGATCTGATCGGCGTGCTGCGCGCGCAGGACCTCATCGCCTCGGGGCCGCGCAGCCCGCAACCGGGCGCGCCCTACACCTATGTGACGACGAAAAATTTCCTGTCGCAGTTCGGGCTCGACACGCTGCGCCAGCTGCCGGATTTCGAGGCGCTTGAGGATGCAGGCCTGCTGTCGAAGGAGAAGCTGCTGGCCGGCGTTATTCTAGCCGGGTTGGCTAACGGGGAGGGCGACATCGTTGAGGACCTTGTGCCGTGAGCGGAGCGTTGTCGCGTAGGCCACATGCAAAAATCCAACGCAAGTAGTCAGAGGCGTGACGTCTTATAGCGCACGGCTTGTCCTTCCTCATCGTTTATCGGTTGCTAGGGGCAGCTATTCTGCGCAGGCTATCCATTCGCGCCTCATTGCCATTGTCGCGAAAGCTGCTGGCCTGCTCTGGCGGTGTCGGCCTCACGCGGTCGCATTTCAAACAACGTGACAACGCCGTGGTGGGACAACATGGGCGGCTCCCCTGCACGAACTTTAAACCGGCAGTTCTCAGTCAAAACTTTATCCCCACTTCTGCGGAAGGATAAACGCCGCGGTAACGGTACCCGTGCGACTATGGGTGGATAATCCGGCTTCGGACGGCTGCCCGAAGAACCTCGCCGCCGCCAGGCGCTGGTCCGGGATCCATCGGGCGAGGTATTTCGCGCATGCGCGAAGGGTCCAGCAATCGACGCAATTTCGGTATGACAGCGTTACTGCTGTTTTCCGCGTTGCTTGGGGCGTCTCCAGCGATTGCGCAGGATATCACGACATCGCTGGTCGACATTCATCAGGGCTCGCCGCTCAGCGATCGCGCGAGAAGTCTCGGCCATGGCGGCTATGAACTGCAGAATGGAAGCTGGGTGTCGTTCAATCGATGGTACCACGCGAACTGGGTCGACATGCACGTCGACCTGCTAACCCAGATCACGGAGGACACCGGCATCCTGTGGGGATTTGGAACCGGAGAAAAGGGCGAGAAGTACCGCATCGAGCCCAGCCTCAAGCTTGGCTTCATCACCCAGATGCATCCGAATTCGAACAGCACTCTTTCCCTCTCGCTCACCTCGACTTTCGGCGGAAGCCTCCAAGAAAAACCGTGCCAGGCCGATTACGGGGATTTCGGTACCTACAGCGTCAACTGTCGGCTCGCGGCCAGCCAGATGGCACCGGAGGAAACATTGAAATATCTGGTTAACGCTAAACCGGAGAGCCTGCATGTGTGGCTCAATTATCGTGTTAGTTTCTGATCGCCGGGGGAGTAGCACATGAGACCTCATCTCGCTCCCGACGCTCGCGATCGTCCGTCCTAGGTTTCTCGTCTGGAGTTCGAATATGTCACGTAGTCGCTGGAAATTCGGTATCGCCACGGCATTTGCCATCCTGTCGGCGCCGGTCGCGTCGGCGCAGGAGGCCCTCAATGCGGACGAGATGGCCGCGCTGTGCCACGGTGGTCGGTCCATATGCGTAGGCGCCTCGATCCCGGTCGCGCACACGCAGGCGGTACAGGGGTGGATGAGCCCCGACGTGGGCGCCGCGTGGGCTGCCGGCTACAGGGGACAAGGCACCGCGATCACGGTCGTCGACGACTTCTCCAGCACGACGCGGTTCTGGGGCAACCTTGGCCTTGGCTGGCAGTACCAACGGCATGGCGAGTGGACCCGCGAAGAAGCCAGCATGATTGCTCCATGGGCGGCCATCAGGTCGAAAGATTTCTCGACAGGCTCGACCGTCTGGCTGGCTCCCGGTCGGAATGTGCTCAATCTAAGCTACGGCATGTATGCCACTGCGGGCTATAGCGTGAACCAGATCGGGTGGGCTCCGGAGGAATCTTCGATCATCACTTATGCGACCTATGGATTAGCCGTGGTCTCGAAGGCAGCGGGCAACGACTCGGTTGCCGTCGGCGGCGTCACGGGCGGCCAGCAGGACTATCTCGACCTCGCCCTGATCGGAAAGCAATCAGCGATATTCGTGGGTGCGCTGTCGACGAACGGCACAACGTCCAACAGGGCCCAGCTTGCCTGGTACTCGAACTACGCCGGCTCCAACCCGATCGTGCAAAGCCATTTCCTCGTGGTTGGTGTCGAGGGAGACAAGACCGGTCTTTATGGCACTTCCTTCGCCGCGCCGATCATCTCCGGATACGCGGCCATCATCGGCAGCAAATTCGCCACGGCGACGCCGACCCAGATTACCAACCAACTGCTCAATACGGCTCGCACCGATACGTTGATCAACTATAGTCCCTCCGTCTATGGCAGAGGCGAGGCAAGCCTTTCACGCGCCCTGGCTCCCGTGGCAATCAGATGAACGGCGCCGCGTGGGTCAGCTCGAGAGCGATGCCCGCAGCGTCGGATACCTGCAAACCCGGACCGAAGTCCGACTTTGGGACCAACGCGTTAAGAGTGAACTGGTTAACTGCTGTTGGCGACCTAACGACAAGAGAAATAGAAAACTGGAGCCCGTTTGTGCGCCGGTTGTCGCCTCGCCCACCATCCGAATGTTTCTTCGTCTGCGGATGCGCTGGGTGATGGCGTCGCCGCCGTGCCGGGTGGTGCGCCTCTCGATCGCCGCACGGGAACCCGTTGGTGTTATGCGCCACGCGCAGCGTCACCTTCATTGCATCTTGTTGGCGCCGAGCGGCGCTGGTCGCAGCCGGTCGGTATAGGGTTCGCTCACGTGGAGCACGGCCATTCTTGCGCTATTTTCCGAAGCTCCTCGAACACAAATAGCTTGCCTTTGCGCACGCCGTCTTCGAGTGGGCACGCTTTCGCCATATGCGCCGCAATCGCACTGGTCAGCATGCATCCCGTCCCGCGCATCGACGTAGCCAGACGCGGTGTGTCGAAGCGGACCGGTTCGTGACCCGAGCGCAACAGAATATCGGTTGATCGGGGTCCCGATGCATGACCGCCCTTGACCAGCAGGGCCTGCGCTCCGGCGTTCAGCAATTCCTGACCTTGCAACAGTGCGCCGTCGTCATCCACTGCCAGTTCCGAGCCAACAAGAAGCGCCAGCTCGATGAGATTGGGTGTAACGAGACGGCAAAGCGGCATCAGATTGCGCTTCATGACGGCGATGGCGCCTGCTTCCAGGAGCGCCCGGCCTGACGTCGACGCCAGCACTGGGTCAAGGACTGCCGGCACCTGCGGGTTTTCGCGCAGCACGCTTGCAACGGCAACGATGACCCCGGCCGTTGCGAGCATGCCGATCTTGATGGCCGCCACCGGGTTGGCTTGCAGCGCGGCGCGCATCTGATCGGCCACCAGACTGGGTTGCGAAGGATGGATTTCCACAACGGCTTTGTGGGTCTGCGCCGTCAGCGCGGTGACAGCAAGGCAGGTGCGCACGCCAATCGAAGAGATCGTCTCGATGTCACGCGCAATTCCGGCCCCGCCGCTGGAGTCCGAGCCACCCACGACGAGCACATAACGGTCTCGCCTCAGCGCCATCGGTCTGTCTTTTCGATCCATTCCCTGGTGCGCGCTTCAGGATCGGCATTCAGCGTTATGTCCGTGACCACCGCCGCGCTGTCGGCGCCGGCCCCGAAAACCCCGTCGAGCCGCTCGGGGTTGAGGCCGCCGATGGCGACCAGCGGCAGAGGCGCGACCCGTTCCTTCCACGCACGGATCTGTTCCAGCCCCTGCGGCGCCCATTTCATCTTCTTCAGGACGGTGGGGTAGACCGGTCCGAGCGCGACGTAGTGGGGCCCAGCCGCAACGGCCGTTTCGAGCTCGGCATCATCATGCGTGCTGAGTCCGAGCCGGACGCCGGCCGCCTGTATCGCCGGAAAGTCCGCCGTTTGCAGATCCTCCTGGCCGAGATGGATGAAATCGCAGCCCTCCTCGATCGCCAGCCGCCAATGATCGTTCACGATGAGTTGGCATTGGTGCCGGGCACACAGGGCCTTCGCCTTGCGGATTTCAGCGCGCAGCCTCTCCTCCTCCATGTCCTTGATGCGGATCTGCACCAGTCTGACGCCGAGCGGCACAAGCCGCTCGATCCATTGAGCACTGTCGACGATCAGGTAGAACGGATCGAGCTTCATGAAAAAACCGCCCTGCCGATTGTCGGCGTCGACGGCACGGCGACATCGCGCGGCTCGAGCAATCCCGAGCCGAAGGCTTCGCGGCCGGCGTCGACCGCCTTGCCGAAGGCCCGCGCCATGCCGACCGGATCGGCCGCCTTGGCGACCGCAGTGTTCAAGAGCACGGCGTCGAATCCGAGTTCCATGACGGTTGCCGCGTGCGACGGACGCCCGAGCCCCGCATCGACGATCAACGGAACGTCTGGGAAATGCCCACGCATCGAGCGCAGCGCCATGATGTTGACCGGCCCGAGCGCCGAGCCGATCGGCGCGCACCACGGCATCAGAACCCTGCAGCCCGCGCCGAGCAGCCGCTCGGCGACGACAAGATCGTCGGTCGTATAGGGGAACACCGCAAAACCGTCTTCGCACAGGATGCGGGCGGCCTCGACCAGGCCGAAGACGTCCGGCTGGAGCGTGTCATGGTTGCCGATCACCTCCAGCTTGATCCAGGACGTGCCAAAAGCCTCGCGCGCCATCTTCGCGGTCGTGACTGCTTCCTTCACGGAGTGACAGCCAGCGGTGTTGGGCAGGATCCGCACGCCGAGCGAGTTGACCAGCGACCAGAATTTCTCGCCGCCCCTGCCGCCAGCCATTTCACGGCGCAGGGAAACCGTCACTACCGAGGCGCCCGACGCCTTGACCGCATCGGCCAGGATGGCCGGCGAAGGATACTGGGCGGTGCCGAGCAGCAGGCGCGAAGGCAGCGCCGTTCCGAGAAGATCGAACATGGCTAGCCTCCCTGCATGGGCGAAAGGATTTCGATCCGGTCGCCGTCGCTCAATCGAAATTCAGCCCGGTTGGCTTTGTGTACGACATCGCTGTTGACGGCCGTCGCCAGCCAATCGCCTTCATAGTCAAGTTCGGCGAGCAGCGCCGCCAGCGTCGCGGCGGCACTGTCGAGCGCTTCTCCGTTGACGATCAGTTTCATGCGCAAGCTCCCACGTATTTGTCGGAATTGAACAGAATGTCGGCCGCCTTCCGCGCCATGGCGGGGGCGAGCAGGAAACCATGGCGATAAAGCCCGTTGATCGCGACGCCGTTGCCGAGCGTTTCGATCCTTGGCAAATTGTCGGCAAAGGCTGGACGGACACCGGCGCTCATCTCGACAATGGCCGCCTCGCCGAAAGCCGGATGGAGCGCGCAGGCGGCGCCGGCGAGTTCCATCATGGAACGGACGGTGACCGGGCCGACCTCATCGCTCTCGATCATCGTCGCGCCGGCCATGAAATGGTGATCGGCGCGCGGCACGATGTAGACCGGAAAGCGCGGATGCAGCAGCCGGACGGGACGAGACAGCGATATATCCGGCGTATGCAGGATCAGCATTTCGCCCCGAATGCCGCGCAACCTGTCATCAGCTGCTGCCATTCCCGTGCAGTCGATCTGTCGATCGAAACCGGAAACATGCCGGGCGTCGGCGGCGAAGCGGAACTCGACACCCATGGCTGCGAGCCTGTCATGAAGTGCTGCCATCGCCTGGCGCGGGTCGAGATGAGCCTCATCAGAAAAGAGCAATCCGCGCCGGAAGTGGCCGGCGAGGTCGGGCTCCAGAAGCGCAATTTCGTCCTCATCGAGACGCCGATGCCCCGACGTGCGACTAGCGAACCGGTCGAGCTCGCCAGCATCACGCGGCGCGGCCACGACCAGCGTCCCGGCCCGTGTCACCTGACCCGGCAATGCCGCATCCCACCAGTCGGCGGCTGCGCGTCCGAGATCGAGAACCGGCTCCTCGGCACTTTCACGCTCGCACCATGGCGCCAGCATGCCGCCGGCGAACCAGGATGCATTGCCACCAAGACCATGCCGGATCTCGGCGACTGTGACCGTCGCACCGCGGGCGGCGAGTTCGAAGGCCGCGGTGAGGCCGGCGACGCCGGCCCCTTTGACCAGCACCCTCATCACGGTTCCGGCGCCTCTGGTATGAGCGGCACGCCGGTCTCGTCAGCTGGCATGTAGAGATCGCCGCCCTCGCGGTATTTCGCCGCCATCGCCGCCATGCCCTCTTTCTGTGCCTCGGCACGGATGTCGTGGGAGATACGCATGGAGCAGAATTTCGGCCCGCACATCGAGCAGAAATGCGCCACCTTATGCGCCTCCTTGGGCAAGGTTTCGTCGTGGAACGAGCGCGCCGTTTCCGGATCGAGCGACAGGTTGAACTGATCTTGCCAGCGGAACTCGAAGCGCGCCCGCGACAGCGCGTCGTCGCGGACCTTCGCCGCCGGATGGCCTTTGGCAAGGTCTGCGGCATGCGCGGCGATCTTATAGGTGATGACGCCGGTCTTGACGTCGTTGCGGTCCGGCAGGCCGAGATGTTCCTTCGGCGTCACATAGCAAAGCATAGCCGTGCCGAACCAGCCGATCATGGCGGCGCCGATACCGGACGTGATGTGGTCGTAGCCCGGCGCGATGTCGGTGGTGAGCGGCCCGAGGGTGTAAAACGGCGCCTCGCCGCAGACGGCAAGCTGCTTGTCCATATTCTGCTTGATCTTGTGCATGGGAACATGGCCGGGCCCCTCGATCATCACCTGGCAGTCCTTTGCCCAGGCAATCTTGGTCAGTTCGCCAAGCGTCTCCAGTTCGGCGAATTGCGCTTTGTCGTTCGCGTCGGCGATCGAGCCGGGGCGAAGGCCGTCGCCGAGTGAGAAGGAGACGTCATAGGCTCTAGCGATGTCGCAGATTTCCTCGAAATGCTCGTAAAGGAAACTCTCCCGGTGATGGTGCAGGCACCATTTGGCCATGATCGACCCGCCGCGCGAAACGATGCCCGTGACCCGGTCGACGGTGAGCGGGATGTAATGCAGCCGCACGCCGGCGTGGATGGTGAAGTAATCGACACCCTGCTCCGCCTGCTCGATCAGCGTGTCGCGATAAACCTCCCAGCTCAGATCCTCGGCAATGCCGCCCACCTTCTCCAGCGCCTGGTAGAGCGGCACCGTGCCGATCGGCACCGGCGAGTTGCGCACGATCCATTCGCGGATGTTGTGGATGTTGCGGCCGGTCGACAGGTCCATGACCGTGTCGGCACCCCAGCGGATCGCCCAGACCATTTTTTCGACCTCCTCAGCCATCGAGGATGTGACAGCGGAATTGCCGATATTGGCGTTGATCTTCACCAGGAAGTTGCGGCCGATGACCATCGGTTCGCTCTCGGGATGGTTGATGTTGGCGGGGATGATGGCACGGCCGCGCGCCACCTCCTCGCGCACGAATTCCGGCGTAACGAAATCCGGTATCGACGCGCCGAACGCTTCCCCATCCTGTTGCAGCCTGCCCCGCAGCATCTCGCGGCCAAGGTTCTCACGGATGGCGACGAACTCCATCTCGGGCGTGATGATCCCGGCGCGCGCATAGGCAAGCTGTGTCACCGCCTTGCCGGCCTTCGCCCGCAGCGGGCGGTTGCGGACGGGAAATTCCGGCGTCAGCCGTTCGCCCGTCGCAAATCCGTTGTCCTCGGGCCTGACGTAGCGGCCGTCATAGGCTTCGACATCGGCGGGCGCCGCGATCCAGTCCTGGCGAAGCCGTGCAAGTCCCTTTTCGATGTTCGTTTCGATCGTGGGGTCGGTATAGGGGCCTGACGGATCATAGACCGTCACCGGCGGCTCACCGGCGGTCGGGTGGAGGGCGATCTCGCGCATCGGCACCCTGACCTGCGGATGGAGGACGCCGGACTTGTGGATCTTCCGCGAGGCGGGCAGCGGTCCCGTCGAAACGGCGGGGGTCAAGGCATTCATTTGAGGCTCCTTTGCTCATCTGCATTGGAGACCCAGTTCTGTGCCGGAAGGATGAAAAGCCGCCTTGGTCCACCTGTGCGAACAGGTCTTCGGGCATCTAGTCCCGCAAAGCGCTTGCACCGTCCCTACGCCAGTATGAACTGGATCAGGTTCAACGGGTCACTGCGCCGTGAAAGCCAGCAGTATCTCAGCCCCTTGCCGGGACTCCCCTGGTGAATGCGCCGAATTGAACGGGCCGGCGCTGCTTTGTCAAGTGCCTTCGACCGGCGGTGACGACCGGAGGCTAATCAAAACCGGGCGAAGGGCTCGCGCACGTATCGAGACCACTTCACGCCTGGAGGAGCGACGAAGCGCCCGCGATAGGCCAGCCATCATGCGGATTCGAAACCTTCCAGCACTGTATTTTCGGGGCTTTCCGGAACGACGCTGATACCGCCCAATTGGGTGAGATTGCTATAGATGTCTGCCTTGCTCATCGTCGGCAATCCTTCCGCGTCGGCTAGACGCCCCGTTTGTTTCCCCAGAGCAGAACATGAAGCTGCGGCAGTACACGCGCCTCGAACCACCTATCACGGGTCACTTTTTCGACCAGCCATTCCATGCGCCTCATCACACCGGCCATGTCGATGAACGCGTCTTCGTTACCGGGACGCGGCGGCGTGTGATTGCCGGGCTGCAGATAGACGGGTAATTGCGGGTAGCGCGCAGCAGCGTCTTTGGCATAGGCATAGTCATAATCGTCGAAGACGACGAGCTTGAGCGCCATCTTCGGCTTGTCCCGCGCCGCCTCGACGCAGGTGTCGAACGCGGCCCAATCTGTAGTCATTTCGCTTGAGGGCGGCTTGGGGCTGAGCACCAGCACGTCGAGATCCGCGAACCATTCCTTAGGCACCGAGCCTTGGGTTTCCAATGCAAAGCGGTATCCCTCACTATGCCCGCGGTCGATCAGCGGGCCAAGCGGTTGGATGGCCGGATTGCCGCCCGACAGCGACACCATCACGGGCTGACCACCGGAAAGCGCAATGACCTTTTGCCAGACCGCATCGGTTGACATGCTCTCCCAATCACGGCGGAAGCGACTGTCCACCGCATGCAGGCTGTCGCACCAGGAACAGCGATAATCGCACCCGCCTGTTCTTACGAACACCGTGGGCAAGCCGATCAGCATTCCTTCGCCCTGAATGGTCGGCCCAAAAATCTCGCTCACGCGGATTCTGGGCTGCAACGCGCACGTCATGGCCGGTATTCTGCCCAGGTTTTCGGTGTCTCGCTCACCCGCACGGCGGAGGTTTGTGGTAGCCGCACCTTGCACCAATCGTAGAAGTGCCTGGCCAGACATTCCGCCGTGACGCGGTCATGCCCAAGAACGTCGTTAAGATGGCGATGGTCGAACGTCGCATCGATGTAGTGCTTGAGCGCCCCCAGATCTTGGTAGTCGCGCACAAAGCCATATTCATCCAGTTTGCCACCTGAAAGCTCCACCACGACGACGTAGTTGTGGCCGTGTAGGCGTGCGCACTGATGATCGGGTGGCAAGGAGGTGAGCTGATGCGAGGCCGAGAAGTGGAACTCTTTGGTAATGCGGAACATCACGCGCTCCTTGTCTGGACAGCGTGGAGCCAGAAGTCTGCGTCCTCATAATCTGTCGGGTCGGCAATGGCGGCCAAATCGAATGCTTCGCGCCGTTCGACGCATGTCCCGCAGCGACCGCAATGACGTGCGCCGCCCTTGTAGCAGGACCACGTCGCCTCGAACCGTGTGGCGTACTTGGCCCCCTCCCTGACGATGTCGGCCTTCGACATATTCATATAGGGAGCGTAAAGGCGGATATCGGCATAGCCTGCGAGCGCATGGTTCTGCATCGTCTGAAAGGTGTCGATAAAAGCGGGCCGGCAATCCGGATAGATGAAATGATCTCCGCCGTGGACGGCAGTGGCCACGGCATCGGCCTTCTGCGCGGCGGCAACCCCGAAGGCGATAGCCAGCATGATGGCGTTCCTGTTCGGCACCACCGTGATCCTCATCGAATCTTCGGCATAGTGTCCGTCAGGCACGTCCACTTCATCAGTCAGCGCCGAGCCGCTCAGGTTCCGGCCGACATCCTTCATGGGTCATTCCTATCAGGAGCTGGCCGGCAAGACGGACTACGACTTCGTTCCGAAGGACCAGGCGGACGTGTTCCGGCGGATCGATCGCTTGGTGCTGGAAACCGGCAAGGTCAACGAGAATGAGGAGTTCGTTCAGGGACCTGACGGGAAACTGCGCACGCTCGTGACGAGGAAAGCACGGGCCTCATTGCCGAGCGGCGCCCGCTTCGTGGTCGGCTGCATTTCGGACATCACCCGGCTGAAGCAGCACGAAGCGTCGCTGCAGCTCCTGTTCGAGGAAAACCCGGTTCCGATGTGGGTGTTCGAGAGAGGCAGCTTGCGCTTTCTGGACGTCAACCACTCTGCCATCGAGCATTATGGCTACACGCGCGAACAGTTCCTTTCGAAGTCCACGCTCGACATCAGGCCGCAGGAAGACATCGAGGCCTTCCTCCAGATCGTTGGGACGGGCCAGGGCTCGTACCGCACCGGGCGCACCTGGCGCCACATCAAGGCGGATGGCAGTCGGATCGATATCGTCGCCTATTCCAAGCCGATCGACTATGACGGCCGCTCGGCCTTCATGGTTGCAGTCATAGACGTCACCGAGCGCAAGCGGGCGGAAGACGACCTGCGCCGGACCAGGGAGTTCCTGGACACGGTCATAGAAAACATTCCGGTCATGCTGTTCGCCAAGGAGGCGGGACAGCACCGCTATGTCCTGATGAACCGGGCGGGCGAGGAACTACTTGGCATCCCGCGTGACGAGTTGATCGGCAAGACCGACTCGCAATTGTTCCCGCCAGAAGAGGCCGAGACCTTCCTCACCCGCGATCAGGAAGCGTTGCGTTCGGAATCCGTCCAAATTGCCGCGGCCGAGAAATTACCAACGCGGCACAAAGGCATACGCGATCTGATTACACGGCGGCTCGCTGTCGAAAGCCAGGACGGCAAATCGAAATATGTGCTTGCGGTGGCGGAGGATGTGACCGAGCGGAAGCGCGATGCGGCGCGAATCGCCCATTTGGCCACGCACGATGGGCTGACCGATCTGCCCAACCGGACGGCGCTCGTTGAGCGCCTGGAGTTCACGCTTGAGCGGGCGACATCCGGCCGTGAATGCTTCGCGGTCATGCGCCTCGACGTCGACGGGCTCAAGGATGTGAACGGCGTTTACGGGCCAACGGTGGCGGACGCACTGCTTCGACAAGTGGCGACGCGGCTGGCGGCGGCCGCCGACAAGAACTTCCTCGGGCGCACCGGCGGCGGGTTCACCATTATCGTCAACGACGGCCCTCATCCGGCAACAGCGGTGGCGCTGGCCGATCGCCTGCTGGCGACGGTTGCTGAGGTGTTCGATGTCGAGGGCCACACACTACGCGTGGGGCTGAGCATCGGTATCGCCTTCTTCCCCGATGACGCGACCGACGTCACGGCTCTCCTGAGCAACTCCCAAGCGGCGCTCGATCGCGCCAGAGCCGATGGTCGCGGCGTGTTCCGAATGTTCGAGGCCGACATGGACCGGAAGCTGCGCGAACGCCGGGCGCTCGAGCAGGACCTGCGCGCGGCGCTGGAAAGCGGCGAGTTGTTCCTGCACTACCAGCCACAGGCGAACACGTCCGGCGAGATTGTCGGATTTGAAGCGCTGGTCCGGTGGTCCCACAAGGACCGAGGAATGATTCCCCCTGCCGAGTTTATTCCGCTGGCCGAAGAGAGCGGATCGATCGTGGCCATCGGAGAGTGGGTGCTGCGGGAGGCGTGCAGAGAGGCGGCGGCTTGGGAGAAGCCGATCCAGATCGGCGTCAATCTGTCTGCCGTGCAGTTTCGCCAGGGCGATCTTCCAGGTCTGGTGCACTCGATCCTGGTTGAGACAGGGCTCGCCCCTAAGCGGCTCGAGCTGGAAGTAACGGAGAGCGTGCTGTTCGATGATCTTTCGCGAGCCAGCTCAATCCTAAGGCGACTGAAATCGCTCGGCGTGAAGATCGCCTTGGACGACTTCGGTACCGGTTATTCGTCGCTCTCCTACCTTCAGTCTTTCCCCTTCGACAAGATCAAGATTGACAAGTCATTCGTTGGGATGGTTGAGCAGAACCCGCATTCGGCGGCCATCATTCGTGCCATCGTTGGGCTGGGCCGAGGCCTCTCCATGCACATCATTGCAGAGGGTGTCGAAACACTTGAGCAACTGAATTTTCTGAGTGACGAGGGCTGCAACGCGCTGCAGGGCTATCTGATCGGACGCCCTTATCCGATCGAGGCATATGCGAAGGAGGTCGGCAGGGCCGCAGCCATGCCAAGGACGGCGAACCGACGCCGTAGGCGGCAATAGCACGCAGCGTTGCGATTAGGCTGCTTTGAGGGGGGTTCGTTTTGCATCAGTTGCACGGCGGCAGTTGAGGAAGCCGGCTCTGCGGGTGCTGGCGCGGGCGCGCAAGCACCTCGTCCGGTGATGTCACATTATCGGCGTTTGAACGCGATGGGATTTGTGGCGCTCTTTTCAGCTGCCAATGGTTACGGCTTTCCATTCCGCCATGGCCTGCAGGCGGTGATTGCGGATGCCGAGAGCAGAGCGTTGCGAGAACGACGGGACGAAAAGGTTGCGGATGGCGGAGAAGATCGAGACGAAGCGTTGCAACGCTCCCGGTGATCGGAAGCCCTGCATCGCCCACTCCCGCTTTCGCAATGGCACATGGGAATTCTCCGCCCGGTTGTTGAGGCCCTTGTGCGAACGGTGCTCGACCTGCGGCATCACCTGACGCCTTGCCGCTCCGTAGGAGCGCAACTTGTCGGTGATCATGCGCTTCGGCGCGATGCCCTGCTTCTTCAAGAGGCGCGTCAACAACCGCCTGGCCGCCTTGGCGTTGCGGCGGCGCTGGACGATTTCGTCGAGCACATAACCGTCCTGATCGACGGCACGCCACAGCCAATGGTTTTCACCGGCGATCGTGATGGCCACCCTCATCGAGATGCCAGATATCGTTGCGGCTTGGTTGCTTGCGACGCAGGCGACGCGCATAGTCCGGCCCGAACTTCTTGCCCCACCGACGGACCGTCTCGTAGGAGACCGTGATCCCTCGCGCCAGCAGCACTTCTTCGACATGTCGCAGGCTAAGCGGAAACCGATGGTACAGCCACACCGCGTAGGCAATGATCTGGGGCGGGTAGCGATGGCGTTTGTAGCTGATGGGAGAGTTCATGCCCTCCGCCCTATCCGGCAAAAGCCTGACCGCAAGTTAACGTGACATCGCCGTTGGGAACCCTGACACCGAGCACGCGGGCCTCAATCGCGTCCACCCCATTCACAAACTCGGCTCCGTGGAGTACTGGGAACGCAGAGAAATCTCCGGTCGCAGCCTTACCCGGTCAAAACAAGGACTCAAACCATGAATGCCCTCGTCATCTGCTCTGGCGGATTGGATTCTGTTTCGCTCGCTCACAAGGTGGCCACTGAGCAGAAACTCATTGGCCTGCTATCGTTCGACTACGGCCAGAGGCACAAAAAGGAACTCGGCTTTGCCTCCATCTGCGCCAAACGGCTGGGTGTTCCGCACCAAATAGTCGATATCCGCCTGGGTGCAGGGTGGCGGCGATCGAAGCAATAGCGCGATTGCGGTAGCAATAGCCAGTCTCTCACTGAGGGCTGTCTAGCTACATCGACGAGCCGTCGGCACGTTCATGGCCGCTATATTGGGTCAATTGCACGGCTTGACAAAATCCGCGTGGCATAGGATTAGTAAAGCGATTTACTAAAGCGCTTTACAAGACGCTGAAAATGGGGAACGGCATGAGCGACAAAACCGCCAGCCTGAAGGATGTCGCCGGGGCAGCCGGCGTTTCCGTGGCGACCGTTTCGCGCCTGCTGAACGGCTCGCTCACTCTTCCCGAAGAGACCCGCAAGCGCATCGAGGGCGCAATCCGCGACCTCAACTACAGGCCCAACCCGCATGCGCGTCGTCTCAGCCGCGGCCGCTCGGACACAATTGGTCTGGTCGTGCCCGACATCGCCAATCCGTTCTTTGCCACCTTCGTAGCCGCGGTCGAGGCGGAAGCCGACAGCCGCAACCTCGCAGTCTCGCTCTTCGCCACGCTCAATCGTACCGGCCGAGAGGTGGCGTATCTGGAACTGATCGAGCGCAAGCATGTGGACGGCCTGATCTTCGTCACCAACCATGCCGACGACGGCCAGCTCGCTACTCACATCAACCAGGTCGGCAAGGTCGTCATCGCCGACGAAGACGTGCCGGGTGCGGATGTGCCGAAACTGTTCTGCGACAACGAACAGGGCGGTTACCTCGCTGGGCGCCACCTCGCGGCGCACGGACATCGCGAGGTGCTATTCGTCGGCAGCCCGCAGGAGATGATAAGCGGGCTCCGCCGCTTCGACGGCCTGCGCCGTGCGCTCCGCGAGCATTGGGGCGAGGACATCGTGCCAGCGAGCTATCGCGGGAACTACACGGTCGAGTTCGGCCGTGAAGCCGCCCGCCGCTTCATCGCCGAGGGAATGCCGGGCACCGCGATCTTCGCCACGTCGGACGAGATCACCATCGGCATGATCGAGGTCTTCCGGGAAGAGGGCATCTCGGTTCCCGGCAAGGTCTCCATTGTCGGGTTCGACGACGTCGCGCCCTTCCATCTTTTCGCGCCGTCGGTGACGGCCGTGCGCCAGCCCGTTCGAGATATCGGCAGACGGTCGCTGGCGCTCCTTCTCGAAACGAACTGGCAGGATCTCGCGTCGCCGGCGCCGCAGGAACTGATGCCAGTCGAGATCGTGGTGCGGGAATCAGTTGCCCCGCCTGCGAAACGTTAAGCCGGCAATGGAAGAAAACTTCACAGAGGAGAATCGAATATGACCTTGACCACAACTCGCAGAACCTTCGCTGCGGCCCTTGGCTTCACCGCGCTCGGTATCTTTGCCGGCACGGTTACGCCCGCCGTCGCGCAAGACCAGAAGACCTACGCTCTGGTCCAGATCAACCAGCAAGCCCTGTTCTTCAACCAGATCAACCAAGGCGCACAGAAGGCCGCGGACGCCGCCGGCGCCAAGCTGGTCATCTTCAACGCCAACAACGACGCCGCCGCCCAAAACAGTGCCATAGAGACCTACATTCAGCAGAAGGTGAACGGCCTGATCGTCGTGGCCATCGACGTCAATGGCATCATGGCGGCGGTCAACCAGGCTGCGGACGCCAAGATCCCGGTGGTGGCGATCGACGCCATCCTGCCTAAGGGTCCGCAGAAGGCGCAGATCGGTGTCGACAACGCCAAGGCCGGTGCCGACATGGGTGCGCATTTCCTCGACTATGTTAAGGCCAATATGGGCGGCAAGGCCAAGCTCGGCATCGTCGGCGCCCTCAACTCCTACATCCAGAACGTGCGTCAGAAAGGCTTCGAGGACGCCATCAAGGGCAAGGACGGCATCGAAACGATAGCGGTGGTCGATGGCCAGAACGTGCAGGACACCGCGCTTGCCGCCGCCGAAAATCTGATCACCGGCAATCCCGACATGAACGCCATCTACGCCACCGGCGAGCCGGCGCTGCTGGGTGCCATCGCCGCCGTGGAGAGCCAGGGCAAGCAGGACAAGATCAAGATCTTCGGCTGGGACCTGACCGCGCAGGCGATCTCGGGCATCGACAAGGGCTACGTCACGGCCGTCGTGCAGCAGGATCCTGCCGGGATGGGCGAGGCCGCCGTAAAATCGCTGGACACCATCACCAAGGGCGGCAGCGTGGACAAGAACGTCGCTGTGCCGGTGACCATCGTCACCAAGGACAATGTCGAGCCGTATCGGGCCGTTTTCAAATGACCGAAAACCGGGCCGCAATGTCTGCCGCCGCCGGGGGGACTGCCCCCCGGCCTGCCGGCGGGCCTGCCGACGGCGCGGCGCCACGCGTTTCACTGCGCGGCATCGTCAAGACCTTCGGCTCGCACCAGGCACTCCGCGGTGTCGATCTCGACATCTATCCGGGTGAGTGTCTCGGTCTCGTCGGCGACAACGCCGCGGGCAAATCGACGCTGACCAAGATCATATCCGGCACCTATATTCCCGATGGCGGCACTATCAGGATCGAAGGTCGGCCAGTCGTGCTGTCCGGCCCTGCAGACGCGCGTGCCCGCAACATCGAGATGGTGTTTCAGGACCTTTCCCTGTGCGACCATATCGACGTGATAGGCAACCTCTTCCTTGGGCGAGAGCGCACCAGGGGGCCATTCCTCGACCACCAGGCCATGCTCGAAGGCGCACGCCACATGCTGGAGGCCCTGGAGATACGCATTCCGCGCCTCACCGCCAAGGTGGAGAAGCTGTCTGGCGGCCAGCGGCAGGCCATTGCCATCGCCCGCGCCGCGGCCTTCAACCCGAAGGTGCTGATCATGGACGAGCCCACCTCGGCGCTCGCCGTGGCGGAGGTCGAAGCCGTGCTGGCGCTGATCAACCGCGTCAAGGCACGCGGCGTTTCGGTTATCCTGATCACCCATCGTCTCCAGGACCTGTTTCGCGTCTGTGACCGCATCGCCGTCATGTATGAAGGCACCAAGGTTGCCGAGCGTCGCATCGGTGAAACGGACCTCGAAGACATCATCAAGCTCATCGTCGGAGAAGGCGCCCACCAATGACCGTCTACACCGAAAGGGCGAAAGGCTCGCCATGGGCCGACTTCCTGGCTGAGAACGCTCAGATCCTCTCCATCGCGATCTTCTTCTTCGCGTGCATCGCCTTCTTTACCGTCGGCACGAACACCTTCCTCACCATTGGCAACATTCTCAACATTCTGCGGCAGGCAGCCCCTATCTTGATCGTCGCCGTGGCGATGACCTTCGTCATCATCACAGCTGGCATCGACCTGTCGGTCGGCTCGCAGGTGGCGCTGGTCAATGCGCTGGCTGCCATCCTGATGGCCGCCGGCCTGCCCTGGCCCGTTGTGGTGCTGGCCATGCTGGTGCTCGGCGTGCTGACGGGGCTCGGCCAAGGCTGGTTCGTGGCATATCAAGACGTGCCCGCCTTCATCGTCACGCTCGCCGGCCTTTCCATCCTGCGCGGGCTGGCACTTTACCTCACCCAGGGCTATTCGATCCCGATTGAGAACGCTCCGGGCTTCCTCATGCTGGGCCGCGGCGAAATCGTCGGCATCCCCGTTCCCGCGCTCATCGCCGTGGTTGTCGCGATCGTTGGCTATGTCACGATCCGCTCGACCCGCTACGGCCGGCAGGTGGTGGCGGTCGGCTCCAATATGGAGGCGGCGCGTCGCGTCGGCATGCCGGCGCGCTGGGTCATCGCCTCGGTCTACATGATCTCGGGCATTTCCTGCGCCGTCGCCGGCCTTCTTATCGCCGCTCGTCTCGGCTCGGGCTCGTCCAACGCGGCCGTGGGGTTCGAGCTGCAGGTGATTGCAGCCGTGGTTCTGGGCGGCACCTCGCTGATGGGCGGGCGCGGCACCATTCTCGGTACCCTGCTCGGTACGCTCACCATCGCCGTGATCGGTAATGGCCTCATCCTGATGCACATTTCGCCCTTCTTCACCCAGATCGTCACCGGCGCCATCATCCTGATCGCCATCTGGCTGAACACTCGCATCTTCAATGCCAAGTTCCGGCTGCCAGGCAAAGCGGGAGGCAATGCGAAATGACGGCGGCCCCGCTCTCCGAGGCACATGTCCGCTCAGGCAAGGTGATGACGGTAGCCGGGCCGGTCGCCGCCGCCGACCTTGGCTTGACGCTCATGCACGAGCACGTGCTGAACGATTGTCTGTGCTGGTGGCACAGGCCGAAGGAGCCCGAGCGGCAATATCTGGCTGGCGGCTTCGTGTGCATGGAGATCCTTTCGGAACTGCGGCAGGACCCCTTCGTCAACCGCCACAATATTACGCTGGACGACGAGGCGTTGGCGGTGAAGGAACTGAAGCAGTTCACCGCGGTCGGTGGGCGCACCCTGGTCGAGCCCACCTGCCAGGGCATCGGCCGCGATCCGCTGGCCATGCGCCGAGTCTCGGCAGCGAGCGGGCTCAACATCGTTATGGGCGCCGGCTACTACCTTGCATCCTCCCACCCGGCCAAGGTGGCGTCGATGTCAGCCGACGACATCGCCGCCGAGATCGTACGCGAGGCGGTGGACGGCGTTGAGGGTACCGGCGTGAGGATCGGGTTGATCGGCGAGATCGGCATTTCCGCCGACTTCACAAAAAGCGAAGAGAAATCGCTGCGCGGTGCCGCCCGCGCCCAGCGGCTGACCGGGCTGCCGCTGATGGTCCATCTACCCGGTTGGTTCCGCTTCGGCCACAAGGTGCTCGACATCGTTGAGGAGGAGGGGGCGGAGCTGCGCCACACGGTGCTGTGCCACATGAACCCGTCGCACGACGATTTCGCCTATCAATCGTCGTTGGCCGCGCGCGGCGCCTTCATCGAATATGACATGGTCGGCATGGACTTCTTCTACGCCGACCAACAGGTGCAGTGCCCGAGCGACGACGAGGCGGCGCGCGGCATCGTGCGCTTGATCGATGCCGGTTATCTGGATCGCATCCTCGTCTCGCACGACGTGTTCCTGAAGATGATGCTCACCCACTACGGCGGCAACGGCTATGCCTTCGTGCCGAAGCACTTCCTGCCGCGCTTGAGGCGACACGGCGTGGCGGAGGCCGCGCTCAACCGTCTCATGCATGACAATCCGCGCTCGGTCTTCGACGCGACGGGCTGATGCTGGAAGGCCGCAATTCCAAAGACAGAAAGCGAAAGACGATATGACAAAGAAGGTTCTCCTCGTCGGCGAAAGCTGGGTAAGTTCGGCCACCCACTACAAGGGTTTCGATCAGTTCGGTTCCGTCACCTTCCATCTCGGCGCCGAGCCGCTGGTGAAGGCGCTTGAAGGGTCGGAATATGAACTGACCTATATGCCGGCCCACGAAGCGGTGGAGAAGCTGCCCTTCGACATGGCGGGCCTCGACGTCTACGACACAATCGTCCTGTCCGACATCGGGGCGAACTCACTGCTTTTGCCGCCAGAGGTGTGGCTGCACTCGCGCACCGTGCCGAATCGGCTGAAGCTGCTCAAGGCCTGGGTGGAAAAGGGCGGCGGCCTGCTCATGGTTGGCGGCTACTTCTCTTTCCAGGGCATCGACGGCAAGGCTCGCTGGCGCCGCACGCCGGTGGAGGACACGCTGCCCGTCACCTGCCTGGCCTATGACGACCGCGTCGAAATACCCGAAGGCACGGTGGCGGAAATCGTCGCCAAGGAGCATCCGGTGATGGCGGGACTGACCGGCCAGGCTTGGCCGCCGCTGCTTGGCGTCAACGAGGTTGAACTTCGTCCAGGTATCAACGTCGAGCTGGTCGCGCGTCTGCCGCAGGACCAAGGTGGATTCCCACTGCTTGTGGTTGGCAGCCACGGCAAGGGCCGCACCGCGGCCTGGACGTCCGACATCGGCCCGCACTGGCTCTCGCCGGCCTTCTGTGCCTGGGAGGGCTACGGCAGGCTGTGGAAAAACATTCTCGGCTGGCTGACCGCCGAGCGCTAACCTCAAAGTTGTTCCAGGATCGCGCTCATCTCCTCGATGCTCGGAAAGGCATTCAGCGTGCCTTTGCGCGACACGGTGAGTGCGCTCGCTCGAGCCGCATGGACGAGCGCCAGTTCGTCAAGGCGGGTGCCGCGCAGGAACGCGGAGGCCAGCGCCACGCCCATGAACGTGTCCCCCGCCCCGGTGGTGTCCACGACGTTGGTGGGCATCGCGGCCACCCGCAGTGGGGCACTGTCGCCGCTGAGCAGGGCGCCGTCCGCGCCGAGCGTCAGCACCACGTCGCGGACGCCACGCGCATGCAGCACCGCGGCGGCCGCCTCGCCCGAGGCGCCGGTAAGCGTCAGCGCCTCGCCGGCGTTGAGGAAGGCGATGTCCACCAGTGGCCAGAGATCCTGGAAGGAAGGCCTCAGGGGCGAGGGATTAAAGGCCGTGATCATGCCGCGCCGGCGCGCTTCGTTGAGCAGCGCCTCGGTCGTCGCCCCGCTCAGATTGCCCTGGAAGACCGCGAGGTCGCCTGCTTGTGCCTTGCGGATAGCGGGAAGCGCATCTTCGGGCCGAAGGTTCTCCGCCGCGTCCGTCGTTGTGACGATGGCGTTCTCCCCGTCGGGAGTTGTGAATATGATGGAGAAGTCGCTGCTGCGGCCCTCCTGTCGCAGGAGCCTGCATTCGACCGGCTCTGTGGCGAGACGTTCGGCGATGCTCTGCGCGCGGAACTCCGCACCCACAGGTGCGATGAGGGTGGTGCTCAGGCCGCAGCGGGCCATGACCACCGCTTGGTTTGCGCCCTTGCCGCCGAGATCGCTGGAGCCGTGGCTGCCGAAGATCGAGGCGCCGGCCAAGGGCCACTGATCGACCCGAATGGTCTCGTCCACCGCCACATTACCTATGACATAAGCATGCATGAACACTCTTCCGAAGGACTCTAAAATGCAGCAAATCTCGAACAATCCCGCTAGCGCCATAAGGGAAATATTCGGGCGCGACAAGGCGCTCATCGGCATGATCCATTGCCCTGCGTTCCCCGGCGCCCCCCGCTATCGCGGCGCCGACATGAACATCATCTACGATGCCTGCATGCGCGACGCCGAGGCGCTCATCGAGGGCGGAATGCATGGCCTGATGATCGAAAACCATGGCGACGTGCCCTTCTCCAAACCCGAGGACATCGGCTATGAGACGGCTGCCTTCATGTCGGTCGTCACCGACCGCATCGCGCGCGCCGTCGGCGTGCCGCTTGGCGTCAATGTGCTGGCCAATGCGCCGATCCCGGCCTTCGCTATCGCCTTGGCCGGCGGTGCGAAATTCATCCGCGTCAATCAGTGGGCGAACGCCTACGTCGCCAATGAAGGCTTGATCGAGGGCCGTGCGGCGGAGGCCATGCGCTATCGCTCGGCTCTCAGGGCCGAGCACATCAAGGTCTTCGCCGATAGCCACGTCAAGCACGGCAGCCACGCCATCGTCGCGGATCGCTCCATCGCCGAGCTGACGCGCGACCTCGCCTTCTTTGACGCTGACGGCGTCATCGCCACCGGCCAGCGCACCGGAAACGCAGCCACCATCGAGGAGATCGAGGAGATCGCCGCCGCCACGCATCTGCCGCTGTTGGTAGGCTCGGGCGTGGACAAGACAAATGTCGTGGAGATCCTCAAGCGCACCAGCGGCGTCATCGTCGCCTCGTCGCTGAAGGCGGGTGGCGTGTGGTGGAACCCGGTTGACATTGAGCGCGTGCGCGCCTTCCGCGGCGCTGCCGAGCCGGCTTTGGGAGCTTGATGGATGGCTGTCGAGTCGCTGTCGGGGCGCATCCTGCGCGAGAACCAGACCATCTTCGACGCCATGGTTCGCCATCGCTTCACGACTGATATCGAGGGCGGCCATCTGCCGGGCGAGGTATTCGACCGCTACCTTGTCTATGAGGGCGCCTTCGTGGACACGGCCATCTCCATCTTCGCGCTTGCCACCGCCAAGGCCGGCAGCATCGAACAGAAGCGCTGGCTGATCGGCGTGCTCGACGATCTGGCCAACCAGCAGATCGCCTATTTCGAACGGACATTGGCAGCCCGCGCCATCGATCCCGCCGTCTTCAATCTGGCCGAGCCGCGCGTGGAGGCGTTCTGCGCCGGCATGCTTGACATAGCCGAGAAGGGGGCTTTCCTCGACATCATCGTTGCGATGTTCGCCGCCGAATGGATGTACTGGACGTGGTCGAAGCGTGTCGCGGCGGCGGCCATCGCCGATCCTTTGCTCCTCGAGTGGGTGGCCATGCACGCCGGCGACACCTTCGCCAGGCAGGCGGAATGGCTGAGACAGCAGATCGACGAGGCGAATGACAGGCTCGACGAAGCCGGGCGGGCACGGATCAGCGCCGTCTTCGGCTGCGTGCAGGCGCTGGAGATCGCCTTCCACGATGCCGCCTATGGAGCCGCAGCATGAGCGAGCCTCGGATCGACGCCGAGCGCTTCCTCGGCCGGCTCGATGCGTTCGCCCGGATTGGCGCCACGCCGAAGGGCGGCGTCAACCGACAGGCGCTTTCGCCGGAGGATCGGCGCGCGCGGCGCCTTCTGACGGAACTGGGCCAAGCACGCGGCTTCGGCGTTGCCCAGGACGCCATCGCCAATCTGTTCATTCGGCGCGACGGCAAGGACAATTCCAGGCCGTCGTTCCTGATCGGCAGCCATCTCGACAGCCAGCTGACCGGAGGCCGCTTCGATGGCGCGCTCGGGACGCTCGCTGCCTTCGAGGTGCTGGAGGCATTGGAGGATGCGAGCGTCGAGACGCCTTTCCCGGTCGAGGCGGTGGCCTGGACAAACGAGGAAGGCAGCCACTACCAGCCAGGCTGCATGGGCTCCATGGCCTTCGCCTCCGGCTCGATCCCGGACCAGTGGACTACCTTGCGCGGCCATGACGGCTCTCTGTTCGCCGACGAGCTGCAGGCGACGCTCGAGGCGTTGCCGGAGGCAGCAATGCGCCCGCTCGGCTTTCCGATCGCTGCCTACCTGGAATTGCATATCGAGCAAGGGCCCTCGCTGGAATGCGAGAACATCCCTGTCGGCATCGTGGAAGGTATCCAGGGTACACGCTGGCTGGAGGTCGAGATCACTGGCCAGTCAGCGCATGCCGGCACCACCGCGCTCGCCTTGCGACGTGACGCCATGGCAGCCACTGTGCGCGGGCTGGCCCAGCTCTATGCAGAAATCATGCCGCGCGACGAGCGCGCCCGCTTCACTGTTGGCAGGCTTACCCTGGAGCCAGGCACGGTCAACGCCATTCCCGAAAAAGTCGCCTTCACGATCGATCTGCGCCATCCCGAGATTGGCGCGCTCGACAGTCTCGAAACGTTAATCGCGAGCACCTTTGCAGAGGTTGCGGCGGCGGGCCGCTGTGCGTCGACACTGCGCCGCATCTTCGATATGCCGCCAACGGTCTTCTCACCGCCGCTGCTTGAGCGATTGCGCGAAGCCGCAGACGGTCTGGGACTCGCGTCGAAATCGATGCTTTCCGGAGCCTTTCATGACGCTCTATTTGTGAACTGCGTGGCGCCCGCTGCGATGATCTTCGTGCCTTGCCGAGACGGGCTGAGCCACAACGAGGCTGAATATGTTGAGCCGGAGCAAGCGGTCGCAGGCGCGCGAATGCTGCTTGCCTCAACGCTAAAGATTCTGGAGAACCGATGATGGCAAGGCCAGCGCTGTGCTCATCTGTAACTGGCGCCGCGCAAGGGTGCTTTCAGCAGGTGGGCAGTTCGGCATAGCTGACGTAGAAGCCGACCCGAGCTTCTTCGACACTTCGAACAGCGGCGCGGTTTCCGGTCCCGGCATCTCGCGCTCTTAGTGCTGTCGAGCTCCGCCTCGTCCTCGATCGTCCAGCGCGGGAAGAAGGTCGTGAAGGCAAGTTCGGGAAACACCACGAGTTCGGCGTCCCGGCCCTTGGCTTCGCGTATCATAGCCAGCAGACCGTACCTTGCGGGTTCGGCCCTGGCGATCGGCCCCATTTACGCCGAAGCGGCCTTGACGATGCGTGACATACTGTTCCTTGTGCAATTCCTGCCGGGGGGCTCTGCCCCGGGTTGCGTGAAACGAACAACCGGCGCGGGTCAGCGAAGCGACCCAAACACTGAGCCGTGCTGCCGGTCACCCTTCCTCGTGTCCGGCTTCCGCGTGTCCGCGCAGCCACTCGATCGAATCCGTGAAGCTGGCGGTGTCGACCCCGCGCTCGAGATTCATGTCCTCCTCGACATGGTGAAGGTGACCGAGCATCTCTCTTGCCGCCGCCGCGTGATCTCCCTCGGCGATGGCGCGCGCGATGCGGCTGTGCTCATCGGGCGGGCAGGCCTCGTCGCGGCCCGCATAAAGCAGGATGGCCAAGCAGGTCAGCGCCTGGAGCTGGTTCATCAGGCGCACCAGGATGCGGTTCCCGGCCATTTCCGCGAGCAGCAGATGAAATTCGCCGGAAAGCCTGACCTGGGTTCCGCGGCTTCTGGTGCGCCTGGCTTCGTCTTCCAGGGCCAGATGCTGGTCCAGGCGGCCGATGAAGTCCTGCTTTGAAGGCGCGCTTGCAAGGATCCTGACGATGTCGGGCTCGACCATGCGGCGCACGGCAAGGATGTCGCGGGCCTCCTTCCTTGTCGGCGCCGCGATCGTCGATCCGATATTGGGCGATTTCACCAGAATGCCGTCTTGGGAAAGGCGGGCTATGGCCTGGCGAACGACTGTGCGGCTGACATCGAACGTGGTTGCGAGTTGCTCTTCGGTGATCTTTTCGCCGGGGGGGAGCCTCTGCTCAAATATCGCCTGAAGTATGCGTTTGCGAATCTCTACTTCGGTCCTTCCGCGTGACTTTTCAAATCTGACAAGTGTGCGTTCCACTGTTTTTTACCTTGCCTTGCTGCCATGAGAGCTTCCCCAAAATAAGCTTCCCACCAATTCAGGTCCTTCCGTGCGAGGCTCTTCCACGAAGCACCGCTAGACTTGTTTCGCCCCTGGAATTGCGGAGCGCGACAGGATCGTCGCTGGTATTAGCCTGTTTCGCCACAAGGTGGAACCATGCCGAAACGCGCGATGACGCGTCGGCATCGACACCCTATCGGACGTGCTGTCCGTCCGTCGTACTTGCTCGGGTTCGCTTGGGAATGAATCTCGATCGAGGCCTCATCGGAGAGTTGACAAAGGGGGAAACTAATGCGGAAATGGATTGTGCACAAGACAGGACACAATAAACTCAATGGGCACGGGAACTATCGACGGTTCGCTGTTTGAGGAAACGTGAACCATCTGCGGGGCGGATCAACCATGTCCGGCCCACTATGAAGATTGTGGAGGATGACAAGATGATTGGCTTGCGGATGAGCGCGATTAATCGCGCCATGACGGTGGGTATTGGCAGGCGCGAGGCTGGATCTTCGGATCGCGCCGTCGTCCCGGCCGGCAATCGTCCCACGGCCTCCGACGCCGTTCCTGAAGGCGAGGTCTGACCCTTGTCCTCCGCTCTCCAGGCAAACGCGATCAGCAAGAGCTATGGGGCGACGACCGCCCTTCAGGATGTGTCGTTCGAGTTGAAGCGCGGACAGGTCTGCGGGCTTCTCGGCGAGAACGGAGCTGGCAAGTCGACCCTCGTCAAGTCCATAAGCGGAGTGGTAACGCCGGATACCGGCGAGATCCTGCTCAATGGCGAGCCTTACCGCCCGCGGTCGATCGTCGAGGGCAACCGCAGGGGTGTCTCGACGGCATTCCAGGAACTCAGCCTTGTTCCAACGCTCTCGGTGGCCGTGAACCTTTTCCTGCCGCACCCGGAACGCAACAGGCTGGGTCTGGTGCCGACCCGCAAGCTCGAGCAGCAGGCCGCCGAGATACTCGACCAGCATGGCGTTCGCGATATCAAGCCGTCCGTCCTGGTCGGCGACCTTCCCCTGGGCATGCGCCAGCGCATCGAGATCGTGCGCGCGCTGCAGCGCAAGCCGTCGGTGCTGCTTCTCGACGAACCGACCGCCGCGCTCTCCGATCGCGAATGGCTGTTCGGCCTAATCGACAAGGCGGTCGCGGCGGGGACGTCGATCCTCTACATCAGCCACAAGCTCGACGAGATCCGCCGCCTGTGCAGCCGCTGCGTCATCCTTCGCAACGGGCGGAAGGTCATGGACAGCGACGTCGAAACCATGTCCAACGACGAGATCTTCACCAATATGGCCGGGCGCTCGGTGGTCGAGACATTCATCAGCAGGGCGCCCGCCATCCGGATCGGCGCGGCGCCTCGGCTCGAGGTCCGCAATCTCAAGGGGCCGGGTGTCGAGGACGTTTCCTTCAAGCTCGCCCCCGGTGAATGCCTTGGCGTCGCGGGACTGGAGGGACACGGCCAGTCGAGCCTCTTCAAGGCCCTCGTCGGATTGTCCCCGATTGCTAGCGGGACGATTGCGGTGGACGGCGTCGATGTTGCCATTCGCTCGCCCCGCGAGTCGCTGAAGCATGGTGTCGTGCTGGTCCCGGAGGAAAGGAAATCCGAAGGCATCTTCAGCGACTTGACCACGATGGCCAATATTTCGATGCCGGTCATCGACGGAATCACCCGCTTCGGCCTAGTGAATCGCAATGCCGAGCGTCGCGCTGTCAGTGTCGTCACGCCGTCGGTCAATCTGTCGGAGCGCTTCCTCGGCCTCGGCATTGGGGCGCTGTCGGGCGGCAACCAGCAGAAGGCGATCTTGGCGCGCGCCCTGATCAGCGGCGCCAAATGCCTGCTTCTGTTCGACCCCACGCGCGGCGTCGACGTCGGAGCCAAGCAGAATATCTACGCCATGATGGCAGCTTTCGTCCGTGACGGCGGTTCTGTCCTGTTCTGTTCGACCGAGCTCGATGAGCTCGTCCATCTCTGCGACCGCTGCCTCGTCATATATCGCAACGCGATCGCCGGCGACCTGCCGCGCGAGGAGCTGTCGCAAGACAGGCTTCTGTCCATCGCATCGGGTTTCAAGCCGCGGCCGGATGCCGGATTGGCCGCCGTCAGCCAGAAGGATGCGCAATGATGGCTCAGTCTTCGCCATGGTACCGGCGAGTGGGCGGCGGCGCCTTGCCGGCGATCCTGCTGCTCATCCTGATGCTTGCCATCTATGCCACCTACGAGCCGTCGGCGCTGACGAGCTTCGGCATCGGCAATCTGCTGAACAACGCGATCGTGCTCGCTTTGGCCGCGACTGGCCTCACAATCGTCGTGCTGACCGGTGAATTCGACCTGTCGGGCGCCGGCGTCGTCGCCATCTGCAACGTCATGGCCGCGACGCTAAGCATGGGCGCGCCGGGCAGCATGGGGACCTTCGCCCTAGTGCTTCTGGTCGGTCTCGCCATCGGCGTGATCAACGCCTATCTGATCGCCATTCTGGGGTTGCAGTCGCTGGCGGTGACGATCGGTTCGCTCATCGTGTGCCAGGGCATAGCGCTGATCATCCTGCCGGCCCCGGGCGGCGAGGTTGCCGACGCGATCATCTCCGGTGTGACGGGCGACCTGTTGGGTGTCCCGATCGCCGGCATCATGTTCGTGGCGCTGGCGCTGGCATGGACGTTCCTGAAGAACACCAGGTGGGGGATCGCGGTCTATGCCGTCGGCGCCGATCCGGTCGCCTCGCGCCTCTCCGGCCTGAACGTTCCGACGACCAAGTTCATCGCATTCGTGATCGCCGGGCTTTGCTACGGCGCGGCGGGTTTCGTCTACAGCGCCGAGATCGGCTCGGGCGACCCGCGCATCAGTGATTCCTTCCTGCTTTACATGTTCGCCGCCGTCGCCATCGGCGGGACGTCCCTGATGGGCGGGCGTGGGGGCGTGCTCGGCTCTCTCGTCGGCGTGGGCATCCTGACGGTGATGCAGAAGATGCTGTTCGCGATCGGCGTCGCCGAATTTTACACCAACATTTTCAACGGGTTGATCATGATTGCCGCGATCTTCTTCGGCCAGCTTTCGCCGCTTGTGGCGCGGATCGCGCGCAGGAGGCCCGCGTGATGCAGAACAACGTGATGCAGAACAAGCCGGCCGCGGCTGTCGGCGACACGGCAGCGATCGACATGCCGGTCCGGCGGCAGTGGCTGCGCCCCGACGCCAAGCCGGCGGCGTTGGTCCTGCTGGCGACCGTCGCGCTGATCGTCAGCATGAAGCTCGTCAATTCGGACTTCGGCTCGCTCAACCAACTCACCGCCATCCTGATCACGTCGATCTTCCTCGTCGTGGCTTCGTTCGGCCAGGGGCTCGTCATCCTGACGGGCGGCATCGACCTATCGATCGGTGTCGTGATGGGCATCGGCGGGATGATCATCGCGGGCATGACGCGGGGCAGCGACGACATGCTGATCTACGCCCTGCCGACCGCGCTCGTCTGTTGCGCGGCGATCGGCGTGATCAACGGCATCGGCGTTGCCGTGGCCAAGCTGCCGCCCTTCATCATGACCCTTTCGTCGGGCACGACCTTCTTCGGCGTCGGGCTGGCGCTCACGGCGGGCAGCTCCCAGCAGCCGGTCGCGCCGGCCCTGCAGAAATTCATGAGCGGCAGCTGGCTCGGCCTGCCGCTGCCGGTCTGGTTCCTGATCGTCTTCGCCGTGCTTGCGACGCTGGTTCAGAACGGCACCGCTGGAGGCCGCAAGCTTTACGCTATGGGCAGCAGCCCCGGCGCCGCGCGGGTGCTCGGGCTTCCGACCACGATGCTGACCATCGCCGTCTACGGCGCCAGCGGCCTGTGCGCGGGAATAGCCGGCATCCTGCTCGCCGGCTACTCCTCGAGCGCGACGCTGGACATGGGCAACGCGCTGCTGATGCCGACCATCGCGGCCGTGGTGATCGGTGGCGCCCGCGTCACCGGCGGCGCCGGCATCTATCTGGGCACGTTGGCGGGCGCACTGTTCCTGAGCACGCTTTCGACCGTGATCACGATCCTCAGCCTCTCGCAGGGCCTGCGCAGCGTCATCCAGGGCGGCATCATCATCGGAGCGCTTCTGCTCCAAAGCAGTCGGTCCGCGCAAAGACGCTGACCGGACAACGACGGCCAAAAGGAGGAAGAGCAAATGGAAGGCAAGAGAATATCCAGGGGTATAGCCAAGGCGGCCGCGGCCGCGCTGGTCTCGTCGCTATGCGTGGTTCCGTTGAGCCAAGCCAATGCCAAGGATCATTACAAGGTGTTCCTGAACATGAGCTACAGCGGCAATTCATGGCAGGCGGCGGCGGCCAACGGCATCAAGGCGCTCGCGGCGACGCCGCCCTACGACAAGATGATCGAGTTCAAGACCGTCATCTCGGGCACGGACGTGCAGCGCCAGATTTCCGACCTGCAGAGCATGATCGCCGCCGGCGCCGACGCGATCCTTATCATGCCTCTCTCCCCGACCGCGCTCAATCGGGTTGTCAAGCAGGCCTGCGACAAGGGCATCGCCGTCTTCACCTACGACGCCACCGTCACGCAGCCATGCGCCCACAATGTCAGCAGCATCACGGCCCGCTACGGCGCCAACACTGCCCAGTGGATGGTCAATCAGATGGGCGGAAAGGGCGAGGTCGTGTTCAATCACGGCGTTGCCGGCACGACGGTAACCAAGACCTATGATGAGCAGGCATATGGCGTCTTCAAGAAATATCCCGGCATCAAGATTGTCGGCGATTTCTATGGCAACTGGAACGATGCGACCTCGCAGGAGGAAGTCGCCAAGATCCTCGCCGCCCATCCCAACATCGACGGTATCTGGAGCGTCGACGGCAGCTACGGATCGCTGCAGGCCGTGATGAACGGTCGTCCGGACCGCCTCGTGACGATGGCCGGCCAATCCAACAACGGCTACCGTCTCGCCATTGCCGATCCGGCCATGCAGGCGAAGGGCCTCAAGGGCGTTTCCTCGAGCTCCGGGCCCTCGGTGGGCGGCTATGCCTTCAAGCTGATGATGGAGGTGGTGACCGGCAAGAAGAAGCTCGAAAAGCAGAATGTCGAGTTCCCGCTGCCTTGGGTCGAGCCCAAGGACGTCAAGGTCTGCCCGGGCGACGCCTTTGTCAACGGCTGCAACACCTTCCCGGCCGACAAAGTGTCGGCGTTGTTCCTCGACACCGCGCTCGACGGCAAGCTGTTGCCGGAACTGAGCATCGATGCTGTGCAGACCGGCAACCCGAAAGCCGGCGCGAAGATCGAGGAATTGCCCCCGGTGAAATATGCCGACACGCTGCCGGGCATCAACTGCACCGACTGCACGCCGCCGGCCGACTGGCTCGAGCCCAATCTCGTAAAGCCCATACCGGTGCCGAACTAAGCCTCGCGACAACAGGGACATGAACAGCTTGGGCATCGGATCCGACTGAGATCCGATGCCCGGCCATCTGCAAGGTTGGCCATCGCAATTCCTCGATGCGGCAGGATGAACGCCGTGCAAACTTTGAAAATACGGAGAAGCAGCAAGTGACGAGGATAAACATCAAGGCAGGCGACTTCAGCTTCAAGGCAAGGCTGGAAGGAAAGATTGCACCGAAGACCTGCGCGCTTTTCCTCTCTCTCCTGCCCTACAAGGAGCGCATCATCCATGTTCGCTGGAGCGGCGAAGGCTGCTGGATTCCGCTGGGTGAGACGGATTTCGGCGTCAGCTTCGAAAACGCGACCAGCTATCCGGCGCCCGGTCAGTTTATCCTCTATCCAGGCGGCTTCAGCGAGACCGAGATCCTGCTGGCCTATGGCGGCGTGAATTTCGCGAGCAAGATGGGCCAGCTTGCCGGAAATCATTTCCTCACGATCACCGAAGGTCAGGAGAACCTGGCCGAGCTGGGCAAGAAGGTCCTTTGGCACGGTGCGCAGAACATCGAGTTTTCTCTGTAGCCGATAATCGGGACGCTTCGACATGCCATTGGATATGATCATCAAGGGCGGCACCGTCGTCACGGCGACCGATCGCTTCCGGTCCGATATCGGAATAGAGGACGGCCGGATTTTCGTCCTGGCCAGGAACCTGGAGGGCGCGCCGGAAGTCATCGACGCGTCCGGCCTGCTTGTCATGCCGGGCGGGATAGACAGCCACGTGCATCTCGACCAGCCGGGAAGTCCCGGCATCGTGATGGCCGACAATTTCGAGACCGGCACCCGATCGGCCGCCGTCGGTGGCAACACGACCGTGTTGCCGTTCTGCCTGCAGGCCAAGGGGCAGACGCTGCGCGAGGCGATCACCGAATACGAGCGCAAGGCCGAAGGCAATTGCCATATCGACGTCGCCTTCCATCTGATCATCAGCGATCCAACGCCGCAGGTGCTCGGCCAGGAGCTGCCGGCGCTGATCGAGGAGGGATATACCTCGATCAAGATATTCATGACCTATGACGACCTCGTGCTGCGCGACCGCGATATCCTCGAAGTGCTGGCGGTCGCGCGCCGACATGGCGCACTCGTCATGGTCCATGCCGAGGGCTACGACACGATCAAGTTCCTGACCGACCAGCTGGAGCAGCAGGGCAAAACCGCGCCCTTCTTCCACGGTCCCTCGCGC
Organism: Hyphomicrobiales bacterium; assembly: GCA_003963455.1. GTDB lineage: Bacteria > Pseudomonadota > Alphaproteobacteria > Rhizobiales > Rhizobiaceae > Mesorhizobium. The sequence continues at coordinate 96,957 of RXJA01000053.1, forward strand.
CCCGTCGTGGTCGAGCGGGAGGCCACGCATCGGGCCATCAGCCTGGCCGAACTCGTCGATACTGACATCATGATCGTCCATGTCTCCAACCGACAGGCGATGGAGGAGATACGCCGCGCGCAGCAGCGCGGGTTGGCCATCTATGGCGAGACCTGCCCGCAATATCTGGTGCTGACCGAGAACGACATGGACCGTGCCGGCATGGAAGGCGCCAAATATGTCTGCAGCCCGCCGCCCCGCGATATCGACAGCCAACTTGCCTGCTGGGCGGGACTGCAGCAGGGCGTGTTCGAAGTCTTCTCGTCCGACCACTGCCCTTTCCGCTACGAGGACGAAGCCGGCAAGGGCACGCCCAAGGGCAAGACGAGCTTCCGCTACGTTCCGAACGGCATACCCGGCATCGCGGCGCGCATGCCGATCCTGTTCTCCGAAGGCGTGGGCAAGGGCCGCATAAGCCTGAACCGCTTCGTGGCGCTGACCTCGACCAACCATGCCAAGCGTTACGGCCTCTACCCGCAAAAGGGCACGATCGCCGTCGGAAGCGACGCCGACCTGGTGCTTTGGGACGACAAGAAGAAGATTACCATCACCCACGGCCTTTTGCAGGACGGCTGCGACTACACGCCTTACGAAGGCATGGAAGTGACCGGCTGGCCGGTCCGTACCATCATGAAGGGACGCACCATCGTGAAGGACGGCGTCGTATCGAAGCCTAAAAACGGCACGCAACTGAAAAGGACGCTGCCGAGGGCCAAGACCTTCTGAGGTTTCTGCGGCGGAGTAAGTCCAGGAGAGCCTGTCTTTCCCGGACTTATCCTACTCCGAGCCCAGAGCCCTGCGCCAGGAACGCGCGAGCGTGGCTTCGTCCATGCCGCGCCCGATCAGGACGATGATGTCGTCTTCCGGCGCCGGGCCGGCCGAGGCATCCTCCGGGGCAGGCAGGATTTCCGGTGGCTGGACCACCTTGCGCACCGACTGCAGCAGCAGGCGGCCGTCCGGGCTGGTCACCACCCCTTTCACCCGCACGATGTCGTCGCCGCGCGCTGCAAGCAGCGCCGAGAGCCACACCGAGAAGCTCGCCCAGTCTCCGCCGCCCGAAATGTCCAGGCGATGGGGCCGGATAGGCTCGGCCGCGCAGCTGTCCGTCTCGGGAAGGTCATAGGGTTCGACGTCGCGCAATCCGGGCAGTTCCAGCGTCACGCCGCGTTCGGCGCCTTCGATCGGCGCGGCCGGGTTGAGGCGGCTGAGCGTGGCCATCAGCCGGGCCAATTGCGCGGTCGGGACGCCGCGCGGCTTGGTCACGACGATGCGCCCGGCGGCCTCGACCTGGCGCCGGCCGAGGTCCTCGCGCGCGAGTTGGACAGGGCCATTCAGCGCGTCGACCAGCACGATGACATCGTCGACGACAAGCCGACGCGCGAGCATCGCGTCTTCGGAAACGGCGCGGGCGATCGCGCCGGGATCGGCCAGCCCGCTGGTTTCGAGAAGGATCCGGCCTATCCCGGGTCCTTCTGAAGCGTCCTGATCGCCGCAAATGGTGCGCAGGGCCGTGATCAGCGCCTCGCGGCCGTCGCAGCAGGCGCAGCCACCGGCGAGAACCGAAATCCGCTCGGCCTCGCCGAGCAGCAGATTGTCGACCGGCGTCTCAGCGGCCTCGTTGACGATGAGATGCACCGCGCCGAAATGGCGCTCGTACAATTGATGGCGCAGCCAGGTGCTCTTGCCGGCACCCAGGAATCCTCCGACGATTGTCAGCGGCAGGCGGCCGTCGGGCCGTCGGCTCTCATTCATCGCCCAACGCGCGCGGCGACAGCGGGTCGATCGGCATCCCGGCCATGCGCGCCGCTTCCGTCCATAGAGCCTCCAGGTCGGGAACCAGGACACGTTCGCCGCCCGGCGCCATGAGCTGGAGGCCCGGCGTCGCCCCGTCGTCGTGGGCGATGAGCCTATAGGGTGCCAGCAGCCTGTTGACGATCGCCAGCCGCGTGAAGCGCAGGCGCAGCCGGCTGCCGGGGCGTACCGCCCCGGCATCGGTCCAGTGCCCCGGTCGCGACGGGAAACCACAGGCGCTGCACATCGCTCAAATCACCTCCGGACGCTTGTTGCTCTCGAAAGGATAGCGCTTGCGGAAGTCGTCGGCGATCTCTTCGAAGGTCGCCCATTTGATGCCCTCATGGCCGTTGATGTATTCGATCAGGCGTTCGAGCATCAAAAGCACCTGCGGACGGCCGGACACGTCGGGATGAATGGTAAAGGCGAACACGCCGTAGTCCATCTCGCGATACATCCAGTCGAACTGGTCGCGCCACAACTCCTCGATATCGCGCGGATTGACGAAGCCGTGGCTGTTCGGCGATTTCTTCATGAACATCATCGGTGGCAGGTCGTCGACATACCAGTTGGCCGCGATGTCGACGAGGTCGATCTCCCTGCCATGCTTGAGCGGGTGCATCCAGTCCTTGGCTTTCTTGGTGTAGTCGATGACGTTCCACTCGTCGCCGACACGCGCATAGAAGGGCTGGAAGTCGCGGTAGCCCTGGCTGTGGTCGTAGCTGAAGCCGTATTTCTTGAGCAGCGCCGCCGTCACCGCCGACATTTCCCACCACGGCGCCACATAGCCGCGCGGCGACTTGCCAGTGAGCTTGTCGATTAGCTCGATCGACTTCACCAGCACATCCTCTTCCTGCTGCGGGGTCATCGCCACCGGGTTCTCGTGCAGGTAGCCGTGGGCACCGATCTCATGGCCGGCATCGACGATCATCTTCATTTCCTTCGGGAAGGTCTCCAGTGAGTGGCCGGGAATAAAGAAGGAGGTGCGCAGGTCGTATTTCTTGAACAGGCGAAGCAGGCGCGGCACGCCGACCTCGGTGGCGAAGATGCCGCGCTGGATGTCGGAGGGGCTGTCGCCGCCGCCATAGGACCCGATCCAGCCGGCAACGGAATCGATGTCGGTGCCGAATGCGCAATAGATCTTCTTCTTGCTCATGGTTCTTTCTCCTGTGGTTGGTGTGCCGGCCTCAGACGCCGCTGGGAATGTTGGTCGGATCGCGCTTGATGAAGCGCGGCGAGTTGAGCTCCTTCCAGGTCGACAGCGCCCGGTTCGCCGCGCCGAAGGCGGGCCTCGGAATGTATTTCCCGTGCCCCGGCCGCGGCGCCGCGTTCTGCCCGTGCGACCACACGACCTTGCCGCGCGACAGCGTGTATCGGGCCTGCGCGCTCACCTCGACGCCTTCGAAGACGTTGTAGTCGATGATCGACTTCTGTTCCGCGGCGCGGATGGTTCGGCCGAGCTTCGGATCCCAAACGGTGATGTCGGCGTCGGCGCCGACGACCAGCGCGCCCTTGCGCGGATAGATGTTGAGGATCCTGGCGATGTTGGTCGAGGTGACCGCGACGAATTCCTCCTTGGTCAACCGGCCGGTCTCGACGCCGAAGGTCCACAGCACCGACAGCCTGTCCTCCAGCCCGCCGGTGCCATTGGGGATCATCGGGAAACCTTTAAGACCCATGCGCTTCTGCTCGGTGGTGAAAGCGCAGTGGTCGGTGGCCACGACCTGGAGGCTGCCGGCCTGCAGGCCGGCCCACAACCCGTCCTGGTGGCGCTTGCCGCGGAACGGCGGGCTCATGACGCGGCGCGCGGCATGGTCCCAGTCCTTGTTGAAATATTCGCTCTCGTCCAGGGTCAGGTGCTGCACCAGCGGCTCGCCATAGACGCGCATGCCCTTCTGGCGCGCCCTGCGGATGGCCTCATGCGCCTCCTCGCAGCTCACATGCACGACATAGAGCGGCACGCCGGCGGCGTCCGCGATCATGATCGCGCGGTTGGTCGCCTCGCCCTCCACCTCGGGCGGCCGCGAATAGGCGTGGCCCTCCGGGCCGATCTGCCCGGCTTCCATGAATTTCTTCTGCAGCTCGGCGATGATGTCGCCGTTCTCGGCATGGACCAGCGGCAGGGCGCCGAGCTCGGCGCAGCGCCGGAACGAGGCGTACATCTCGTCGTCCTCGACCATCAGCGCGCCCTTGTAGGCCATGAAGTGCTTGAAGGAGTTCACTCCCCTCTTCACGACCTCGGCCATCTCGCGCCAGATCGTCTCGTTCCAGCCGGTGACCGCGACGTGCCAGCCGACATCGATGGCGATGTTGCCGTCGGCCTTGCGGTGCCAGTCCTTGACGGCGTTGACCAGCGAGCCGTCGGCCCCCGGCAGCACGAAGTCCACGATCATCGTCGTGCCGCCCGAGGCGGCCGCCGCCGTGCCGCTTTCGAACGTCTCGGCGGTCGTGGTGCCCATGAAGGGCATCTCAAGATGCGTATGGGGATCGATGCCGCCGGGAATGACATAGGCGCCCTCGGCATCGACGACCGTGTCGCCGTTGAGGTCCGCGCCGATCGCGCTGATGCGCTCGCCCTCGATAAGGATATCCGCCTTCCAGCTTCGATCGGCGGTAACCAGCGTTCCGTTCTTGATGACGGTCGTCATGGGAATGGCCTCCAGGTCAGGTCGGGCACTTGGAAGACGAAGGCCGCATGCCGCGTCTCCGGGCTTTTGCGCGGCCGGTCGCTATTCATGCGGCATCCCCGCCGAATCATTGGTGCCGCGCAGGAAATGGTTGAGGCACGGCTGCCATGTGGCGCGGACCTCCTGGCCGACCTCCTTCGGCGCGGCGAAATAGTCCGCGTCGTCCATATAGACGATGAATTCCTCGCGCAGGCCGGTATCGAGGGAGACCTTCACGAAGGTTCCCTGGTACTCGATATTGATCACCTTGCCGCTCGTGGCGTTGCGTGCCTCGGACCGCGCATCCGACAGGTCGATGCGGTCGCGCCGGACGGAGAATTTGACCGCATCGCCGGCCTTCAGCCCGGCCGCGTCGGTCAGGTCGTACCGGGTGCCGTCCGGCCCGGCGATGACGGCGACATTGCCGTCCAGCTTTTCCACCTTGCCGCCCAGCACGTTCTGGCCGCCCATGAAGCGGGCGACATAGGGGCTATGCGGCCGGTTGTAGATCTCGCGCGGCGAGGCGGCCTGCTCGACGACGCCGTGGTCCATCACCACCACCTGGTCGGCCAGCGCGATCGCCTCCGGCTGGGTGTGCGTGACGTGGACGAAGGTGATGCCGAGCTCGCTCTGCAGCCGCTTCAGCTCGACGCGCATGCGCAGGCGCAGGAATTCGTCGAGTGCCGACAGCGGCTCGTCGAGCAGCAGCACCTTCGGATTGGTGATCAGCGCCCGCGCCAGGGCGACGCGCTGCTGCTGGCCCCCGGACAGTTCCGAGGGCACCCGGTCCGCCAGATGCAGGAGTTGCACGCGGTCGAGCATTTCGCGCGCCGCCGTCCGGCGCTGGTCGGCCGAAAACCCCCGCACCTTCAGGCTGAAGCCAACATTGTCGGTCAGCGACATGTGCGGGAATAGCGCGTAGTTTTGGAACATCAGCGCCGTGCCGCGGCTGCCGGTCTTCAGCGCCGTCACGTCCTGTCCGCCGATGCTGATGGTGCCGCTGGACGGCGTCTCGTGGCCGGCGATCATGCGCAGGAGGGTCGTCTTGCCGCAGCCCGACGGGCCAATCATGCAGCAATAGGCGCCGCCTTCGATCGTCAGGTCGACTTCGTTCACCGCCTTGGCGCCACCGAACAGCTTGGTGACCTTGCGGATGTCGATGCGGCTTTCATTGCTCATCAGGCTTTTCCCCCGCGCGCCCTGGCGCGACTTTTCTGGATGACGGCGATGGCCACGAAGGCGGCGGTGATCACCAGGAAGCTGACCGCCGAGGTCACGGTGCCAATGGCATAGAGCGCCGGCGTCGTGACATTGGTCGTCATGTTCGAGATTTCGATCGGCAGGGTGTTGGAGCCGCCAACGGTCAGCAGCGAACGCGGCAGCTCGTCATAGCTCAGCGTGAACCCGAACAGGGCAACGGCGATCAACCCGGGAAACAGGATCGGAACGGTGATGGAGGCGAGGATCTGCGACGGCCTTGCTCCGGCATCGCGCGCGGCTTCTTCCCAGGTGGCATCGAATCGGTTGAGGACCGCGAACATGATCAGAAGGCCGAACGGCAGCGTCCAGCTCAGATGCGCTCCGAGTGCCGACAGCCACCAATGCAGGCGGAAGCCGAGAAGCTGGAACAACTGGCTGATCCCGAGCCCCAGCAGGATGCCGGGAATCACAAGGCTGATGATCGACAGGTAGAACAGCGGTCCCGCGCCCCAGAACCTGCGCCGGAAGGCGAGGCCGGCGAACAGGCAGCAGACCGCCGTGATCAGCATCGACAGGACGCCGAGCAGGACCGAGCGCCAGAAAGCGCCGCCGAGATCGCCATAGCGGCTCGATGCCCAAAGGTCGATGAACCAGTGCGTGGAAACCCCCCGCATGGGAAAGGTCAGGCCGCCGGTCGGGCCCTGGAAGCTGAGCAGGAAGATGATCAGCATCGGGCCATAGAGGAAGGCCACGAAAAGCGCGAAAAACAACGCCAGCAGGTAGAAGGCCGCGCCGCGCCGGGTCGATTGATGCGCCATCCTTGCTCTCCTACCGCGCCAGTTCCGAGCGGATGTCGACGATCCGCAAGACCGCCGAGACCATCAGCAGGACGACGACCACCAGCAGCACCGCCATTGCGGATGCCTGCGGGTAGTAGAGCTGGTCGATCTCGTTCTTCATCGCCGACACGACCGACGCGCTCTGGCCGCCGCTCATGACGCGGACCACGAAGAAATCGCCCATCACCAGCGTCACCACGAATATGGTGCCAAGCGCCAGTCCGGTCTTGGTCAGCGGGATGATGATGTCGCGCAGGATTTGCCAGGGACTGGCGCCGGCGTCGCGCGCGGCCTCGATCAGGTTCGGGTTGATCTTGGCCATGCTGTTGAAGATCGGCACGATCATGAACAGCGTGTAAAGGTGGATGTAGGTCAGGACTACTGCGAAGTCGGAATAGAGCAGAATGTCGAGCGGTGCCTTCACGATCCCGGCTTCGATGAGGAAACTGTTGAACAGCCCCTCACGGCCGAGGAAGGGTATCCAACTCACCATGCGGATCGTGTTGGAGGTCCAGAACGGGATGGTGCACAGCAGGAAGAGCGCGATCTGCCACTTCAAATTGCGCACGTGGAAGACCAGGAAATATGAGCAGGTGAAGCCGATCAGCACCGTCGCGACCAGCGTGATGGCGGCATATTTGAGCGTCTTCAGGAAGAGGCTGACGGTGACGGGAGAGCTCAGCACCTCGCGATAGTTGTCGAAGGTGAAGGCCGGATAGATCGATATTCCGTCCGATTCCCAGAAGCTGAGCATGACGACGGTGGCCAGCGGGATGCCGACCATGGCGATCATGGTGATGGCCAGCGGCGTGACCTGGAGATACGGCGCCAGAGGCGAAGACGATCCTGACGATCGGCTCGACATGGACAGTCCTTTCGCGGCAAGCGGGGAAGGGGCGGCGTACGGCGGCTGGGGCCGTGCGCCGGTATGGCAGCAGCGTCAGGCCGAGATGAAATCGTTCCAGCGCTGGATCATGTAGCGGTCCTCGTCCATGACCGTGTTCCAGCAGGCGACGTTGCCCATGCGCTGCTCGAACGAGCCGCCGTCGCGGCTGTGGCCGGCCTTGTCCATGACGGCGCCGTACGGATCCTTGATGTCTTCCGCCGCCGGCTTGCCCTCGTACCAGTAGCCGACCTCGTTGGGGCTGAGGTTGGCCTTGGCGGTCTCGGGCACGGCGCTGTAATAGCCCTGCCGGGCGATGAAGGCGCCCTGCCAGCCCGACAGGTACCAGTTGAGGTATTCATAGGCGGCGTCGAGCTTCAGGCCGCTCAGGTGGCGCATCAGGCCCATGCCCAGGCCCCAGCTGCGATAGCCTTCCTTCATGCCCTGGTAGACGCATTCGATGCCGCGCGACTTGACCGCCGTGACGGCCGGCGACCACATCGACTGGATGACCACCTCGCCGGCGGCCATCAGGTTGACGCTCTCGTCGAAGGTCGACCAGAAGGCGCGGAACTGGCCGTCCTTCTTGAGCTTCGTCAGCACCTCGACGGTCTTGTCGATCTCCTCGCGCGTCATGTTGCCCTTGTCGCCGTACTTCATGTCGCCGCGCGCTTCGAGCGCCATGGCGGCGTCCATGATGCCGATCGAGGGAATGTTGACCAGCGCGGTCTTGCCCTTGAATTCAGGGTTGAACAATTCGGCCCAGGACGTCACCTCGCGCTTGATCAGGTCCGAGCGCAAGCCGAGCGTGTCGGCGTTGAAGATGGTCGGCATGACGGTCGCAAGCGCGGTCGCGCCCTTGGCAAAATCCTTGGAGTCGGCGCTGTCGGTGTAGAGCACCTTGAACGGCAGCGTGCCCTGGCGGGACATGTCCTTGCCGTCGAAGCCCTTGCCGTCCCGCATCAGCGGCGTCATTGCCGACCAGGCCTTGATCTTGCTGATGTCGATCGGCTGCAGGTTGCCCGAACGCCAGCCTTTCTGCAGGCCCCAGTACTCGTAGTCGGCGATGTCGATGGTTTCCGGCTGGCTGACGGTCTTGGCCATCAGCTGCACGGTCTCGGCGGTCTGCGCCACGACTTTGAAGCCGAGGTCGGCGCTGGCTTTCTCGGCAATGTCTGCAATAACTGAAAACGACGGTCCGACTTGATTGAGCGTGATGTCCTTGATGTTCTGCGCCCAGATGACGGGCATGCCGATGATCCCGGAGCCGGCTGCCGCGCCGAGCGCTGCGGCGCCGCCCTTGAGGACGTTGCGGCGAGTGATCCCGGCCTCGCCTGTGCCGGATTTGACGGTGCGCTTGATGCTCACGGCTCTGTTCCCTCTTGTTGTTTCTTCTGCAGGATGGTCGCCGGCCCAGACGCGTGTGCCAAGCGCTTACCTGAGGGGAGACTAATGGAGAATGTCCTTCGAATGCAATGCACATTTTTCAGAAGCGTAATGGGCGCGTTTCGCGTATTTTTGGGGCAAGAGCGCCCAAACACATCGCGCTCAACAAAGACATTGTATCCGATAGCCGGTTCATGAAATCGCAGCACGATGCAGGAAAATTGCCTAAGCCGACGCGACGAGAAGCGGCCGCGAAGTTGCGCGCGCCCCCGCCCGAGGAACCTTCACCATTGGCGACCGGCGCCGCTTCCTTTCTCTACAGCTCGATCAGGGAGCTGCTGGAAGGAAAGATCGAGACGGCGGAGCTGCCGCCCGGGTCGATCCTTAAGGAAGGAAGCATAGCCATCCAGCTCGGTGTCAGCCGGGCGCCAGTGCGCCGCGCCCTGGTCATGCTGTGCGAGGCGGGGGTCATCCGCGCCGCGGACGGACAGGGTTACGTCGTAGGCACCGCAAAGCCGGTGCCACTGTCGTCGCGGCGCCTGCACGAAATCCTGGTCACCCAGTCGGACGACATCGGCCGCAGCGCCACCTGGGAACGGATATTCGCCGAAGTCAGCGACGCGGTCATGGCCTCGATGCCGTTCGGCACCTACAGAATCCAGGAGGAGGAGCTCGGCGACTACCATCGCGTCAGCCGCACCGTCGCCCGCGAGGTGCTGTGGCGGCTGATGGATCGTCGCCTGATCGAGAAGAACCGCAAATCGCATTGGATCATCGGCCAGATGACCGCGCGCGACATACGCGAGACGCTGGAGATGAGACAGGTGCTGGAGCCGCGAGCTTTGGGACAGGTCGCAAACAATCTCGCGCGCGGTTGGCTTGCCGGGCTAGCCGCACGGATCGACAAGGCCATCGAATCGTTCCCAAGCATAAACAATACCGTGGTGGACGAAATCGAAAGCGAAATGTTCCAGACCATGTATGCGGGCCTGCGCAACGCCCGCATGCTGAGCTCGATAGGACGAAACCAGATCTCGCTGGTCGTGCCGAGGCTGTTCCGGCAGCATTTTCCCATCCGCGACGACCTTCCCGCCTTGAGGGAATACAGCCAGATCGTGCACCATCTTCGCACCGGCTCCGTCGATGTGGCGCAAGTCCTGCTGTCCAACCATCTGGCGCGCGTGGAACGTCTGACGCTGGCCCGGCTGCGCGTGCTTTCGGAATTGCCGCCGCCGCGCAGCGTGCCTTATCTGATCGCGATCCACTGAGGACTGATACGTGAGCCCAGGCACCCTCAAGGTTATCGGCACGTCGGTCACGCTGACGGAACAATTGCGTCGACAGGCCGCCCGGGATCTTCCCTTCAAGATCGATTTCGAGGTTCTGGACGGCCTGAGCTGTCAGCGGCGGGGCATTATGTCGCCCGCCACTTACGACGTCTATGATCAATGGTTCCATTCGCTCGACCTGCTTTGGACGGCGGGTTCGATCCAGCCGATCGAGACGGCGCGGATCAGGCGCTGGGATCAGATCAGCCTGTCCGACAGCCTCGCCTCCGAGGCGCGAGCCGCGGCCGGACAGACCGAGGTCCGTAGCTACGGCACGCGTCCGGCCGACATGCTTTTCGTGCAGGAGGATTCCATGCTCGGGTCAGCGACGACACCGCTGATCGCGATGCTGCCGACAACCTATAACGTCGATTCCTTCGCCTATATGCCGGACGTCGCCGGCAACCTCGGCTTCGGCATGCCCGAGAGCTGGGCCTGGCTTCTCGACGAGCGCTGGCATGGGCGCTGCACTTTGAGCCAGGACCCCGCTGCGAGCGCGGTCGAACTGGCGCTGGCGGCGCGGTCGGCCGGGCTGGTCGACGTGCACGATCCCAGCAACATGTCGATCGAAGAGATCGACGCGCTGTTCGACATACTCCTTGCGCGCCAGCGGACCGGCCATTTCTCTCGGCTCTGGGTTTCGTCCGAGGATTCCATACGTTTCATGTCGGGGCCGACCTGCGTGCTGGGATCGCTCTGGTCCCCAGCCTACTACGCGATTCGCGGGATGGGCCACGACCTTGTCTATGCCGCACCCCGCGAGGGCTATCGCGGCTGGCACAGCGGGCTCAGCCTGTCCGCGGCGCTGACGCCGGAAAAGAAGGAGATGGCCTACGCCTACTTCAACTGGTGGCTGGAGGGTGTGCCGGGCGCCATCATGGCGCGGCAGGGCTACTACATGTCGGTCGTCGAGCCGGTGAAGCAAAGCCTGTCGCCGGCGGAGTGGAATTACTGGTACGGCGGCCTGCCCGCCTCGCAAGACCTTCCCGGGCTGGCGGCACCGATCGTGGTGCGCGCGGGCGAGAGGCGCGAGGGCGGCGACTATAAGGAGCGTGTGTCGCGCATAGCCGTCTGGAGCACCATCATGCCGGAGCACAATTACCTCGCACGCCGCTGGCGGGAATTCCTGGGCATCAGGGGTTAACGCCTGTTGTTTCATCGTCTTTGCAGAAGTCGACGATCTCGCCTCCGGTGCACATGACGACGCCGTCATGGCCGGCGATGTAATCGTAGAGTTCCTCAAGATAGCGGATACGGTGCGGGGCGCCAGTGAGATATGGATGGATGGAGATCGCCATGACCTTCGGCGATTGCGCGCCCTCCAGATAGAGGCGGTCGAACTGATCCCTGCCGCGCCGAAAGATTTCGTCGGACGCATGCTGCTGGATGGCCGTGATGACCACGTCGTTGATTTCCACGGTGTAGGGCACCGACATCATCGCGCCGCTGGCGGTCATGAGCCTGACCGGCATGTCGTCCAGCACCCAGTCGGCGACATATTCGATGCCCGCCTCCGACAGCAGGTCGAGTGTCTCGTCGGTTTCGGTCAATCCCGGGCTCTCCCACCCGCGCGGCGCGCGGCCGGTCAATCTGGCGATAGCCTCCACGGTCTGCGCGATCGCCTGGCGCTGATCGCTCACGTAATGCATCGGCTGCTGGATGAAGCCATGTCCCATGAATTCCCAGCCAGCGTCGGCGGCGGCGCGGCACGCGCGCTCATAGACCGAAATGGCGGAGCCGTTCACCGCGAAGGTCGCGCGGATCCGCCGCTTCTCCAACGTGGCAAGGAAGCGCCAGAAGCCTTGGCGCATACCGTATTCATACCAGGCCCAGTTCGGAATATCGGGCTGCAGCGGCTTTCCCATCGGTGGCGGCAGCACCGTTCGCGGCATGGGTGAGGTCGGCACCCAGTTCTCGACATTGACGATAGTCCATACCGCCAGCTTGGCTCCATCGGGCAAACGGAACCGCGGCGCGTCCGCAAGCACGCGCCCGCGCAGGCTGTGGCCCGGCCTCGGATCGTCATTCATCGAAATTTGCCCGGATGTACACGCCTGCCCCCTATCCTTCGACTGACTTTGCGCCGCCGGTCGCCGACGGCCCGGGCAGAGCTGGACGCAGGTAATGGAAGTCGATATCCCGCTTTATCTGCTCGTTTCGGCCGCATTTCTGCGACACCAAGTAACGGTTTCCCGTCCGGAAATGCGCAAAACAAATAGTTAGGGCGGGTCGGCGGTTCTACCAGACGCCGAACCGCCCTTAGTGCAGCTGGCGAAACAGCCTATAGAGTTCCGCCTTCTTCTCGAAGCCCACACCAGGCGTATCGGGCAGCCTGACGTAGCCGCCTTCAACGGCAATGTCGTCGGCGAAGCCGCCGAAGGGCTGGAATACATCCGGGTAGGATTCGTTGCCGCCCAGATGCAGTCCGGCGGCAATGTTGAGCGACATCTGATGCCCGCCGTGAGGCACAACGCGCCGGGAAGACCATCCCAGCGATTTCATAACCTCCAGCGTGCGCAGATACTCCACCAGGCCGTAGGAGAGGGCACAGTCGAACTGCAGATAGTCCCGGTCGGGCCGCATGCCGCCATAACGCAACAGGTTGCGCGCTTCCTGATGCGAAAACAGGTTCTCGCCCGTGGCCATTGGTCCGTCATAGTGGGCGGCGAGTTCAGCCTGCAACGCATAGTCCAGCGGGTCGCCGGCTTCCTCATACCAGAACAGACCGTAAGGGCGCATCGCCTTGGCGTAGGCGATCGCAGTCTCAACATCGAAGCTGCCGTTGGCGTCCACGGCAAGATGGCTGCCGTCGCCCACGACGTCGAGCACCGCTTCAATGCGGCGCAGGTCTTCCTCCAGCGGGACCGCGCCGATCTTCATCTTGACGACCCTGTAGCCCCGGTCGAGATAGCCGCGCATCTCCGCCTGCAACTTGGAGTGATCCTTGCCCGGGTAATAGTAGCCGCCGGCCGCGTAGACCCAAACCCTCTCATCGGCGATGCCGTTCCTGTAGCGGTCGGCCAGAAGTCTCCACAGGGGTACGCCCGCGATCTTGGCGACTGCATCCCAGACGGCCATGTCGATGGTGCCTACCGCCACGGACCGTTCGCCATGGCCGCCGGGCTTCTCGTTGGTCATCAGCGTCTTCCAGATGGCGAAGGGGTCGAGATTGTCGTTCTCGTGGTCGATCAGCGTTTTCGGGTCGGCTTCCAGAACGCGTGCCAAGAAGCGGTCGCGCATCAGCGCGCCCTGACCGTAGCGTCCGTTCGAGTTGAAGCCGTAACCTACAAGCGGCTTGCCGTCCCGCATCACGTCGGTGATCACCGCCACGGCCGAGCACGTCATTTTGGAGAAGTCGATATAGGCGTTGGCGATGGGCGAGGCGATCGAGACCGTCTTTTCCCTTATGTCGACGATGCGCATGCGGTGATCCTTATGCTTCGAGCGCGGCTGCCACCGCTTTGCCGCAGGTGACGGTATTGGCCCTGCCGCCGAGATCCCGGGTACGGGTGGCCTCGTTCCTCAGCACGGCCTCTATGGCCTTCACGATTGCGCGGCTGGCCTCTTCATGACCGAGGTGGTCGAGCATCATGGCCGCAGTCCATATCTGGCCGATGGGATTGGCGATGCCTTTGCCGGCAATATCAGGAGCCGAACCGTGCACAGGCTCGAAGAGCGAGGGGAACCGGCCCTCGGGATTGATGTTCGCCGACGGCGCAATGCCGATGGTGCCGGTGCAGGCAGGTCCGAGGTCGGAGAGAATGTCGCCGAAAAGATTGGATGCCACGACAACGTCGAAACGGTCGGGATTGAGCACGAAATGAGCAGTCAGAATATCGATGTGGTACTTGTCCCAGGAAACGTCCGGATAATTTGCGGCCATCGCCTCCACGCGCTCGTCCCAGTACGGCATGGTGATCGAAATGCCGTTGGACTTGGTAGCTGAGGTGAGGTGCTTGCGCGGGCGTCTCCGCGCCAGGTCGAACGCATAGCGCAGTATGCGATCGACGCCCACGCGCGACATCACGGTTTCCTGGATGACGATCTCGCGCTCCGTGCCCAGGTACATTTTACCGCCGATGGAGGAATATTCGCCCTCGGTATTTTCCCGCACGATGTAGAAATCGATGTCGCCAGGCTTGCGGTTGGCAAGCGGCGAGGGCACTCCCGGCATCAGCCGAACCGGGCGCAGATTGACGTACTGGTCGAATTCGCGCCGGAACTGCAGCAGAGATCCCCAAAGCGAAATATGGTCGGGAACCGTTGCCGGCCAGCCGACCGCGCCGAAGAAAATCGCATCGTGGGTTTCGATCCTGGACTTCCAGTCCTCCGGCATCATGCGGCCATGCTTGGCGTAGTAGTCACACGACGCAAAGTCGAAGTGGTCGAACTGCAGGTCAAGGCCGAAACGACTTGCCGCCGCGTCCAGGACCCGAAGACCCTCGGGGACGACTTCCTTGCCGATCCCGTCGCCGGGGATGACTGCGATTCGGTGCTTCTTTTCTGACATGTTGCTTTTCCCGATCTGCGGAGCAGGCGATGTACAGGACTGCGCGGCGGCTGACACCGGAATGACCGCCGTGCGCCTTACCCTGCGAAGTACTCGATCTCTTCGCGCAGGCGCTTGCCGGAAAGTCCCATTCCGAGCAGCACCGAAACGAGCACGCGGGCCTTCTGTCCGCTCAGATCGCCGGCGAAAATCACGCCCCCGTCCGACAGTGTCTTGCCGCCGCCATTGCCGTAGATCGCCTTGACGCGGCCTCGCTGACAGCGGCTTGTCATGATAACAGGCAATCCCCTTTTTACGAGCGCCGTCGCGGTGGCCGTTACCGACGGCGGAGCATTGCCGCGACCGAAGCCTTCCAGAATGATGGCCTTGGCACCATTGTCGGCTGCAAAGCGCAGATAGCGGTCGCTAATACCCATCGCCAGTTTGACGAGTTCCACGTCGGCTACCACTCCCTTCGCTTCATAGCTGCGCCTCAGGATCGGCCGGCGATGAAGCACGACGCGGTCGCCGTCCACTTCGCCGAGCTTGCCGTGTTCGTGCGAGATGAACGTGTCGGTGCGCGAGGTATGGGACTTTGTAACGTCCCGCGCGGCATGGAATTCCTGCTCGAAACAGATCACCGCGCCCAAGCCGCGGGCTGCGCCCGAAGCAGCCAGCCGGAGCGAGTCCGTTATGTTGCGCGGGCCGTCCGGGTTCGGTTCATCGGCTGCGTGCTGCGCGCCGGTGAAGACGATCGGCTTGTCGGAACGGACCAGGAGGTCGGCCATGAAGGCGGTCTCCTCCATCGTGTCGGTGCCGTGGGTCACCACCACTCCATCGAAGCCCTCGTCGAGACGCTGCGAGATGTGCTGGGCCAGTGAAAAACCCAACGGCAGGTCAATGGCATAGCTGCCGACATTGGAGAATTCATCGATGGTGATCTCGATGCCATCGAGGGGGTCGTGCAGCATCGCTCTCAACTCAGGTCCGGTAACGCTTGCCGTTACGTCTCCGGTCTCGGGCTCCAGCTTGGATGCAATCGTCCCCCCCGTTGTGATCAGACAGATTTTCGGCATTTCGCTCCCTCACGCGAGTTTCCGGTGTTGAATATGTTGGTCAGACCAAAAAATCAAGAAGCCTTTTCAAAATGCACAAAATGCCTAAAATTTCCGCAATTTTGGGAGTTGACGGTCAGGCCAATTTAGACATTAATGTCATTTATACCTGTTGGTCTGGCCAAAAAGCGATCGGGTAACGGCGCGACTCCGCGCGATCAAAAGGGGAACAGAGATGGCTGAGAATTTTACTCGAATTCAGTTGGCGCCGACGCGCCGGCAGTTCCTGAAAACGACTGCTGCGGTTGGTGGCGCAGCGCTTCTTTCCTCCACAAGCCGCTTCGGAGAGGCGCTTGCTCAGGATGCCAACAGCACCTTGGTCATCGCGGCACCAGCAACGCCCCAGGGCCTTGATATCGAGTTCGACGTCAGCCTGGGCTCCATCGATTCGCTCGGCGCGCTCTACGAATACATGCTCGGCTACGAGAAGATGGAAGACCCGAACGCACCGGGCGTTCTGCGCGAAGACACGGACGTCCATACCGACAAGCCGAACAATCTCGCCTTGCGCGGTCGTCTGGCGGAGAGCTGGGAAGTGGCGCCCGATGGACGCAAGGCGACCTTCAAGCTGCGCGAGGGTGTCGTCTCCAACTGGGGCAACAAGTTCACGTCGAAGGACGTGAAATGGACCTGGGACCGCAAGTTCAACCTCAAGGGGCAAGGCCTGTTCCAGACAGCGGTGCTCGGTCTCAAGACGCCTGACCAGATCAAGGTGGAAGGAGATCATGCGATTTCCTTCAGCCTCGACAAGCCAAATCCGTTGCTTCTCAAGCAGCAGTGCAACTTGGCCAACCCGATCTACGACGCCACCAAGTGCGCTGAAGCCGGTGGCTCCGACGACCCGTGGGCGGTCAATTTCCTCAAGAACGATAGCGCCGGGTTCGGGCCCTATCGCCTTGCCCAGCTCGTGCGCGGCCAACAAGCCGTATTCGAGGCGCGCGACGACTACTGGGGCGAGAAGCCCTTCATGAAGCGCGTCATCATGCGCGAAGTGCCGCAGTCGGCCAGTCGTTTCTCGCTGCTGCAGGGCGGGGCGGTCGATATCGCACAGTTCCTGCAGCCGCGCGAACTCGAGGCGCTGAAGAAGCAGCCGAACGTGGCCGTGGATGCTGTCAACTCGTCCTACATGATCTGGCTGGAGCTCAACTCCAAGATCGCTCCGTTCGATAATGTAGACGTGCGCCGCGCCATCAACCTCGCCATCCCGCGCGACGAGATCATCCGCACTATCTACTACGGCTATGCCGACGAGCAGAAGGCTCCGATGCCGTATATCTACCCGATGGCGGACCAAAGCTTCTTCACCTACGCCTATGATCTTGCCAAGGCCAAGGAGCTTCTGGCCAAGGCCGGCGCCAAGAACCTGGCGACCACCTTGTCCTACAACGCCGGCGATCCCACGCAGGAGCCGATAGCACTGTTGATCCAGACCGCGCTGAAGCAGATCGGCGTGGAGCTGACGCTGGAGAAGCTGCCGGCCGGCGTGTTCTACGAGAACGTCACCAAGCGCGCCAAGCCGATGATCTTCTATCTGGACTCGCCGTGGACGCCGGATCCGGGCTACTCGACCTACCTCTACTTCAATTCCGAAAGCTACGTGAACTATTCTAACTACGACAACAAGAACGTCGATCAGATGATCAAGGACGGCCTTGCCACGCTGGACGACAACGTCCGCAAGCAGAAGTACACGGAAGTTCAGAAAACGCTCATGGACGAGGCGCCCTGGGGCTTCATCGCCTATCCCAAATACACTCTGGCGCGTAAGGCGGCCCTCAAGGGCTATACCTATTACACGTCCAACAACTTGCGGTTCCAGGATTTCAGTCGCGGCTGATGGGGGCTTGTCCCCGGGTGTAACCTCCGGGGACAAGTTCGAGTATTGGAAAGATTTTAGATGTCTTCGAAGCTTCGCCTTCTCGTGAGGCTGGCGGTCATCCGGCCGAGATTTGCTATCGGCTATCTGATCGTCATCGCGATCACCCTGCTGGCGATCTTCGCGCCGGCCATCACACCCTATTCGCCGACCGAGGCGGATTCCGTCAGCTTCCTGCAGCCGCCGGATGCCGCCCATCTCTTTGGCACGGACAATGTCGGCATGGATATTTTCAGTCGGTCCATCTACGCGCCGCGCATCGACCTGACGATCGCTGTACTGGGCACGCTTCTGTCGGCGCTGGTCGGCGGCTCGGTCGGTGCGGTCGTTGGCTTCTACAGCAGCGGGCGCGGCATTCGCGTGTGGCTATCCTTCGCCGTCATGCGCGCGGCCGACGTGCTGCAGGCCTTTCCCGTTTTCGTGTTCGCCATCGCCTTGGTTGCCAGCCTCGGCCAGAGCATCCAGACCGTGGTGCTGGCCATCGCCTTCGTCAATGCGCCGATCTACCTGCGTCTCATGCGCTCGCAGGTGCTCAGCATCCGCTCCATGCGCTATGTTGAGGCCTCGCAGGTCAATGGCCTTTCGGACATGCAAACCATTGTGCGCCACATCATCCCCAACGCTATGGCGCCAGTGCTGGCGCAGCTATCCGTCAATGTCGGCTGGGGCGTCCTGCTGACCTCGGCGCTGTCCTTCGTTGGTGCCGGCGTACGGGCCCCGACACCTGAATGGGGCAGCATGATCGCCATGGGCTTTCAAAACGTGGTGACCGGCCAATGGTGGCCTTCCATGTTCCCGGGCGCTAT
Organism: Hyphomicrobiales bacterium; assembly: GCA_003963455.1. GTDB lineage: Bacteria > Pseudomonadota > Alphaproteobacteria > Rhizobiales > Rhizobiaceae > Mesorhizobium. The sequence continues at coordinate 115,375 of RXJA01000053.1, forward strand.
GCTCGCGATCACCGTATTCAGCTTCTCGCTGGTCGGTGCCTCCATAGAGGTCATAGCCGATCCGTCCAAGCGCCGGCAGCTGCTGAGCGATGCGCGCGAGCATTCGCGTCGCGCCGACCTGCCGGCGGAGGGGGCCTGATGCGCATCCTCGCCTATCTCGCCAAGCGCCTGATTTTCGTCATCCCACAGTTGCTGGGCATCGTGCTCGTGAGCTTCCTGCTGGTGAAGAGCATTCCGGGTGACCCCGCTGTGCTGATGCTCGGCCCCACGGCGACGCCTTCGGCCATCGCCTCACTGCGTCAGCAGCTCGGGCTCGACCAGCCTCTCTACATGCAGTTCCTGATCTATGTGCGCAATCTCTTGCATGGCGACCTGGGGACCTCCTGGCAGACGACGAGGCCAGTGCTTGAGGATCTGCTTCAGCGCTTCCCGGCCACCCTCGAACTCGTCACGCTTTCATTGCTTCTGGCCATCGTCGTCGGGGTTACACTGGGTGTATATGCGGCGCGCAAGCCGAACGGCTGGGTGGCGCGCCTTGCGGATCTCTACGGCCTCAGTGCCGGTGCGTTGCCGGACTTCTGGTTCGCTCTGGTTCTCATCTTCATCTTCTATACCGTGCTCGGCTGGGCACCCGCGCCGCTCGGACGGATCGATATGATCGTTATTCCGCCTGTTCCAGTGACGGGCGCGCTAACGATCGACGCGCTGCTGGCGGGCGACCTCGAGGCATTCTGGTCTGCGTGTGCGCACTTGGCCCTGCCGGTTCTGACGCTGGGGCTGCTCAATGCCGGCCCGATCTTGAAGATGACCCAAGCAACGATGGACAAGATGCTGGAGTCCGATTTCAGCCGCTACGAGGTGCTTTGCGGAGTGCCGCAGAACCTTGTCGTGCGTCATGCCTTGCGCAACGCTCTACCGTCCATCGTGACCATCATCAGCGTGCTCTACGGCTTCCTAATTGGGGGCGCCGTGCTCGTCGAGATCGTGTTTTCATGGGGCGGGGCAGGGCAGTACGCGGTGCAGGGCGTGCTCAACTCGGATATCTATCCGGTTCTGGGTTTTGTGCTCTTCTCCGCCGTCTTCTCCCTCATCGTCTATATCGTGGTCGATCTGATCTACTTCCTGCTCGACCCGCGTATCAGCAACTAGTGAGAATGTCGTTGGGTGAAGCGGAAGTCATAAGCAAGACGCAAAACGCCGCCGGCGATGCGGGCAATGCGACTCTGATCGATATCAGAAATCTGCGCGTCACATTCCCCTCGGGTGATGCCGAGCCGAAGGCCGTATTGAAGGGCATCAACCTCGCCGTGCAGCCGGGCGAGATCGTTGGCCTGGTAGGCGAGAGCGGCGCGGGCAAGACAACGCTTGCCCGTTCGATCCTCGGCCTGCCGCCGTCGCCGGGCCGCATTGCCGGGGGCGAAGTCCATTTCGAGGGTCGGCAAATCCTCGGCCTGTCCGAATCCGAACTCCGACGTCTTCGCGGCCACCGGCTCTCGGTCGTGGTGCCCAATCCGCGCGCCGAACTCAACCCTCTGCTCAAGGTCGGCGACCAGATCGCTTCGATGGCGAAAATCCATCTCGGCGTCGGAGGCAAAGAGGCGCGCTGTATGGCGCTGGAGATCCTCCGCGAGGTACAGATACCGGACCCAGAGCGGCGCATGGACGCCTATCCGCACGAATTGTCCGGCGGCATGGCGCAGCGCGTGGTCATTGCCATGGCCCTCATCTGCAGCCCCGCTTTCGTCATTTCCGACGACGCGACCAGCGGCCTCGACGTCACCATGCAGGCGCAGATCTTGGCACTGCTCGCCAAGCTTGCGGCCGACCATGGCAGCGCAATGCTGTTCATCAGCCGCGACGTCGGCATCACCGCGCATTTCTGCGATCGCATCGCCGTGCTTTTCTCAGGCGAGATCGTCGAGATTGCCGCGCGCGAACCGCTCTTCCTGGAGCCGGCGCATCCATACACGCTGATGCTGCTTGCGGCCTTCTCACATAGCCCCAAGCTGCGCGATAGCTGGAGTGTGCCGGACACCGGCAGGCGACGCGAAAGAAATGCCGGCTGTCAATATGCCGATCGCTGTCCTATTGCTCAGCCGGTTTGCCGCACGCAGCGGCCGCCTTTCACTGAGATCGGACCCGGGCACTTCGTCCGCTGCTTTTTCCCCGTGAGGCATGCATGAGCGCGGTCCTGACTATCGACAATCTCTACAAGCGCTTCCCCATTGCCGGCGCAAAGCAGGTGGTGCAGGCGATCAACGGCGTCAGTCTGACCGTCGAGCCCGGCGAGACCCTCGGGCTTGTAGGCGAGAGCGGTTCGGGCAAGACCACGGTCGGCCGCTGCATCGTCGGCCTGATCGAGCCGACCGCCGGAACCATCCGGTTTCGCGGCACCGACCTCGCACAGCGCCAGCAGCACAAGGCCAAACTGGCAGGCAAGATTCAGCTCGTATTCCAGGAGCCCAACGAGTCGCTCGATCCGCGCATGAAGATCGGCGACACGATCAGCGAGCCGCTTTTGCCGCTCAAGCTCGACCGCGAAACAAGGCGCCGCCGGACTGTCGATGCTTTGCGGCTGGTGCGGTTGAACCCGGATCTGCTGGACGCCTATCCTTCCGAGCTGTCCTCCGGACAACAGCAGCGTGTCGGCATAGCGCGTGCGATGGTCACGGAGCCGGAACTGGTCGTCCTCGACGAACCAACTTCCGCGCTCGACCCAACGGCGCGCGCCGAGATCATCGACCTCCTGCGGCGCATCCAGAACGAGCGCAACACCGCCTACCTGTTCATCTCCCACGACCTGTCCACGGTGCGCTTCATCAGCCACCGCGTCGCGGTGATGTATCTAGGCATGATCGTGGAGCAGGGCAGCGCCGAGACGGTCTTTAATCGCCCGCAGCACCCCTATTCCAGCGGCCTGCTGTCGTCGGTCATGCTGCCCCATCCGCACTTGAAGATCGAAAGCAGCGTCAGCCTCAAGGGCGAGATACCGAGCCCGATCAACCTGCCGAAAGGGTGCTTCCTCGCGTCGCGCTGCCCCTTCGTCATCGACCGCTGCCGCCATGAGATGCCGCCGGCCGAAACGGTCGGCGAACGGCACACAGTACATTGCTTCCGCCATGAGGAGGTCGCCGCTTCGGTGCAAGCGTCCGACACTTTCAACGTATTCATGAAGGAAGCCGAGCGCATCCTCGGCCGCGCCGCGCCCGGTGGCGTCGCCCCATCGCTCCAATAGTTGAGGATCAGGAAACCAAGCATGTCAGGACGTCTCGCAGGAAAGAAAGCACTGGTCACCGGTGGCGCACGCGGTATCGGCGGGGCGATTGCAACGGCTTTCGCCCGCGAGGGCGCGGATGTGGCTGTTCTCGACCTGAAGATCGAGGCGGCCGAAGCACGTACCGCCGAGCTTGCACCGTTCGGCGTGAAGACGTTTGCCGTCGCGGCCGATGTCAGCGACGAGGCGCAGGTCGAGGCCGCCGTCAGGAAGGTGGAAGGCGCGCTCGGCCGGATCGACATACTGGTGAACAATGCCGGCATCGACACCACGTCGGTCGTGGCCGAAATGGGCACGGCCATGTGGGACCAGATGATGGCCGTGAATCTGCGTAGCGTCTTCCTCTGCACGCGTGCGGTGCTGAAGCCCATGATTGCTCGCAAGTTCGGGCGCATCATCAATATCGCCTCGCAGCTCGGCCACAAGGGAGCGCCCGAAATGGCCCACTATGCTGCTGCCAAAGCGGGGGTCATCGGTTTTACACGCTCGCTCGCTTATGAGGTCGCACGAGATGGGATCACCGTGAATGCTATCTGCCCGGGCCCTATCGAGACGGAGCTGTTCAAGGCGCTGCCGGAGGAATGGAAGAAGCGCAAGCTCGGCGAGCTGCCGATCGGCCGTGCCGGCCATGTGGACGAGATCGCGCCGACGGCCGTGCTTTTGGCGTCGGAGGAGGGCGCTTACTACATCGGCGCGACCATGAACCCCAACGGCGGCGACGTCATGCTGTGAATGTGGCTGGCCCCGCAGTTTCATCCTGCGTCGAGTTGGTCTAGAACCCTGTCACGGTTGTCCGGCCGATCGTTTTCCGCGTAGCCACGGGACGCTCCGGAACTAATCTCGGTTGTGACTGGAAAGGCTGTGACTATATTGGATTCTGAGCAGGACGGGCAGGAGGCGCGATCCCAAGCGCCAGGGCAGCAGTACAAGCGCCCGGATCATGGCGGCAACGTAGCACAGGCCACCATCGCTGCGGTGCGATCGATGATCCATGACGAGCTGCGGCCGGGCGATCTCCTGCCGCCGCAGCGCGATTTGGCACGCGCGCTGAACGTTAGCCGTGCGACACTGCGCGAGGCCTTGTCCATTCTTGCCACGCTTGGCGAAATCGTGCCGAAAGAGAATGGCCGAGGCTTCCTGTGCGCGGATCCTACCGAAACGCCCGCCACCCCTTCATGGCGTTTCGCGGCGCGCTACCCCTTGACCGAGGTCTATCAGTTTCGATACGTTGTCGAAAGTTATGCAGCCGAACTCGCTGCCATCAGCCACACCGGCGACGAGATCGAGACGCTGAGGGGAACGATTGTTGCCTTCCGCAAGGCGGCATTGGCGGAAGACCTCATGGCCTATGTGCAGGCCGATTTCGATTTCCATCACCTCGTCATGAGCATTGGGCGTAACAAGCTGCTGGTGGACATGCACCAGACCTTCGCCAGCGTACTGTTGGAAAGCCAGCGTTTGATCGCAGGCCGGCGAGGCAATTTGCTGATTGCCGTGCAGGAGCATGATCATATCCTGCAGGCGATCGCCATGCGCGATCCGGATGGCGCGAGATACTACATGCGCAAGCATCTCAGCATGGCGGCAAGCCGGGCCGGTCTTCCTTTATCCGAGGTGCCGTAAAGCAGCGATCACCCGGTCGGCGCAAGTAGCGCTTGCACCTTGGCGCTTGAATTTGCTGCCAACGGTCAAACTCCATTGGGACATGCAGGGATCATGGCTCTCCCGCCGCCTGTCACCGCAGGGATTGAAGGCTCGTCCCGTGAGGCTCCCATCATGGGGCGATTGGCGTGGGCGAGCATCGATACAGACCGCTGGCAACTCCTCGCTGCGCAGAGAATGATAGAACCACACCGACAGAGGGCCGGCACTTTGCGGCCGAGTCAGTCTGAAATTTTAGAGATAACAACCGGCGTTCCGAATTCAATTCTGATCTGCATTATCTGACTGTGGTTCATGTCGCGGACTGTGCACACTAGCTCCCGGTATTTAGTGGGAGGCGGCCCGGCCACTAGTTTACGGACCATTTCGAGCGCCCTTTCTTTGGCTGACTCAGTGCCGGGAAGCAGCACTCCGCGTGCATCGTGATAGACATCTCCGGTATCGCAGATATCGAAAAAGAAATGAGGCATGGCCGTTTACAACTGCAGAATGTGGAAAGGTTCAGCTAATTATGAACTGGGCTTGCTTTTTAGGCGAGCGCACCAACGGCGGTTCAGCTTACTGGTCGCCTGAGGCGCGGTCGCTCAGGTCGATGAGCAGACGCCCTGCAGGATGTCTCGTATGTCCAACCACGATTTTGCGGCAAACAGGATTGCCGCGTCGCGACTACGGCTTGGAGATAACCGAAGGAATTTCATCCCGAAAGCCGGGAGGCGCTGAGGCCCTGATAGAAGCGCGGGAAACTGGTGGCCTTAGTCTTGGGCGAGAACAGAGCGACCGTCCCACATGAGTGATTCCTGGCCTGCTGCCGGTTTTTCGGACACGCAGTTAAGCTAGCATAGCTTGTTCCTCGAACTCGACGGGGCTGAGATAGCCCAGTGTCGAGTGCCGTC
>RXJA01000303.1 GCA_003963455.1 Hyphomicrobiales bacterium
CCGCTTCTGCGAGGACGTGCGCAAGCTGCGCCCCGGCATCGTCTTCGGCGCCGACATCATCGCCGGCTTCCCGACCGAGACCGAGGCGATGTTCGAGAACTCGGAGAAGATCGTCGAGGAATGCGGCCTGACGCATCTCCACGTCTTCCCGTTCTCGCCGCGCGAAGGCACGCCAGCCGCACGCATGCCGCAGGTCCGCCGCGAAGTGGTGAAGGCGCGCGCCGCAAGGCTGCGCGCCGCCGGCGAGGCCGCCTATCGCCGGCACCTGTCGTCGCTTGCCGGCACGCGGCAATCGATCCTGGTCGAGCGTGACGGGCTCGGCCGCACCGAAGGCTTTACGTTGGCCGCGATCGACACCGGCGCGCCCGGGGAAATCGTCGACGCCGTGGTCACCGGCCATGACGGTGCCCGACTGATTGCGGCCCCGCTTGCCGCGCAAGCCGCCTGAGACTGCGAGACGCATGGCTGGTTTCTTCAAGAAGATATTTTCGTTCGGCAAGAAAGAGGTTGTCGAGGAGCGCGTCGACGAGACAGCCCCGCTGCCGCCGATCAAATGGGATCAGCTGGAGGCGCTGAAGCCGGAGACCGGGCAGGCTGCAGCGGAGGTTTCGGCGCGCGAGCAGGAACCGGTGGCGGAGACCGCGCCGGCGAGCCAACCCGCTGTCGAGCTTGCTCCCGCACCGCCTGAAGAGCCGAAGCCCGAGCCCGCTCCGACCGTTCCACCGACGCCAGAGCCGATCGTTCCCACCGAGCCGGAACCGCTGCCGGAGCCTGAACCGGAAGAAGAGCCGCAGCCCGAGCCGGAGACACCCGAGCCACCGGCGCCTGAGGAAGTGCCGACGCCGCCAGCCGCTCCCCAGCCAGAGCCAAAGCCGCAGGAAGTGCCGCCCGCCCCGGCCGAGCCGGAGATCGAGCCGTCGCGGCCGGAGCCTCAGCCGGCACCCGCACCGGTCGAAATACCCGCGCCGGCGCCGGAAATTCCCGTCGAGGCGCCCACCCCCGAAATCCCGCCGGCCGAAGTCCTGCCTCCCATTCGCCAGCCTGCGCCCATCGAGCCTGAGCCGGTTCGTGCCGAGATTGCCCCGGAGACTGAAGCCGCGCCAACGCCGGACCGTCTTCTCGATGGGGAAGTGGAGGCGCCTCAACCAAGGCCCGCGCCCTCCGCTGGCCCCTCCGCCGGCAAGGTAACGGTCGCCAAAAAGGTCGAGCAGAAGGCAGAGCCGCAAAAGGCGCCCGAGCCGGCGCCGCGGCGCTCTTGGTTCCAGCGCATGCGTGAAGGGCTCGCCCGCTCCTCGCGCGAGCTCACCGGCAACATCGCCGGCGTCTTCACCAAGCGCAAGCTGGACGAGGACACGCTGCAGGATCTGGAGGACGTGCTGATCCGCGCCGATCTCGGTGTCGAGACGGCATTGCGCGTCACCGATTCGCTCGCCTCCAGCCGCTATGGCCGCGACGTCTCCGACACGGAAGTCCGCGCCGTGATGGCGGCGGAGGTGGAGAAGGTGCTGACCCCGGTGGCAAAGCCGCTCGAGCTCGACCTCAGCCACAAGCCGCATGTCATCCTGGTCGTCGGCGTCAACGGCACCGGCAAGACCACCACGATCGGCAAACTGGCTGCCAAGCTCACCGATGGCGGGCTGAAAGTGATGCTCGCCGCCGGCGACACCTTCCGCGCCGCGGCGATCGAGCAGCTCAAGATCTGGGGCGAGCGCACCAAATCGCCCGTCATCGCCTCCAAGCTCGGTGCCGATGCGGCGGGCCTGGCCTATGACGCCTTCGAGAAGGCGAAGGAGGCCGGCTCCGACGTTTTGATCATCGACACGGCCGGCCGGTTGCAGAACAAGACCGAGCTGATGTCGGAGCTGGAGAAGATCGTGCGCGTGCTGGGCAAGCTCGATCCGGAAGCGCCGCACACGGTGCTGCAGACGGTCGACGCCACCACCGGCCAGAACGCGCTGAACCAGGTCGAGATCTTCCGCAACGTCGCCGGCGTCAACGGCCTGGTCATGACCAAGCTGGACGGCACGGCGCGCGGCGGTATTCTGGTGGCGATCGCCGCCAAGCACCGGCTGCCGGTCTATTTCATCGGCGTCGGCGAGCAGGTCGACGACCTCGAACCGTTTTCCGCCAGCGAATTCGCGAGAGCAATCGCCGGCGTGGCCTGAACAAAGACGTGATCTTGAAAGGCCGCCCGCTTTTCGGCCAGATCATGCGCAAGAAGGACTTTTATGAACATCCTCGAACGCGACCCGTCCGATCCACGCCGCAAGCCGATGAACCCCGGCTTGAAGTTCCTGCTCGAACTGGGTCCGGGCCTGGTGTTCTTCTTCACCACCATCCGCGGCGAGTGGCTGGCTGAAAAATTCCCGGTGCTCACCCATCTCGGCGAGCCGATCCTGATCGCCACCGCCTTCTTCATGGTCGCGACCGCGCTGTCGCTGAGTGCTTCCTGGGCGCTGACGCGCAGCCTGCCGCTGATGCCGCTGGTCTCGGCGATCGTGGTCTTCGTCTTCGGCGCGCTGGCGCTTTATCTGCAGGACAAGACCTTCGCCTTCATGAAGCCGACGATCATCAATTCGCTGTTCGGCGTGACGCTGCTGGGCGGGCTTCTGTTCGGCCGGTCGCTGCTCGGCTACGTCTTCGATTCCGCCTTCCAGCTCGATGCCGAGGGCTGGCGCAAGCTGACCTTCCGCTGGGGCCTGTTCTTCCTGTTCCTGGCCGTGCTC
>RXJA01000026.1 GCA_003963455.1 Hyphomicrobiales bacterium
GACGCGATCGAGTTCCTCATCGACAAGCTCAAGCAGACCAAGACCAACGCGGACTTCTTCGATTCGATGAATACGTGATTGGGTGCGACCTCCACCTTCTCCCCTTGTGGGAGAAGGTGTCGCCGAAGGCGACGGATGAGGGGTGCTCCAGGGAAAGCCGGCGCCTCACTCCGCTGGAACACCCCTCATTCCGTCTCGGCGCTGCGCGCCGATCCACCTTCTCCCACAAGGGGAGAAGGGAAGGCGCTATCGCCGCAACAGCTTCTCCAACTCCTTCGCATCCGTCACCACCGGCAGGCACACCTGGCCAGTGCAGAACCAGGCGCCCGTCTTGTCGGTCGCCGGCAGCACGCCGCCCGGCAACAGCGCTCGATTCGCCTCCGAACCGATCGGCACGACGATGTCGATACGGCGCGGGTCGGGATTCCGATTCGCAGCCGGAACGAGGCTTGGAGACTCTGGCCTGTCTATAATAACCAGCTTCAGCGGCTCGAGCGCCAGCGCGCAGGCGTTGACGATGCCAGCGTGGCCGTAGGCCTGCTGCGCGGCTCGGCCCATCGCGTGTTCGGCGGTCGTCCAGGCCTTCTCCCAGAGTTCGGGATCGCCCGTCAGCGAGGACAGCCGCACAAGGGCTTCGATGATCTGGCTTGTCGCCGAAGGGATCGCCTCATCGACATCGCCGCGGATGCGGATCGGGACGTCGCCGCTGTCCGACGCCGTCAGCCAATAGCCGGTCTTGTCGCCGTCCAGATGCCAGCGGTTGAGCTCGCTGATGAACTGCCTGGCGCGGCCCGAATAGGCCGGATCGCCAGTCGCCTCGAACAGCGCGATCGCCGCGTTGGTCATGGCGGCATAATCGCTGGACAGTGCGGGAAAGAGCTTCTTTGAGCTGAGCATGGAATGCGGCAGGCGGCCGTGCTGGCTGGCCTCGACGAAATGTGCGAAGGCTTTGGCCGCTGCGTCGATCCAGTCAGGCCGTTGAAGCGAGCGGCCCGCTTCGGCAAGTGCCGCGATCATCAGCCCGTTCCAGTCGGTGAGCGCCTTGCCGTCGCGACCGGGCCTGACCCGCTGTTCGCGGACGGCCAGCAGCTTCGCTTTGAGAGGCGCGAGCCGGGCGTAGTCTGCGATGCCGTCACGCTGCCCCGCTTCGCTCTGGCGGATGATGGGCTTGCCTTCCCAGCCATGCGGGGCGGCCAGCTCGAAATAGTGGAAGAAGGTCGGGGCATCGTCGCCGAGCGCGGCTTCGACCTCGCCGCGGCTCCAGGTGTAGAAAAGCCCCTCCTCGCCGTCGCTGTCGGCATCGAGGCTGGCGGCAAAGGCGCCGCCTTCGACCCGCATCTCGCGCAGCAGCCAGGCGACGGTTTCTTCGATTCGTACCCGGAACAAGCCGTTGCCTGTGGCGGCATAGGCCCAGTTGCACAGGCGGATGAGCTGGGCATTGTCGTAAAGCATCTTTTCGAAATGCGGCACCAGCCATTCGGCGTCGGTCGAATAGCGGCTGAGGCCGCCTCCGACATGGTCATAGATGCCGCCGGCGAGCATTTTTTCCAGGCTCAAGAGCACGGCGTCGCGATGCGCGGCCTGGCCGTCGCGCAGCCAGGACAGCCAAAGCGTGTGCATGAAGGGCGCGTTGGGGAATTTCGGCGCGCCGCGCAACCCGCCGAGATCGCGGTCGATCATGCCGTCGATGCGGTTGCTGAGATCGGCCAGCGTGTCGCGGTCGAGCACTGCCTTGCCCTTCGCGCCGGCAAGCCGCTGCTCGACATGAGCGGTCAGCCCGTCGGCGCTCTCGGCGAGGCTCTCACGCTTTTCACGCCAGGCCTTGTCCACCGCCTCCAGCACCTGGATGAACCCAGGCCGTCCGTAACGCGCCTCGCGCGGAAAATAGGTGCCGCCCCAGAAAGGCTTGCCGTCGGGCGTCAGGAACATGGTCAGCGGCCAGCCGCCCTGCTCGCCCATGGCATGCAACGCCGCCATGTAGATCTGGTCGATGTCCGGGCGCTCCTCGCGATCGACCTTGATATTCACGTATAGCCGGTTCATGACGGCTGCCACGGCGTCGTTCTCAAAACTTTCATGCGCCATGACATGGCACCAGTGGCAGGCGGCGTAGCCGATGGAGAGAAGGATCGGCCGCCCCAGTTCCCTGGCTTCGGCAAGGGCCGCCGGCGACCAGCCCCGCCAATGCACGGGATTGTCACTGTGCTGTTGCAGGTAGGGGCTGGCCTCTTCGGCAAGCAGGTTTCGCGCGGGCAAGGTCAAGATTGGGGCTCGGCATGTTGGGTTTGACAGGCAAAGGCTAGGGCGCTTCAGCAGATCCGGCAAATGGTTTCCCAGATGATGACCTCCAAGGATTCAATCGTGGCGCTTTCGAGCGGCCGTCCGCCCGCTGGCATTGCCGTCATCCGCATGTCCGGCCCGAAGACTCGATTCGTAGTCGAAACGATCGCCGGTCCCGGCGTTAAGGATCGATTCACCACGTTGCGCAAGCTTATGGCGCCCGACGGATCGGTCATCGATCACGGGCTGGTGCTCTTCTTTCGCGGTCCCGCCAGCTTCACCGGCGAGGACGTTGCCGAGTTCCATGTCCACGGCAGCCGCGCCGTTGCCGCCAAGATGCTCGATACCATCACGGGCTTCGAAGGCGTCAGGCACGCCGAGCCCGGCGAATTCACCCGACGGGCGTTTCTCAATGGCAAGCTCGACCTGGTCGAGACCGAGGCGCTGGCAGATCTGGTTGGCGCGGAGACCGAGGCGCAGCGCCGTTTTGCCATCCGCAATGCCGAAGGCGCGCAAAGCGCGCTCTATGCGAGCTGGCGCCAGCGTCTCATTCATGCACGGGCCATGATCGAGGCCGAAATCGATTTCGCCGATGAGGAAGATGTGCCCGGTTCTGTTTCGGATGCGGTCTGGTCCGATGTGGCGAGGATGATCGATGAGATCGGGCGCCACCTGCAAGGATTCAAGGCGGCCGAGATCATTCGCGACGGCTTTGAGGTTGTTATCGTCGGGGCGCCGAATGCCGGTAAGTCCAGCCTGTTCAACGCGCTTGCCCGGCGTGAGGTGGCGATCGTCACCGATGAGCCGGGCACGACTCGGGATGTGCTCGAAGTGATGCTGGACCTCAACGGGATGATGATACGCGTAGTCGATACGGCAGGGCTGCGCGAGGCCGCCGGGAAGGTTGAGGCGATCGGTATCGAAAGAGCGCGCGCCAGGGCCGGCGAGGCGGATCTTGTGCTGTTGCTGGAGGACATCGCCGCGCCGGTGTCGACCGGCGACATTCCGGCCGGTGTTCCGCTGCTCAGGATAGGCACGAAGGCCGATCTCGGGGCCGTTCCGGCGCGAGAATACGATCTGGCTATCTCCTCAACCACCGGCGCCGGACTTTCCGGGCTTCTCGACGAGATTGGGCGGCGAGCGACGCTCGCAATTGGAGACATGGGAGACGTGCTGCCCTCCAGGCTCAGGCATGTCGAGCTGCTGGCCGAAGCACAGGATTTTCTCTCGGCGGCGGCAATGGGATTGAGCCAGGAGTTGCGGGCGGAGGAGCTGCGGCTGGCGACGGACCGCCTCGGTCAGATCACGGGCGCGGTTGACGTGGAGGATCTGCTCGATGTCATCTTTTCGCAGTTCTGCATTGGTAAGTGATTCACGTGAAACACGCGGCGAGCTGCCCGGGTGTGATTCACGTGAAACACGGTTCAAATGACCCAACCTATGTTTCACGTGAAACGAGTCCGGCCTTCGTCCTTGACAGCGCGGAGCAGCGGGGACATGTGTCGGCCGATCTCTGAACCCGGATTCTTCAAATGACCGATCACTATGATGTGGTTGTGGTGGGGGGCGGCCATGCCGGCTGCGAGGCGGCGAGCGCTGCCGCGCGCGCTGGCGCCAGGACCGCGCTGGTAACGCTGCGCTTCGACACGATCGGCGTCATGTCCTGCAATCCGGCGATCGGCGGTCTCGGCAAGGGCCATCTCGTGCGCGAGATCGACGCCATGGACGGGCTGATGGGCCGCATCGCCGACGCCGCCGGCATCCAGTTCCGGCTGCTCAATCGCCGCAAGGGCCCCGCCGTGCGCGGGCCGCGCACCCAGGCCGACCGCAAGCTTTATCGGCTGGCGATGCAGGAAGCGATTCGGCAGCAGAACGATCTCGATGTGGTCGAGGGCGAAGTCCTCGACCTGGAAATCGAGGACGGGCGCGTGGCCGCGGTGCTGGTTTCCGGCGATCGGAAGTTGGCCTGCGGCGCCGTGGTTCTGACCACCGGCACCTTCCTGCGCGGGCTGATCCATATCGGCGAGAAGAAGATCGTCGCCGGCCGCGTGAACGAGCAGGCAAGCATGGGGTTGTCGGCCACAATGAGCCGCGCCGGCTTCAAGCTCGGGCGACTCAAGACCGGGACACCCCCTCGCCTCGACGGTCGCAGCATCGATTGGGCCTCGCTGGAGAGCCAGGCGGCGGACGAGGATCCGGTGCCGTTCTCGCTGATGACGGACACAATCGCCAATCCCCAGATCCATTGCGGCATCACCCGCACAACGCCTGCGACGCATGAGCTGATCCGCGCCAATCTCGGCCGCTCGGCCATGTATTCCGGCTCGATCGAAGGCGTGGGACCACGCTACTGCCCGTCGATCGAAGACAAGATCGTCAAGTTCGGCGACCGCGAGGGCCACCAGATCTTTCTCGAGCCGGAAGGCCTCGACGACGACACCGTCTACCCGAACGGCATATCCACCTCGTTGCCGGAAGACGTGCAGCTCGACATGCTGAAGACCATTCCCGGGCTGGAGAGGGCGACCATGCTGCAGCCGGGCTATGCCATCGAATACGATCATGTCGATCCGCGCGAGTTGAAGACGACGCTGGAGACGAAGCGCGTCGGCGGCCTGTTCCTCGCCGGGCAGATCAACGGCACCACAGGTTACGAGGAGGCCGGCGCGCAAGGCCTGCTCGCGGGCATCAACGCGGCGCGCAAGGCGTCGGCGAGCGAGCAGGTCGTGCTCAGCCGCACCGAAGCCTATATCGGCGTGATGGTCGATGATCTCACCAGCCGTGGCATCGCCGAGCCCTATCGTATGTTTACCTCGCGCGCTGAGTTCCGGCTGTCGCTGCGTGCCGACAATGCCGATGAGCGGCTGACGCCACTGGCCGAAAAGCTCGGCATCGCATCGTCGGAGCGATTGCAGCGCTTTGGCGGGATGGCGCAGAAGCTCGACGAGGCTCGTGCCTTGGCGAAGTCGGTGGCCTGGACGCCGAACGAAGCGGCGCGGCATGGACTGGAGATCAACAAGGATGGTGTGCGCCGCTCGGCCTACGAGCTTTTGGCGCATCCGGGCGTCGACATGGCCTGGCTTTCCAGGGTCGAGCTCCGGTTTGCCGGGCTTGACGCCAAGACCGCCGAGCGGCTTGAAACGGAAGCGAAATATTCTGTTTACCTCGATCGCCAGCAGGCCGACGTGGCGCAAATCAGGCATGAGGAATCGCGGCTCATCCCGCAGACAATCGACTTCTCCGAAGTGCCGGGCCTCTCAAACGAGTTGAAGCAGAAGATGAAGACGCGCCAGCCGCGCTCGATCGCGGACGCGCAGCGGATGGAAGGCATGACACCCGCGGCGCTGGCCATCATCGTGGCGCATGTCCGCAATGCCGAGCTCGCCGCGCGAAGGGACGTGGCGTGAGCGGTGGGGTGAGCGCCTGGGAAGATCTGCAGGAGGCGGCGGGCCCGGTTTCACGTGAAACATTCGAGCGGCTGCAGGCCTTCGAGCAGCTGTTCCTGAAATGGAACCGCAGCATCAACCTCGCCGCGCCGTCGACGCTGGACGATGTCTGGCGTCGCCATATCCTGGACAGCGCCCAACTCGCGCGAATCGCCCCCGCCGCAACGCGCTGGGTCGATCTCGGTTCGGGCGGCGGGTTTCCTGGATTGGTGCTCGGCTTCCTGCTTAAAGAGCGTCCCGGCGCGTCGATCGATCTTGTCGAAAGCAACCGCAAGAAGGCGTCGTTCCTGCAGTCGGTCGTTGGTCAGTTCGATTTGCCGGCGCGGGTCCTGGCGAAGCGCATCGACGACAGCTATGGACTTGTTTCGGCACCGGAAATCGTCACCGCCAGGGCGCTGGCGGCGCTGCCGGCCCTGCTCGATCTGGCGGCGCCGTGGCTGACCAAGGGCGCGCGGGCGCTGTTCCACAAAGGCCGGGATTACCGTGCCGAAGTGGAAGAAAGCACTCACCGCTGGGCCTTCGATCTGGTAGAACATTCGAGCATGACCGACGCCGAAGGCGTCATCCTCGAAATCACCGAATTGCGCCCGGCGAAACCGCAATGAACTACTGGCATAGACCCATGAAAACTGGACCTCGTATCATCACCGTCGCCAACCAGAAAGGCGGCGTCGGCAAGACGACGACGGCCATCAATCTGGCGACGGCCCTAGCTGCCATCGGCGAGCGCGTGCTGATCGTCGACCTCGATCCGCAAGGCAATGCCAGCACGGGGCTGGGCATCGACCGCAAGGACCGCACGGTTTCTTCCTATGATGTGCTGACCGGCGAGCTCGATCTGGAAGCGGCCGCGGTGCCGACGGCTGTGCCCGGCCTGTCCATCGTGCCCTCGACGCTCGACCTGCTTGGCATCGAGATGGAGATCGCCTCGGCGCCCGACCGTGTGCTCAGGCTCCGCAACGCGCTGCGCGCCGCTGCCGAGCGTTCGGCGCCGTTCGGCTATGTGCTGATCGACTGCCCGCCCTCGCTCAACCTTTTGACTTTGAATTCAATGGCGGCAGCCGATTCGGTTCTCGTGCCGCTGCAATGCGAATTCTTCGCGCTCGAAGGTCTCAGCCAGTTGCTCGAGACCGTCGAGCAGGTACGGCGCACGATCAATCCGGACCTCACCATCCAGGGCATCGTGCTCACCATGTATGACGGGCGCAACAACCTCGCCAACCAGGTGGTGCAGGACGTGCGCACGCATATGGGCGACAAGGTCTATGAGACGATCATTCCGCGCAATGTGCGCGTTTCCGAGGCGCCGTCCTACGGCAAGCCGGCAATCCTCTACGACCTGAAGTGCTCGGGCAGCCAGGCCTATCTGCAGCTCGCTTCCGAGGTCATCCGCCGCGAGCGCAAGCTGCGCGCCGCCTGAGACGCAGCCATCCGCTTGTCTTGGTTAACTATCCGATTCGATTCCGAAACGATCTGGACATTATAATGAGCGAAGACCAATCAAGAAAAAGACTGGGCCGTGGGCTCGCGGCGCTGATCGGCGAAATCGACCGTCCGGCGGCGCCGGAAAAGCCGAGCGCGACGGTCGCCGCCGACGGCAAGGTGCCGATCGAATTCGTCAGCCCGAATCCGAAGAACCCGCGCCGGCATTTCGGCGATGCCGAGCTGACCGACCTTGCCCAGTCGATCCGGGAGCATGGCGTCGTGCAGCCGGTGGTGGCGCGCCCCTCGCCCTCGCAGCCCGGCCGCTACGAGATCATCGCCGGCGAGCGGCGCTGGCGGGCGGCGCAGCGCGCCGGCCTGACCGAGATTCCGCTCATCGTGCGCGACGTCAACGACCGCACCGCGCTGGAACTGGCGATCATCGAGAATGTGCAGCGCGCCGACCTCAATCCGGTCGAGGAGGCGCAAGGCTACCAGCAACTCATCGACGAGCACGGCTACACGCAGGCCGATCTCGGCCAGGTGATCGGCAAGAGCCGCAGCCATGTCGCCAACACGCTGCGGCTGCTGAAGCTGCCCCCCGTCATCCACTCGATGCTGGTCGACGGCGATCTGTCCGCCGGCCATGCCCGAACGCTGGTCACCGCTGAGGATCCGGCCGGGCTTGCCAAGCGCATCGTCAAGGAAGGACTTTCCGTGCGCCAGGCGGAAGCGCTGGCGCAGACGCCAGCCGGCCCGACGCCGGCCAAGGTGAAGTCCGCCTCGGGCGCATCCGAGAAGGACCCCGACACGCTGGCGCTCGAGAAGCTGATGACCGACACGCTCGGCATGATCGTCAGCATCGAGCACAGGGGCAAGGGCGGCGGCACGCTGCGCGTGGACTACCGCTCGCTGGAGCAGCTCGACGAGCTCTGCCGTCGCCTCAAGGACGAACGCTAGGCGGCTGCGGCGTAACGATATTCACCAGCATTTGAGGTTCTGGGTCAAGACTGGATACGTCTGATATATCGGTGATAGACGAGTCATCCGCCTCTTTATCCCGCCGATAGTCCTAGCTAGGAACGGAGTGGTGGCTCAGCGATGGAAGCAGAGGACTTTCGCCCTCGTTCCCTCGCCTCTTCCCGTTTCGCCTTGAACCGGTCCAAGGCCGGAACGAGGAAGCTGTTTGCAAGAGCCAAGCCCAAGGCGCCACCCCAAAAAATGCCCCACCAATGCACGTTCGGATTGGGTGACGAGGTGTAATAGACGATGGCCGTAGTCAAGGCCGACCAAAACAAACACCCGCCGCAAAATCCCGCGCAGGTCACTAGGTTTTGCAGGGTGAGATATCTCATGGCAGGAGATTATCATTGCCAAGAGCCGCCCGATATACCGGCGTTCTCGTTGCCGATCGGGAAAAGCCGGCGGGCTGTTCCGGCGAGCACCGGAACCCTCCGCTTGACAGCACGGGGTAACGGCGTACCTTGTATTAGTTCGACCTTAAATTATGCCCTGGCGTGCCGATAAGTCGCGATGAGGGCTATCTGCCGTTCCGACATGTTCGTGAAACGGCACCGCCTCGCCAAAGCGATACGCCGACGCGCCTGACGAAAACGGGAGGTGCAAATGGCTGTCGGTTGGCAATTGTCCGGAAGCTATTTCGAGAACTGCAACTGCGATGTCGTGTGTCCCTGCTTGCTGTCCACCAACGAGCAGCTGACATCGAAACCGACGAAAGGCGTTTGCGACGTCGGGCTGGTGTTTCATATCGACAAGGGCAATTACGGCGACGTTCGACTGGACGGTCTCAACGTGGTGATGGTCGCGCACACGCCGGGTCCGATGGCGGAAGGCAATTGGACGGCTGCCGCCTATATCGACGGACGGGCCGATGACAGGCAGACAGAGGCGCTGGGCGCGATCTTCACCGGCGCCGCGGGCGGTCCGATGGCTGCCTTCGCGCCAATGATCACCAACAACCTCGGCGCGAAGAAGGCGCCGATCACCTACCAGGTCAACGGCAAGAAGCGGTCGGCGGAGATCGCGGGCGTGATGCAGCTGGCGGTCGAACCGCTGCCGACAATGCGCGAGGACGGTGAGATGTGGCTGGCCTCCGGTCATCCCGTCAATCCCGACCGGCTTGCCATGGCGATGGGGAGCGAAGGCAGCACGTTCAGCGACCATGGCATGAGTTGGGATAATTCCCACCGGAACGGACACTACGCTCCGATCAACTGGTCCGGCCAGCACTAGCCCCGGCCGGCGAACGGGCCCGCTCATGTCGCTGACGTTGCAGCGAAACATCATTCTCGCGCTGCTGATCGGCGCGGCCGCCGCGGCATGGGCGCTGCTTGTCCGGCAGCAGACCGGCATGGATGCCGACATGTCCTTGGGCATGTACCCACCCACCATGGGCATGAAGGCCGCGCTGTTTCTCGCCGTCTGGATCATCATGATGATTGCCATGATGTTTCCGGCGGCCGCGCCCATGATCCTGACCTTTCACCAGGTTCAGAGCGCCAAGCGCGGTCGTGGCCAGGCCTTTGTCTCGACCTGGGTGTTCGTCGCCGGGTACATGCTGGTTTGGGCGGCGACGGGCGTTCCCGCCTTTGCCGGCGCGGCGGGCGCGGAGATGCTTGCCGGGTATGTGGGGTTGTCCGCAGCGGCGGCCGCGCGCATCGGCGGCGTGCTGCTGATGATGGCGGGCGCCTATCAACTCTCTCCCTTGAAGGATCTGTGCCTGGCCAAATGCCGGACGCCGATCGGCTTCATCATGACCTCATGGCGCGATGGTCGGTGGGGCGCGGTGCGCATGGGCCTGCAGCACGGGCTCTTTTGCCTGGGCTGCTGCTGGCTTCTGTTTCTCGCGCTCTTTCCTCTCGGGATCATGAACATCGCGGCAATGGCGGTGGTCACCCTGCTGGTCTTTGCCGAGAAGACCTTTTCTTTCGGGGAGGGCATAGCAAAGCTGTCAGGGCTCGCCCTGCTTCTCTACGGCGCGGCGATCCTGGCGTTTCCGCAGGCGCTGCCGACCTTCCAACCGATGGACGCCATGACAATGAACTGACCGGGGAACCCGGTTTTCAGCGCCCAGAACCGGTGCACACTTTCCGGGCGACATGCCTTAGGCGAGAAACGCTTCCTACCTTTGGCCCAGTCGCGCGCTCTCGATCGCGATGCCGAGAAGCGCCTGCCTCGCCAGCGCTTCCGACAGGTCCGGCCGCTTGCGTGTCTGAAGCACCGCCGTCTGAAGTCGGTTCAGCGCCCGCCCGAGCGCCTCGACATTCCAGCGTTCGAGCGTCTTCTCCACCAGCTTGCGGCGCGAGAAGAAGACCGGCGGGCGGGCGCCGGCAACGACCGAGGCGGCGTTGCGGCCGCCGCTCTCCATCTGGCCGCGCATCGCCTGCATCGCCTGCAACTGGCGCATCGCCGAAGACAGCACCAGGAACGGATGGCCGCCGGACTGGCAATGGCGGGTGAAGGCGATGTCGAAATCGCCGACCTTGCCGTCCAGCATGGCGTCGACCGCGTCATCGAAGGAGGCGCCGGAGACGTCGCCCGACAGCGCGTTGATGTCCTCGATGCCGATTTCCTTGCGGCCATGGGCGTAAAGAACCAGCTTCTCGACCTCGCCGCGCGAGGCCAGCCGGTCGCCGCCGAGATTGCGGCGCAACGCCTGCCTGGCATCCAGTGTCATCGACATGCCGGCCTTGCGCAATTCGTCGTCGATCACGGAATCCAGGTCGCGCGCCTCGTCGGCATAGCACGGCAAGGCAATGGCGTTGCCGGCGGCCTCGACGATGGCCCGCAGGCCCGTTCCCTTCTTCAGGTCGCCGGCCTCGATAAGGATGATGGCGTCCCGCGCCGGCTCGGCTGTCAGCGCCTTGATGTCGTCGGCCAGCGCCTTCTGGCCGCTGGCGTTGCGCACCCAGAGCAGGCGCCGGTCGGAAAACATCGGCACCGTGCGCGCCTCGTCGAGCAGCCGTCCCTCGTCGCGGTCCACCTCCGCGCCATCGAGCTTGACCACGGAGAAAGGATCATCGAGCGGCAGGCCAGTCCTGGTGGCGAACGTCTTGGCGCGCTCGGCGACGAGGCCGCGGTCGGGACCGTAAAGCAGGACGATTCCCATGGACGGGTCCGGCCTCGCGAGCCACGAATCGACCTCGTATCCTTTCTTCTGTGCCATGCACGGTGAGTTAGCATGGCGTGGGGGCGGAGTGAACGGCGAAGGGGGTGCCGCCGGTTTTCCCTTCTCCCCTTGTGGGGAGAAGGTGTCGCCGAAGGCGACGGATGAGGGGTGCTCCAGGGAAAGCCAGCGTCTCACTTCGCTGGAACACCCGTCATCCGTCTCGGCGCTATCGCGCCGATCCACCTTCTCCCACAAGGGGAGAAGGGAAGGCCGCGCCCGGCCGCAGTCTCCCAATTGCATTTTCTGGCGGAAATCGCTCCGCAAACTTCCGCCAAATTGCGCGGCGGGCGAAAACATCGACAAGAAATTTCGTGGCCATATCTGCATCTTGAGCCCATGTGCCGCATCGGCTCCACAAAGCCGACGACCGGGAGGGAGGCCGTGCCCAGACCCCGGCGAATTGGCACTGGTCTGGCGGCGCGGATGTGCAAAGATCGCACCGGCAACATTGGAGGAGTTGAGCTCATGGCCGATGCTGGAATGTTGCGCTTTCACGTGCCCGAGCCCGAGGTGCGGCCCGGCGGCACGCCCGACTTCTCGAATGTGACCATTCCCAAGGCGGGCTCGGTGCCGCGCCCGGAGGTCGACGTTGATCCGCGCACCATCCGCGACATGGCCTTTTCCATCATCCGGGTGCTGAACCGCGCCGGCGAGGCGGTCGGGCCATGGGCCGGGCTGCTCAGCGACGAGGAACTGCTCGAGGGACTGCGCCACATGATGACGCTCAGGACCTTCGACGCGCGCATGCAGATGGCGCAGCGCCAGGGCAAGACTTCCTTCTACATGCAGCATCTCGGCGAGGAGGCGGTGAGCTGCGCCTTCCGCAAGGCGCTCCAGCCGGGCGACATGAACTTCCCGACTTATCGGCAGGCAGGCCTGCTGATCGCCGACGGCTATCCGATGGTTTCGATGATGAACCAGATCTATTCCAACGAGGCCGATCCGCTGAAAGGCCGGCAGCTGCCGGTCATGTATTCCTCGAAGGAGCACGGCTTCTTCTCGATCTCGGGCAATCTGGCGACGCAATATATCCAGGCGGTGGGCTGGGCGATGGCCTCGGCGATCTCGAACGATTCGCGCATCGCCGCCGCCTGGATCGGCGACGGCTCGACGGCGGAGTCCGATTTCCATTCGGCGCTGGTCTTCGCCTCGACCTACAAGGCGCCTGTCATCCTCAATGTCGTCAACAACCAATGGGCGATCTCGACCTTCCAGGGCATTGCGCGCGGCGGCTCCGGCACCTTTGCCGCGCGCGGCCTCGGCTTCGGCATTCCTGCGCTGCGCGTCGACGGCAATGATTACCTGGCGGTGCATGCCGTAGCCAAATGGGCGGCTGAAAGGGCGCGCGCCAATCTCGGGCCGACGCTGGTCGAATACGTCACCTACCGCGCCGGCGCGCATTCGACGTCCGACGATCCGTCGGCCTACCGCCCGAAGGCGGAATCGGATGCCTGGCCGCTCGGCGATCCGGTCATCCGGCTGAAGAACCACCTCATCCAGAAAGGAGCCTGGTCCGAGGATCGGCACACCCAGGCGGAGGCCGAGATCCTCGAGGCGGTGATCGCCGCGCAGAAGGAGGCCGAGAGCCACGGCACGCTGCACGCCGGCGGCAAGCCGTCAACCCGAGACATGTTCGAGGGCGTCTATGCAGAGATGCCGCCGCATCTCAGGCGCCAGCGCCAGCAGGCGGGGGTCTGACCATGCCCAGGCGTACCATGATCGAGGCGATCCGCGACGCCATGGACGTGTCGATGGGGCGCGACGAACGCGTCATCGTCTATGGCGAGGACGTCGGCTTCTTCGGCGGCGTCTTCCGCGCCACGCAAGGCCTGCAGGCCAAATACGGCAAGAGCCGCTGCTTCGACGCGCCGATCAGCGAATCCGGCATCGTCGGTTCGGCCATCGGCATGGCCGCTTACGGCCTGAAGCCCTGTGTCGAGGTGCAGTTTGCCGACTATGTTTATCCGGCCTACGACCAGATTGTATCGGAGGCCGCGCGGCTGCGTTACCGCTCAAATGGCGATTTCACCTGCCCGATCGTGGTGCGCATGCCCACCGGCGGCGGCATCTTTGGCGCCCAGACGCATAGCCAGAGCCCGGAAGCGTTGTTCACGCATGTCTCCGGCCTGAAGGTGATCGTGCCGTCCAATCCGCATGACGCCAAGGGGTTGCTGATCGCGGCAATCGAAGACCCGGATCCGGTGATCTTCCTCGAGCCGAAGCGGCTTTATAACGGCCCTTTCGACGGCCATCACGACAAGCCGGTCACGCCATGGTCGAAGCATGAGCTCGGCGAGGTCGCCGACGGCCATTACACGATCCCGCTCGGCAAGGCGGCGATCCGCCGCCAGGGTTCGGCCGTCACCGTGCTTGCCTACGGCACCATGGTCTATGTGGCGCAGGCCGCGGCCGAGGAGACCGGCATCGACGCCGAGGTGATCGATCTGAGGACGCTTCTGCCGCTCGACCTCGACACGATCGTCACCTCTGTGAAGAAGACCGGGCGCTGCGTCGTCGTGCACGAAGCGACGCTGACCTCCGGCTTCGGCGCCGAGCTGGTCTCGCTGGTGCAGGAGAACTGCTTCTATCATCTGGAGGCCCCGGTGGCGCGGGTCGCCGGTTGGGACACGCCCTATCCGCATGCGCAGGAGTGGGATTATTTCCCCGGCCCGGCACGGGTCGGGCGCGCGCTGATTGAGACAATGGAAGCCTGATTGGGGAGGCCTGAGATGGGTGAGCACGTCATCAAGCTGCCCGATGTCGGCGAAGGCGTCGCCGAGGCCGAGCTCGTCGAGTGGCATGTCAAGGTCGGCGACCTCGTGCGCGAGGACATGGTTCTGGCGGCCGTCATGACCGACAAGGCGACGGTCGAGATCCCCTCGCCGGTCGACGGGGAGATCCTGTGGCTCGGCGCCGAGATCGGCGACACCGTGGCGATCGGCTCGCCGATCGTGCGGCTGAAGGTAGCCGGCGAAGGCAATGTGAAGGCGGAGGGCGGCGATGCGCCGAAGGCCGAGGCCCCCGCCAAGCAGGCCGAGTCGAAAGCGGAACCTCAGCCGAGCACTCCGAAGCCCACACCAAAGCCAGCCGAGGCGCCGGCCAAGGTTTCGCCAGCCGCCGCGCCGGAGGCCGCGCGACCAGCCTCCATCTCCGGCGCGCCGCGCGCGGAGGGTGAGAAGCCGCTGGCCTCGCCGGCCGTGCGGCTGCGCGCCAGGGAAGCCGGCATCGATCTGCGCCAGGTTCCGGGCAGCGGTCCGGCGGGGCGGATCAGCCATGAAGACATCGATGCCTTCCTGGCGCGGGGTCCGCAAGTCGCCCAGTCGACCGGCCTCGCGCGCAAGGACGGCGTCGAGGACATCAAGGTCGTGGGGCTCAGGCGCAAGATCGCCGAAAAGATGTCGCTGGCCAAATCGCGCATCCCTCATATCACCTATGTCG
Source organism: Hyphomicrobiales bacterium (assembly GCA_003963455.1). Lineage (GTDB taxonomy): Bacteria > Pseudomonadota > Alphaproteobacteria > Rhizobiales > Rhizobiaceae > Mesorhizobium. The sequence continues at coordinate 14,776 of RXJA01000026.1, forward strand.
AGGAGATCGATGTCACGGCGCTCGAGGATCTGCGCGCAACCCTCAACAAGGAGAAGCGCGCCGATCGCCCGAAGCTGACGCTGCTGCCCTTCCTGATGCGCGCGATGGTGAAGGCCATCGCCGACCAGCCCGCCCTCAACGCGCTGTTCGACGACGAGGCGGGCGTCATCCACCAGCACGAAGGCATCCATATCGGCATCGCCGCGCAGACGCCCAACGGCCTGGTGGTGCCGGTGATCAAGCACGCCGAGGCGCGCGATCTATGGGGTTGCGCCGCCGAGATCAACCGGCTGGCCGACGCGGCGAAGGCCGGCACGGCGACACGCGACGATCTGTCCGGCTCGACCATCACCATCACCTCGCTCGGCGCCATGGGCGGCGTGGCGACGACGCCGGTCATCAACCATCCGGAAGTGGCGATCGTCGGCGTCAACAAGATCATGGTGCGGCCGGTGTGGGACGGCACCCAGTTCATCCCGCGCAAGATGATGAACCTGTCGTCCAGCTTCGACCATCGCGTCATCGACGGCTGGAACGCCGCGGTGTTCGTGCAACGCATCAAGGCGCTGCTGGAGACGCCGGCGCTGATCTTCGTGGATTGAGGTGATGAGGTTGATCTCGAACGTCGCGGCGTCGAAATGCGCGCTCCCCCTTCTCCCCTTGTGGGAGAAGGTGTCGCCGAAGGCGACGGATGAGGGGTGCTCCAGGGAAAGCCGACGTCTCGCTCCGCTGGAACACCCCTCATCCGTCTCGGCGCTGTCGCGCCGTTCCACCTTCTCCCACAAGGGGAGAAGGGAAGGGCGCGCGGCGACCTTCGCTATAAAGAAGAGCGTAAGCCCATGAAAGAAATCTCCTGCAAGCTGCTCGTCATCGGCGCCGGGCCGGGCGGTTATGTCTGCGCCATCCGCGCCGGACAGCTCGGCGTCGACACGGTGATCGTCGAGGCCGGCAAACCCGGCGGTACATGCCTCAATGTCGGCTGCATTCCATCCAAGGCGCTGATCCATGCGGCGGAGGAGTTCGCGAAAGTAGCGCATATAGCCTCCGGCAAGGATCCGCTGGGCATCAAGGTCGCCGCGCCGACGCTCGATCTGGCCCGCACCATCGTCTGGAAGGACGGTATCGTTAGCCGGCTCAACAGCGGCGTCGCCGGATTGCTGAAGAAGGCGAAGGTGAAGACCGTGCAAGGCTGGGCGACGTTCCGGGACGGCAAGACGGTCGAGGTGGAAACCGAGACCGGCACGCAGGTCATCCGCGCCGAGACCGTCGTGATCGCCACCGGCTCGGCGCCGGTCGAATTGCCGTTCCTGCCTTTCGGCGGCCCGGTCATTTCGTCCAGCGAGGCGCTGGCGCTCGGCGAAGTGCCGAAGAAGCTCGCGGTCGTCGGCGGCGGCTATATCGGGCTCGAGCTCGGCATGGCCTTCGCGAAGATGGGGTCGAAGGTCACCGTGATCGAAGCCTTGCCGCGCGTGCTGGCGCAATATGATGCCGAGCTGACGCGGCCGGTGCTCAAGCGGCTTGCCGAGCTCGGCGTCGAGGTGATGACGGGCGCGAAGGCCAAGGGGCTGTCGACGCAGGGACAGGCGGGCAAGGGCGATGCCCTGCTGGTCGAGACGGCCGACGGCAAGAACGCCAAGATCGCGGCCGACAGGATACTCGTCACGGTCGGGCGCAAGCCGCTCACCGAGGGTTGGGGGCTGGAGCAGATCGACCTCGACAGGGCCGGAAAATTCATCCGCATCGACGACCAGTGCCGCACTTCGATGCGCGGCATTTTTGCCATCGGCGACGTCACCGGCGAGCCGATGCTGGCGCACCGCGCCATGGCGCAGGGCGAGATGGTGGCCGAGATCGTC
>RXJA01000301.1 GCA_003963455.1 Hyphomicrobiales bacterium
TGAGGATGGGCAGAAAGTGACATTCGACACCGAGCCGGACAAGCGCGGCAAGGGTCCGAAGGCCGTCAATCTGTCGATCGGCTAAGCCGGCTCAAGACAGATCCGACGGAGGCTATGTCAGGCGGGGCCGCTCCCGCCCGGTATTGGGCTGCGCCCAAGCGTCGAAAATAGCCAAGCCACGAAAAATCGTTTGCGCCGAATTCCGTTCAGCCTCCGTTCAGCCACGGTCTTCTATTAACCTTTGCTAAAGCCGGTCCGCATCCCCCGAGAAATGCGCGGGCCCGGCGCGAAGGAGACCGAAAATGAACCGTTTTCTCAAGACCGCCGTCCTGACCGCAGGCATTGCCGCGACCACTTTGGCCACCTTCTCGGCGGCCAATGCCGATGACTGGCGCTGGCACCATCATCGCAGCCACGGTGGTGACGCCCTCGCCGCCGGCGTCGTCGGCCTCGCGGCGGGCGCCCTGATCGGCAGCGCGCTCAGCAACCCCGGGCCGCGCTACTACGAACCGGCCTATGGTGACGACTACTATGTCGACCGGCCGGTGCGCCGCTATTACGTGCAGCAGCCGCGCGTCGTCTATGCCGATCGCTACGCCGAGCCGTGGACCCGCGGCTGGTACGAGTATTGCTCGGACCGCTACCGCACCTTCAATTCGCGGACCGGCACCTTCACCGGCAATGACGGCGCCCAGCATTTCTGCGTCGCCAACTAAAACCAAAGCAATTCCAGGAAAAGTGTGAAGCGGTTTTCCGTCCGGAATTGCGTGCAATAAAGCTGGGTTCCCTGCCCCTAAGAAAAGCGTCGCCTCCAGCGGCGCTTTTCTTTTGCCCTGAAAGGTCAGGTCAGGAAAGGATTGCTCCGCCGTTCGTCGCCGAAACGGCTGCCCGGGCCATGGCCGCAGATGAAGCCGATGTCGTCGCCGAGCGGCAGAAGCTTGTTCTTGATCGATGCGATCAGCGCGGCGTGGTCGCCGCCCGGCAGATCGGTGCGCCCGATCGAGCCGCGGAACAGCACGTCGCCGACATGCGCGAATTTGGCCGCGCGATTGTAGTAGACCACGTGGCCCGGCGCATGCCCCGGGCAATGCAGCACCTCGAACACATGATTGCCGAACGACACCGTCTCGCCTTCGGTGAGGAAACGGTCCGGCACGCAATTGCGCACGCCGTCGATGCCGTAGCGCCTGCCCTGGTTCTCGAGATTGTCGAGCAACATCTTGTCGGCCGCGTGCGGACCGACAATGTCGATGCCCAGCGCTTCCTTCAAATCCATCGCGCCGCCGGCATGGTCGATATGGCCGTGCGTGATCCAGATCGCGCCGGCGTTGATGGCATTGTCCTTCAGCACCGACAGTATCTTGTCGACATCGCCGCCGGGATCGACGACGACGCCGTTCTTGTCGTCCATGTCGAACAGAATGGTGCAGTTCTGCTGGAAGGGCGTGACTGGCACTATGCCGGCATTGAGCTGACCCATGGCTTTCCTTTCTCGGGCAATTCCAGGACAAGTGCGAACCGCCCCGATTGTCGCCCTGATGTAGACAGGCGGGCAAACGCCGTCCACTGCCGGCCGGCACAAATATCCCGGAACAAAAATGGGCGGCCAAAGCCGCCCATTTGAAAGCCTGAAGCGAGGGCCTTATTTCTTCATCGCGTTCATAACCGCGCCGATGATGCCGGTCAGGATGGCGCCGCCGCCAGCGCCGCCGAGAATGTTCTTCAGATCGAGCGCGCTGCCGATTCCGCCCGCCGCGGCCGCCGCGTCGACTCCGCCGCCACCCAGCAGGCTGCCAAGGATGGCCGCACCGCCGACGCCGCCGATCGCGCCGCCGAGGATTTTGGTAAGCTGGCCCATCGCCGCCTGCTTCAGCGCCGCGCCGACCGCCTGGCCGCCGATGACGCCGGCAATCACCTGTACGACGATCTGAATAATCGTGTTGCTGTCCATGTAACTAGTCCCTCCATAGCCGCCTGCCTCCAAGGGCCGGCACCATCATGAGACGCCGAACCGTTCGAAAGTCAAATGCGTGCAGGCTTAAATAAAAAGGGCGGCCCGAAAACCGCCCCTGTTGCACAAGAAAGTTGTGACTATCGCTATTCCGCGGCGATGGCGTGCTTTGGTTGCACCGCGGAGGAATAGTCGTTCATCAACGTCTTGGCGATCTCGCCGACCTCGAATCGGTATGGGCCGATCTCCGAAACCGGTGTCACCTCGGCGGCGGTGCCGGTGAGGAAACACTGCTCGAAACCTTCGAGTTCCTCCGGCATGATAGCGCGCTCGATCACTTCGAAACCGCGATCCTTCGCCAGGCCGATCACCGTGCGGCGGGTGATGCCGTCGAGGAAGCAGTCGGGCGTGGGCGTATGGATCTTGCCGTCCTTGACGAAGAAGATGTTGGCGCCGGTGGCTTCCGCCACTTGGCCGCGCCAGTCGAGCATCATGGCGTCGGCATAGCCCTTGGCCTCGGCGGCATGCTTGGACAGGGTGCAGATCATGTAGAGGCCGGCGGCCTTCGACTTTGACGGCGCGGTGCGCGGGTCGGGCCGGCGCCATTCGGCGACGTCGAGGCGGATGCCCTTGAGCTTCTGCGCCGGGTCGAAATAGCTCGGCCACTGCCAGATGGCGATGGCGCAATTGATGCGGTTGTTCTGCGCCGAGACGCCCATCTGCTCGCTGCCGCGCCAGGCGATCGGGCGCACATAG
>RXJA01000536.1 GCA_003963455.1 Hyphomicrobiales bacterium
GCTCGACCGTGTCGTAAGGCATGATCGACAGCACCGGCCCGAAGATCTCCTCCCTGGCGATGCGCATGTCATGCGTGACATTGGCAAAGACCGTCGGGCGGACGTAATAGCCGCGGTTGAGCTCGGCCGGACGGCCTGGGCCGCCGGCGACCAGGGTGGCGCCTTCGTCGATGCCGCTCTGGATCAGGTCCTGGATCTTGTCGAACTGGATCTGGCTGACCACCGGGCCGAGTTTCGAGCTGGGCGCGTCGGCCGGGCCGACGGTGAATTTCTCCGCCGCCTTCTTCGCGTAGCCGGCCGCCTCGTCGTGACGGTCGCGCGGCACGAACATGCGGGTCGGCGCGTTGCAGGACTGGCCGCTGTTGCCGAAGCAGCCGGCGACGCCCTTGGTGACGGCCCGCTCCAGATCGACATCGGGGAACAGGATGTTGGCCGACTTGCCGCCAAGCTCCTGGTGCACGCGCTTGACCGTATCGGCGGCCGCCTTGGCGACCAGGATGCCGGCGCGGGTCGAACCGGTGAAGGACATCATGTCGACGTCCGGGTGGCTGGCCAGCGCCTGCCCGACGCCCGGACCGTCACCGTTGACGAGGTTGAAGACGCCCTTCGGCACGCCGGCCTCGTCAATGATCTCGGCGAAGATGATGGCGTCGAGCGGCGCTATCTCGGACGGCTTCAGCACCATGGTGCAGCCGGCGGCAAGCGCGGGGCCGACTTTGCAGGTGATCTGGTTGAGCGGCCAGTTCCACGGCGTGATCAGGCCGACGACGCCGATCGGTTCCTTGACGATGAGCGAGGAGCCCTTGACGTGGCGGAACTGGAAGGTCTTGAGCACCTCGGCCATCTTTTCCAGATGCGCCAGCCCGACGCCGACCTGGCTGTCCAGCGCCATCTGGCGCGGCGCGCCCATCTCGCGCGAGACGGCGAGCGCGAGGTCCTTGCTGCGCTTCTTGTAGATTTCGATGATGCGGTTGAGGATATCGAGCCGTTCCTCGACCGAGGTGAAGCCGAAAGTGGCGAAAGCCCGCTTGGCCGCCGCCACCGCCTTGTCGACATCGGCCTTGGAGCCGAGCGAAATCTGCGCGAAAGCGTCCTCGTTGGAAGGATCGATGACATCAAGAGTTTTCGGCACAACGGGATCGACCCAGGCGCCATCGATATAGAACTGCAGATTGTGTGACATGGTTTCGCTCCCGGGGGCCGCTTTTGCTCGACTGTGGTGAGGTGATCGTCGTATACCGTCAGAGATAACGATGCGGCATATGTTCTGTCAAACGCAAGCGCGGCCGATTGAGCCAGCGCATCCGTTTTGGCGAAGCGGCCGTCACGCCAACCTCTTGCTCATATACACGGTCGTCCCGCTCATGAACGGCTCCTCGCGGTCGACCGCGTAGCCGTGCCGGCGATAGAGTCGCACATTGGCCTCAAACGCGCCATTGGTCAGCAGGCGAAGTTCGCGGCAGCCTGTCTCGACAGCCTTGCGCTCGGCGCTGTCGAGGAGCTTGCGCCCGATACCCCTGCCCTGCGCTTCCGGTGCCACGGCGACATTCTCGATCCAGATATGATCCTCATGCACGATTGTTTCGATCAGGCCGACGATGCGGCCGTCCTCGATGGCGAGTTCGAACTGGTGCTCGCGAATGGCCTTGTCGTAATCGGCGCGCATCGGCAAGGGCTCACGGCCGATCACCGGCACCCATTTGGCATAGGCCGCGCGCACGATGGCCTTGATGGCGGCGGTATCCGCCGGCGCCGCCGACCGAAACCCGATGGAAGAAACAGAACTCATTCATGCACTCCAAATACAAAAACCCGCCGATCGTCGCGATGGGCGGGGCTGGGGATGGACGAAACGGGTGACCTTCTAGCCGGCCCTTGTCTCCACGCAATCAGCTTGCCGCTCCTTCGAACGGCGGCGTCGCTGCGGATTTGCGAGAGAGGCGGTCATGGCGCGAAGCTGGACCGGGAGCCGGGACACTGTCAAGCCGGCCGCGTCGACCACGAAGCCGCCTCGCCCCAACCGGCGGGCTTGTCGAACATTGAGATCGTTCTGAAAAATCGATCATTATAACTCGAATAATTCGTTGGAAAGATTGGTTACGGAATGGCATTTCGGCTGCGAAAGCGCCTGGAGAATTCAATTGTCCTTCCTGCCCGCCACCGCGAACGATCTTCCAAACCGCCTGAACCCGGCCAACGCCGACCGCACGCGCCCCGCCCTGACCTCGATCTCGGCCGGCGTCGTGCCCGGACTGGTCCTGGTGGCAATGATCACGGCAGTCGCCTATTCGGCGCGCGGCTTCTCCGGCCTCACCTTGTTCAGCCCGATGATCCTGGCTGTCGTCGCCGGCATGATCTATTCCAATGTGCTTGGCCTGCCCGCCCACGCCAAAGCCGGCATCGGCTTCTCGCAAAAGCGCCTGCTGCGCTTCGCCATCGTGCTGCTCGGCTTCCAGCTCACGCTCGGCCAGGTGGCGGGCATCGGGTTTGGCGGCGTCGGCATCGTCGCGGCTACGCTTGGCGCCACCTTCCTGTTCACCGTCACGCTCGGCCAGCTGATCGGCGTCGACCGCAAGCTCGCGCAGCTCATCGCCGCCGGCACTTCGATCTGCGGCGCCTCGGCGATCGTCGCCACCAACATCGTCACCGATGCGCGCGACGAGGACGTCACCTACGCCGTTGCCGCCATCACGCTGTTCGGCACCATCGCCATGCTCGGCTTCCCGCTGCTCGCGCCGGTTCTCGGGCTCGACCAGCATGCTTTCGGTCTGTGGGCCGGCGCCTCGATCCATGAGGTGGCGCAGGTGATCGGCGCCGGCTTCCAGAACGGCACGCTGGCCGGCGAGACCGCGACCGTCGCCAAGCTGACGCGAGTCGCCATGCTGGCCCCGATGGTGATCGCGCTCGGCGTCATGGCGCGCCGCGGCAGCGCCGACGCGTCCGGCGCCAAAGCGCCAATGCCCTGGTTCGTCGTAGCCTTCGTCGCGGTCGTGGCGCTGAACAGCCTGGTCGCGATCCCGGCCGAGGTCCGTTCAGCAATCGCCCTAGCCGCGCAGGTGATGCTGACCATGGGGCTCGCCGCCATGGGCCTTCATGCCGACATTTCCCAGTTGCGCTCGCGCGGCCTGAGGCCGCTGATGCTGGCCTGCTCGGCCTTCATCTTCATCGCCGCCTTCAGCCTGATGCTGGTGAGGTTCGCCTGAGATTGCGGTGAGGCCCGCCCACCGCAATCTCATATGCCTCATTCCCCGTCATCGTCCTCGAACGAACTCGCCGCGACGTAGATCGCGGCGAGCTTCTCGATGCCGGCCTGATCTTCCTTGTCGAAGCGGCCGGGCAGCGGGCTGTCGAGATCGAGCACGCCGAAGGCGCCATCGGCATCACGCAACAGCACGACCAGTTCCGATCGGGAGTCGGCGTCGCAGGCGATGTGGCCGGGAAATTCATGCACGTCCTTGACCAGCATCGACATGTCGAGCTCGATGGCCTTGCCGCAGACGCCCTTGCCGACGGCGATGCGTACGCACGCCGGCTTGCCCTGGAAGGGCCCGAGCACCAGTTCGTCCTCGGAGGCGAGGAAATAGAAGCCGGCCCAGTTGAGGTCGGGCACCATCTGGTAGATCAGCGCCGCAGTGTTGGCGGCGTTGGCGATGGAATCGCCCTCGCCTTCCAGCAGCGCTTTCAATTGCGTGGCCAACTCCTTGTAGAAGGCCGGCTTGTTGCTTGCGTCGATTGCCGTTGCCGCGAACATCGTGTTGTCTCTCCGTTGCAAGCCGGCCGCGCGGCCAGCTACAGTCCGCCTCTCTCTGCCACCAAAACCGTCGCCGGGAAACAGCCTATCGTGACTTCAAGCCATGCCAGGACTGCAGGGGCCAGGACGATCCGCATCGCCGCCGCGGTCATCCGCGACGACGACGGCAGGCTCCTTCTGGTGCGCAAGCGCGGCACGAGCGCCTTCATGCAGGCCGGCGGCAAGATCGAGCCGGGCGAGTTGCCCGCCGCCGCCCTTGCCCGCGAACTGCGCGAGGAGTTGGGCATCCTCGTCGATCCGGGCGCGGCCTCGCATCTCGGCTCCTTCTCGGCTCCCGCCGCCAACGAGCCGGATGCCCGTGTCGAGGCCGAATTGTTCGAACTCTCCATAACAGGCGAGCCGGTTCCAGCGGCCGAGATCGAGGAGATGATCTGGCTGAACCCGGACCTGGCGCGCGGCATGGAGCTCGCGCCGCTGACGGCCGACATCGTGCTGCCGCGCTACGGCCGCCAGCCATGAGCGGGCGGAGCCAAGCAAAGCAGGCCGCGCATGAAGCGCCCGTCACTTTCGCAGTGCTGGTCTTTCCCGGCTTTCCGATGATGGCGTTTTCTTCCGTCATCGAGCCGCTGCGCGCCGCCAACGTCCTTGCCAGGCGCGATTGCTACCGCTGGGTGATCGTCGGCGCGGATCGAGGCACTGTAGAGGCCTCCAACGGCGTCGTAATCCAGCCGGGCTTTTCAGCGGCCGACGCGCCGAAGGTCGATCGCATCGTGGTCTGCTCCGGCGGCGATGCCGACCATGTCGTTGCCGACGAGGCGATGAGCTGGATCCGCAAAAGCCTGCGCGGCGGGGCGCATATCGGCGCCGTGGCGGACGCGGCTTTCTTCCTGGCGCGCGCGGGCTTGCTCGACGGTCATGCCTGCACCTTGCACTGGACCAGCCAGGCCGCCTTCACCGAAGCTTTTGCGGACATCGAGCTACGGCGCGATCTTTTCGTCATCGACCGCAAGCGCTTCACATCGGCCGGCGGCGTCGGCAGCCTCGACATGATGCTGGAGATTATCACGCGGGACTACGGCGCTGAGATCGCGGCGGGTGTCGCCGAATGGTTCGTGCACTCTCCCTTGCGGTCGAGCGTCGACCGCAAGCTGATGCCGCTACGCCTGCGCACTGGCGTGCAGAACGAGCTGGTTCTGTCGGCCATCGCCATCATGGAGGATGCGGTCGAGGAGCGGCTCGGCATGGCCGAGCTGGCGGAACGGCTTGGCGTGTCGCCCGACAAGCTCGAGCGCAATTTCCGCGCCGAGCTGGATATCTCCCCCAACGGATATTACCGGCGGCTCAGGCTCAAGCGCGCCGCCGATTTGCTGGCGCATTCGACGCTGATGGTGCGCGATGTCGCGCTAGCCTGTGGCTTTGCGTCGATGTCGAGTTTTGCGCGGGCGTTTCGCGAAGAGCATGGGCACGCGCCCAAGGCGATGCGAAGGCATTAGCGCCCAGTGCGCGCTGGCGCGATGAGACGCTGGCAGGACAGAGGGGGGCGCGAAGGATCCCGGCGCTGCTCGCTTTGATGCGGCACCGAGCATAACATCTGCGGAATTCCGCACAGCGATCTTTGAGCACCCGGCTATGTTCGCGAGAACAGGAGGCCTCCATGAGCATCGTCGTATTCGACCCGGACAGCACCGAGGATGTGGACTTCAAGGACCGCATGCGCCACCCGGCGGCGGCCGATCCCGCCGGCGGCATGTGGCTGTCCGACACCGAGCCGTCCTTCATCGACGCCGACGCGTTGCGCAAGGGCAGGCTCGCCAAGCTGCGCGCCTGGATGCGCGAGGCGGGCTATGGCGGCGTCGTTTTGTTCGATCCCTACAACCAGCGCTACGCCACCGGCTCGCGCAACATGTTCGGCTACTTCCTGCGCAACTCGACCCGGTATTTCTTCATCCCGACCGAAGGGCCGATCGTGCTGTTCGAATATCCGCAGAGCTACCATGTCTCGATGGTGCTCGACACGATCGACGAGGCGCGGCCTTCCAAGCTGGTCTGGTCGTCGGTCTCCGGCCGCGACGACGAGACCGCCGGGCCGTTCGCCGATGAGATCACCGAGCTTCTGAAGAAACATGGCGGCGGCTCCATGAAGCTCGGGCTCGACCGCTGCAGCCATTTGCAGGCGCTGGCGCTTGAGAGCCGCGGCTGCGAGGTCAAGGACTGCCAGGGCGAGATCCTTGCCGTGCGCGCGGTGAAGACGCCCGAGGAAGTGAAATGCCTGCAGGTCTCGATGGCGGGCGCCGAGGCCGCGGTGGCGGCGGTACGGGAGGCGATCAAGCCCGGGGTTTCCGAGAACGAACTCTTCGCCGTCATGTATCACGAGGTGATCCGCCAGGGCGGAGAGTTCATCGAGACCCGCCTGCTCAGTTCCGGCCAGCGCACCAATCCCTGGTTCAACGAGGCGAGCGGCCGAAAGATCCGGCCGGGAGAGTTGGTCGCGCTCGATACCGACACGATCGGCTGCTACGGCTATTTTTCCGATTTCTCGCGTACCTTTCGCTGCGGCCCGGGCAAGCCGACTCCCTACCAGAAGTCGCTTTACCGCATGGCGCACGACCAGGTGCAGCACAATATCGGGATCGTGAAACCGGGCATGGCCTTCCGCGAGATCGCCGAGAAGGCCTGGAAGATCCCGGAACGCTTCGTCGACCAGCGCTACACCTCGGTCATGCACGGCGTCGGCATGCATGGCGAGACGCCGTTCATCGCGCACGCCATGGACTACGCGACCTACGGCCGCGACGGCATCATCGTGCCGGGCATGGTGGTCAGCGTCGAAAGCTATATCGGCGAGAAAGGCGGCCGCGAGGGCGTCAAGCTGGAGGACGAGATCCTGATCACCGAGACCGGCACCGAACTGCTGTCGCGGTTTCCTTATGAAGACGAATTTCTTGACAGGTAGCGCCCTCGCACCGACAGCACATTCCGCATGAAAGCTCCCATTTCCATCCGGCGCGGCACGGTGGCCGCGGTGTTCATCGATCTCCAGGAAGAGCATCGCAAGGACGAGCGCTATCTGGTCGAGGGGTTTGGCGACATCCTCGCCAATGTCCAGCGCCTGCAGGAGGCGGCGCGGGCGAACGATGCGCCGCTCTATCACTGGGCCTATATCGTCGACCTCGCCGAGGCGCGGCCGTTCCATCCCGTCGACGAGAGCGGCAAGTCGGCCTTTTCCGACAAGGACGACCCGCTGACGGCGATCTGCCATGAGGTGGCGCCACGCCACGGCGAAGCCATGCTGGTCAAGCAGGAGGCGAGCGCCTTCGGCCGGAACGACTTTGCCGACAGGCTTAGGGCCTCCCGCATCGAATGGCTGGTCATTGCCGGCGTGTGGACGGAGGCCTGCGTCGACGCCACGGTGAAGGACGCGGTGGCGCGCGGATTTCGCGTGCTTTTGGTCAAGGACGCCTGCGGCAGCGGTACAGCCGCCATGCACCAGACAGGCATCCTCAACCTCGCCAACCGGCTCTATGGCGGCGCCGTCACCGACACGGCCGGCGCCTGCCGGCTGCTAGCGGGCGACACGGTCAGCATCTGGCAGGTCGAGGGTTCGGTGCCGTTGCGCTTCACCTTCGAGAACGCGGCACAGCTCTACGCCGGGCTCTGACGGCGATGGCCAGCGACCCCGATCCGGCGAAGCGCGGCAAATACGCCGCCCTGCTCGATCCGGAACTCTGGGACTATATCGACAAGGTCAATAGCTGGTACCCGCCACAGATCGCGGCCGCGCCGATCGCCGAGCAGCGCTCGGTCTACAATCGAATGTGCGTGGCATTCCACCGGGGCCATCCGGAAGGAGTCAGAAGCAGCGACGGCCTCGTCGCCACGGTAACGCATGCGATCCCGGTCCGCCGCTACCGCATGGCGAACAGGATAGCGGCGGCGATCGTGGTCTACTATCACGGCGGCGGTTTCGTGCTCGGCGACCTCGACAGTCATGACGACATCTGCGCGGAAATCTGCGCCGACACCGGCTTCGACGTCGTCTCGGCCGACTACCGGCTGGCGCCGGAACATCTCCACCCCGCTGCCTTCGAGGATGCGCTGGCCGTGTTCGAATGGGTGGCCGCGACAAGCGCGCCGCCGATCGTGCTTTGCGGAGAGAGCGCCGGCGGCAATCTCGCGGCGGCGGTGGCGCAGGCGGCGCGGCATCACCCAAGACACGCCGTCGGCCAGATGCTGATCTATCCCGGCCTCGGCGGCGACGAGAACGGGCGTTCCTATGTGGAGCACCCCGAGGCGCCGCTGCTGACGCTCGCCGATATCGAATTCTATCGGCGCATCCGCTCGGCGCCCGGACAGCCGCAGGACGATCCGACCTTCTCGCCGCTCCGCGACCACGACTTCTCCGGTCTGCCGCCGACCATCATCGTCACCGCCGAATGCGATCCGCTTTCTTCCGATGGCGAGGCCTATCGCGACCGCATCCTCGCCGCCGGCGGCCGCGCTTGGTGGCGGGAAGAGCCGCGCCTTGTGCATAGTTTCCTGCGCGCCCGATCGACAGTGCCGCGGGCGGCTCAGGCGTTCGCGAGGATTGTCAGCGACATTGCAAGCCTGGGCGCCGGCTATGAAGCGCTGATCTCCCCCTAAGTGGGTGAGATTGGCTGTATCAGCCGCGGAACAGCGCACAAGAATTGCGGAAAACCAAACATTTGGCTGCGGAAGGCGGACCTATCATCCCTCGGCAGGCAACGGTGCTCCGGCGGGTCATATCCGCCCCCCGCGACTGGCGATTCCCCGGAGCGCCCAACAAGAGGGAACGACGATGAAATTCATGCTGACCGACAGAAAACCGCACCCGCGAGCCAGGCCGACCGCCGACGATTTCAAGACAGGCGCGATCAGCCGGCGCGAATATCTGGCGCTGATGGCCGGCCTTGGCGTCAGCGCCGCCGGCGCGATGGCACTGGGCGGGATCGCGCCCTCGCCCGCCCGCGCCGCCGAGCCGAAAAAGGGCGGCGTGCTGCGCGTCGCGATGAACGTCAAGGGTTTCAAGGACCCGCGCACCTTTGACGGCGTCGAGATGTCGAATGTCGCGCGCCAGTGCAACGAGTATCTGGTGCGCTGGAATACCGACTTCTCCTTCGAGCCCTGGCTTCTGGAAAGCTGGGAGACCAGCGACGATGCCAGGACGATCACGCTTCACGTGCGCAAGGGCATCACTTGGTCGAATGGCGACACATTCAACGCCGACGACGTGATCCACAACCTCAACCGTTGGTGCGATGCGTCCGTGGCCGGCAATTCGGTCGCGGCGCGCATGGGCGCGCTGGTCAATGCCGACACCAAGAAGCCGGTCGATGGCGGCATCCAGAAGGTCGACGACTACACGGTCAAGCTCAACCTGCCGAAGCCCGACATCTCGCTGATCGCCGGCATGGCCGACTATCCGGCGCTGATCATGCACCACTCCTATGAGGGCGACGCCGACCCGAAGAAGGCCTTAGCCATCACCACCGGCCCCTGCGAGCTGGTGAGCTGGGACGCCGAGACGGGTGCCGAGGTGAAGCGCAAGGACAAGCCCTGGTGGAAGGGCGAGTTCTATCTCGACGGCATCAAATGGGTCGACTACGGCTCGGACCCCAACGCCATGCTGTCGGCCTTCGAATCCGGCGAGATCGACACCGATCACGAGACCGCGTCGGATGCCGTGTCGCAGACCGACAAGATGGGCCTGCAGAATTCGGAGATCGCCACCGGCTCGACCATCGTTGCGCGCTTCAATGTCTCCAACGCGCCCTATGACGACGTCAAGGTGCGCCGCGCCGCCCAGCTTGCCGTCGACAATGCGGCCGTACTGAAGCTCGGCCTCGATGGTCGGGGCAAGCCCGCCGACAACCACCATGTCGGCCCCATGCATCCGGAATTCGCCGATATCGGCCCGGCTAAACCCGATGTCGAACAGGCCAAGAAGCTGATGAAGGAAGCCGGCAAGATCGACCATGAATATGAGCTGATCTCTGTCGATATCGAATGGCAGAAGAGCACTGCGGATGCGATCGCGGCGCAGATCCGCGAGGCCGGCCTCAAGATCAAGCGCACCGTGCTGCCGGCCGCGACCTTCTGGAACGACTGGAGCAAATTCCCCTATTCCTGCACCGAATGGCTCGGCCGACCGCTCGGCGTCCAGGTGTTGGCGCTTGCCTACAAGTCGGGCGCCGCCTGGAACGAAAGCGCCTATTCGAACAAGGAGTTCGACGAGCTTCTCGACAATGCGCTGGCGACGCCGGACGCTGCCCGACGCAAGGAGATAATGGCCAAGATCGAGACGAACCTGCGCGATAGCGGCATCATCATCCAGCCCTACTGGCGCTCGGTCTACCGCACCTATCGCAAGGGTGTGCAGGGCTGCGAACAGCACCAGGCGCTTGAGCAGCATTTCGAGAAAGTCTGGCTGGAGAGCTGATCCTCCCGAGACAGGGACGGCCGGCGCGACCTTCCATTCGCCGGCCGTTTGCCATTTGCCAAGCGATCGCCTTTGAGCTCAGATTGCACCGACCGGCTCCCTCCGGTGCGGAATGCGAGAAGACAGCAAGGCATGGACCACTTCGACCTCGGCACCTATCGCCGTCCCATCTCCACAGCTTCGGCCGAGACGCAGCGCTGGTTCGATATCGGGCTGAACTGGTGCTACGGCTTCAACCACGAGGAAGGCATCAAATGCTTCGAGAGGGCGCTGGAGACCGATCCCGGCTGCGCCTTCGTGCATTGGGGCATCGCCTATGCCGCCGGGCCTTTCTACAACCTCACCTGGAAGGAACATGGCAGGGCCGAGGCCGATCATGTCGCCAAACGCTGCTTCGAGCATATGCAATTCGCGCGCGCCAATGCGGCGAAGGCGAGCGCTGTCGAGCAGCGGCTGATCGAGGCGCTCAGCGCCCGCTTCCAGCAACCGCACAACGTGAGCGCCGGGGAATTCGAAAAATGGGACGACGCCTATGCCGCGGCGATGCGAAAGGTGTATCGCGATCATCCTGACGACCATGACGTGATGGCGCTGACCGTCGAGGCGCTGATGATGCGCACGGTGCGGCGCCTGTGGAACCTCAAGACCGGCGCGCCGGCGCCGAATTCGGACGTGCTGGAGGCGCTCGACATCTGCGAGCGCTCGATCCGGCTCTCGGACGAGGCCGGTACTGTGCCCCACCCGGCGTCCCTGCATCTCCACATCCATCTGCTCGAAATGTCGACGCAGCCCGAGCGCGGCATGCGCTCGGCGGAGCGGCTTGGCACGATGTGCCCCGATGCCGGCCATATGAACCACATGCCGGGGCATATCTATGTGCTGTGCGGCGAATACGAGAAGGCGAAGATCGCAAGCGAGAAGGCGGTGCGCGCCAACGATCTCTACCTCGCCTATGCCGGCGAGCCGACCTATTACCTGCTCGGCTGCTGCCACGATCTGCATCTGATGATGTTCACCTGCATGTTCCTCGGCCAATACCGCCCAGCGCTCTGGGCGGCGGACAAGGTGCGCGGCCTGGTGACGCGTGATGTCGTCAGCATTCCCGAGCGTCCGAAGTTGACGCAGACGGTCGAGGGCTATCACGCGATGAAATCGCATGTGCAGGTGCGCTTCGGGCGCTGGCGCGAGATCATCGACGAACCGATGAATGGCGAGCCCAGCCTTTATGTGGTGACTACCGCGCTCCAGCACTACGCCAAGGGCGTGGCGCACGCGACGCTGCGCGAATTCGCGGCAGCCGAGCGTGAACGCGATCTATTTCACCGGCAAATAGACTGCATTTCGCCCGAGCGCCGCTTCCTGAGCAACCCGACAAGAGCCTCGCTCGCGGTGGGCGCCGCGCTGCTGGATGGCGAGCTCGCCTACCACCAGGGGCGGCATGACGAGGCCTACGAGCATCTGCGGCGAGCGGTCGAGCTTGACGACAATCTCTCCTACACCGAGCCGTGGGCATGGATGCATCCGCCGCGCCACGCGCTGGCCGCGCTCCTGCTCGACCAAGGCCATGCGGCTGAGGCCGAGCAGGTCTATCGCGACGATCTTGGCTTGAGCGGCGCTGTGCAGCGCTGCGCCCAGCACCCGAACAATGTCTGGGCGCTGCACGGGTTGGTCGAATGCCTGAAGCGACGAGGCGAGACGGAGGAACTGCCCGGCCTGCAGGGGAAGCTTGCTGTGGCGCTGGCCGAAGCCGACGTGCCGATCACCTCGTCCTGCCTCTGCCGGACAAGCATGCTAGCGGAACATTGCTGCCGTCGTTGAGAAGGGACGGCCGCTGCTCCAGGACGGCCGCCGCCAGCCACTACGAGAAGATCTCCGCCAGTTCGTCGATGCTGGCGCCTTCCTTCGCTTGGCGCAGCTCGACATAGCTCACCGCTGTCGCGATCGAGAGCACCATCGACACCACGGTCTGCACCAGCGCCGCTCCGATCTCGGCAATGATGCCGCCGAACAGCACGAGGACCAGCAATATCCCCCACTGGATGATCATGGCGATGATGATCAGAATGAGGAACAGGCCGAAAAGCGGCCAGCGGCTGCCCTTGGTCAGGGCCCGGCTGCGCGACATCGAGCCGAACACGCCCCGCCGCTCCTGGATCAGGACCGGCACCGACATCGACCAGCCGAGCCAGAGGATGATGCCGGGTACGATCAACAGCATCAGGCCGAGACCCGCGCCGAGACCGACAAGAAGGCCGATCGCCAGCGTCGGCAACAGAAAGCGAATCGCGATCTGGATGCAGTCGCCGAAGGACGGCCGCTTGCCGTTGAGGTCCTCGATGGTCGCCCGCACGAGCGCCGATTGCAGCAGCAGCGCGCACACGAACGAGATCAGTCCGGCGATGACGGTGATGTAGGAATTGCGGAACACTGCGCTCGGGTCGGCCATCGCGGCCGGGTCCTGGCGCACCATTGCATCGATTTGCGGTTGAGTCAGCAGCCGTATGATCAGCGCCGGCAACCCTGAAAACAACAGTGCCAGCCCCACGCAAATCCCGATGTTTCGGCCAATCACTCCGAACGTGTTGCTGAATACCCTGCCGATCTCGAATCTGCCGGGCCGTCCCAATGTTGCAGTGGTCATGACAATTTCCCCCGAGTCACCGCCGCATCTGGTTCAATGACTTCAAAGTAAATTTGCCAAGATTGAAGGGCTGCGTCCAGTGCGCTTGCAATTGTCTTTGCGTATTGCCAGTGTCGACACCGAACCGCAGGTTGCAGGGGGAACGAGCGGGTGACGGCCGCAGGGACGCAAGACGCCGGACGGCTGGCGCAGTTGCACAAGCAATTGCTGACGGACGATTCGATTCAGTTCGGGCTGCCGACCTATGTGCGGCCCGAGCCGCCGGAGTGGCTGAAGCCGTTTCTGGACGGCCTGGCGAAGCTTGGTCCTTATATGATCTACCTGTTCTGGGGCGCCGTGATCATCGGCGTCGCGATCATTGCCTTCCTGCTTTTGCTTGAGGCCAAAGGCGTTGCCTGGCGCCTGCCCTGGCGGCAGAAACGCGAAGAGACCGAAGCAAAGGAAGAGTGGCGCCCGGATGCCGGCGCGGCACAGGTCCTGCTCTCCGAGGCCGACGCGCTCGCCGCGCGCGGCGAATATGACGAGGCGGTGCATCTTCTGCTGCGCCGCAGCGTCGCCGACATCGCCACCCGGATGCCCGATTTCCTGCGCCCGTCGCTGACCGCGCGAGACATAGCCGCCGCCGGTTCTATCCCCACCCGGCCTCGCGCCGCCTTCACCGAGATCGCGCGCATCGTCGAGGCCGCGCTGTTTGCCCGCCGTCCCGTCGGCGCCGAGGGCTGGCGGCAGGCGCGCGGCGCCTATGAGCGTTTCGCCTTCCGGGATGCCTGGGCATGAGCGCGGCGGCGACGGAAGCAGCGCAGGAGCCGTTCAGCCGCAAGACGTTGTTCTGGGGCATCTTCGCCAGCCTGCTGGCGGCGGCCGGGTTCTTCCTGCTGTCGACCTACGCTCCCGACTTCCGCCAGCCCGAAGGCGGCGCCACGCCGCTTTCGAAAGGCGGCACCGGCTATGCCGGGCTGGTCGAATGGCTGAAGCTCACCAACGGACAGGCGCCGCCGATGGAACGCGGCGGGAAGGACCTGGAATCCCCGCTGGCGTCGACTTTCCTGCTGGTCGTCACCATCGCGCCGGGCAGCGACCCGTCCGCTCTCGATCGCCTCATCAAGCTGCGCTCGGGAAAGGACACGCTTTTCGTCCTGCCGAAATGGCAGACCCTTCCCTTGCTTGGCCATGACGGCTGGGAGGAAAAAGTCGAGCGCCTGCCCAATGCCGTCGTCAACGACTGGCTCGGCCATATCGCCAAGGCGAAGCTCGGCGAGCCAAGGAACACTCTCCCGCAAATCAACATCGGCGGCCGCATGGTGACCGCGCCGGATGAACTGCAATGGGTGGCGGACGATCATCCACTGATCGCGGCAGGCGACGGGAGGGCCATTCTCACCGAGCTCGACAACGAGCCCTTCTACATCCTCACCGATCCCGATTTCCTCAACAACGCAGCGTTGGGCGACGAGCAAAAGGCTGCCGCCGCCCTCGACATGATCGCCATGCTGGAGCCCGCCAGGGGCGCGGTCATGTTCGACCTGACGCTGCATGGCATCGGCCAGAATTATGACCTCGCCAAGCTCCTGGTCGAGCCGCCCTTCCTGGCGCTGACGCTGTCGGTGCTGGTGGCGGCCGCGCTCGCCTTCCTGCATGGGCTCGGCCGCTTCGGCCCGCCGCGCGCGGAAGGCCGCGCCATCGCCCTCGGCAAGCGGGCGCTGGTCGACACCACGGCGATGCTGCTCAGGCGCGCCGGGCGGCTGGCTGGCCTTGGCGACCGCTATGCGACGCTGGTGCGTCAGCGCGCCGGCGTGCTGCTTGGGGCTCCACACGGGCTGCAGGGCGAGGCGCTCGACCGCTGGCTCGATTCCCGCGACAAAAGCGAGGCGCATGGCTTCACCCGGCGCTTCCAGGCAGCGAACGAATCCAACAATCTGACCGCAATGCATGAAGCAGCCGAACAGCTGCATGACTGGACGGCAAGGAGGCTCGGTGAACGTCGATGAAGTGAAAGCCCTGGCGAACGCGATCAGGGAGGAAGTGGCGAAAGCGATCACCGGGCAGCACGACACGGTCAATCTGATGCTGACGGCATTGTTCGCCGGCGGCCATATCCTGCTCGAGGGACCGCCTGGGACCGCCAAGACGATGACGGCGCGCTGCTTCGCGCAGGCGCTTGGCGTCGCCTATGGCCGCATCCAGTTCACGCCCGACCTGATGCCCGGCGATATCGTCGGCTCCAATATCTACAATTTCCAGACCGGGCAGTTCACGCTGACGCGCGGCCCGATCTTCTGCGATCTTCTGCTTGCCGACGAAATCAACCGCACCCCGCCGAAGACGCAGGCAGCCCTGCTCGAAGCCATGCAGGAGCATGCCGTCACCTTCGACGGCACCACGCATCCGCTCGGCCGGAATTTCATGGTGGTGGCGACACAGAACCCGATCGAGCATCAGGGCGTCTATCCCCTGCCCGAAGCGCAGCTCGACCGCTTCCTGTTCAAGCATCGGGTGAGCTATCCGGACCTCAAGGAAGAGCGCGCCATCATCGTCAATCACGGCGGCGGCTCGGCCTCGCACGACATCGAGCAATACGGCATCAAGGCGCGAACCGACCGCAAGGCGCTGGAAGCGGCACTTGCCACGGTCGGCGACGTCACACTGGTCGACGATGTCGTCGGCTATATCGCCGCGCTTGTGCGCGGCACACGCGAAAGCCCGGACCTCGAGGTCGGCGCCAGCCCTCGCGCCGGCGCCATGCTGGCGCGGGCCGCGCGCGCCAGGGCCGCGCTCGACGGCCGCAAATATGTCATCCCGGACGACGTCAAGGCGCTGGCCGTGCCGGCCCTGCGTCACCGCGTCGTGCTCTCGCCGGCGGCCCAGATCGACGGGCGGCTGGTCGAGCAGATCGTCTCCGACCTCGTCGACCACACGGAAGCGCCGCGTTGATCTATCCGAGCGGCCGAGCGGTCTGGGCAGCGGCGGCGGGAGCGGTTCCCGCCTTCCTGATCGCGCTCGCGCTAACCTCTGTCTGGTATCTCGGCCTGCTGTGGATCTGTGTGCTGCTGGCCTTCCTGGCGGTGGACGCGGCCGCGGGGCGAGGCCGCGCCTCGCTCAGAGCGACGCTGACGGCTCCCCCTCAGGTCGGCGTCGGCGGGCGTTTCACGCTCCACATCGCGGCCGGTCTCGGCGCGAGGGGGCGCCACCTGCAGGCGCGCGTCGGGCACGATCAGCGGGTGCAGCCGGTCGCGGGCACCGGCGGCGCGCTGCCGGCCAATGGCGGCACGCTCGACCTCGAATTCGAGGCCATCCGGCGCGGTATCGCCAGTTTCGACCGGCTCTGGCTGCGCTGGCAGGGCCCGTTCGGGCTGGTGTGGAACCAGGTCATATTGCCGGTCGACCGCAAGGTCGCGGTGCTGCCCGACGTCAGCAGCGCGCGCGACGAGGCGATCACGCTTCTGCAGCGCTCCGCCCTTGCCGACGGCCACGCGCAGAAGCGCGCCGGCCAGGGCCGCGAGTTCGAGGCGCTGAAGGACTACCAGCCCGGCATGGGCCGGCGCATGATCGACTGGAAGCGCAGCGCCCGCCACGGCAAGCTTTTGGCGCGCGAGTTCCGGATCGAGGAGAACAACAACATCGTTCTGGCCATCGACAGCGGCCGCCTGATGTGCGAGCCCGTCGACGGCGTGCCGAAGGTGGATCGCGCGGTGACGGCGGCGCTCCTGTCGGCCTTCATCGCGCTC
>RXJA01000112.1 GCA_003963455.1 Hyphomicrobiales bacterium
CTAACTCTCGGCCCGGGTTGGGACGATACGGCAAAGAATGGCATCTATTCCTGAACGGCAGACGTCGAGGGCGGCCGGCTGGTCGCGGCGGATCGGCGCATTTTCCGCCGTCCTTTTGCTCACCGCCGTTGCCGGTTACCGGCTCGGTCTCGTCGAGACGCCGCCCTTCCTGTGGGTGCTTGCGGTCGTCGCGCTGCTGGCCGCGCTCGCCCTGTTCCTGGCGGGCCTCGGCCTGTCGAGGGTCTGGAGCTTTGGCGATCGCGGCGGCCGCGATCTCAGCGTCGGCGCGCTGCTGGCGCTGCTGGTGCTCGCGCCCTACGGCGTCGCCATCTACTGGGCCACGATCTATCCGCCGCTGCGTGACATCTCGACCGATCTCGACGACCCGCCGGTCCTGGATACCAGCGACCGGACAAACGACATGAACGAGCTGTCGCCGCCGACGCCAGGCGAACAGCGCCTGCAGGCCGACGCCTATCCGCTGGTCAGCGGCCACAGCTACAATCTGCCTTTCGAAACCGTCGTCGACGCCGTCGAAACAGTGCTCGACCGACGCGACTGGCAACTGACGGCGCCTTATCCCGATATCAACGGCCAGAGCGAGGCGACGATCAATGCGCTGGCCAGGGGTTTCGTGCTCGGACTGCCGGCCGATGTCGCCATCCGTGTCACCGACGATGGCGAGCAGGTGATCGTCGACATGCGCTCCGCCTCGCGCTACGGCCGCTACGACCTCGGCGACAACGCCGCCCGCATAACCGATTTCCTCGGTGAGCTCGACCAGGAGGTTGCTGGGCAGGTCGGCGCGGCGCCGGCCGAGTGATCAGCCGGCGGGACTGAAAATGCCGTCGATGGCGGGATCGCCTTCGGTGGCTATCTGGCCGCGCGCGACCAGGTCCTCGAGATGGGCGAGCACCGACAGCCCGGCGGCGCCGTGCAGCCGGGGATCGGTGTCGCGATAGATCGCCGCGACCATGTCCCTGATCGTCCGGTCGCCGGCGCGGATGCGCTCGAGGATCGCCCTTTCGCGCATCTTGCGATGCGTCTTCAGGCCACGCATGAACCTTTGGGGCGCGGCCACCGGCCCGCCGTGGCCCGGCAGCAGCAAACGATCATCGCGCGCCAGCAACCTGTCGAGGGAGCCCATGTAATCGGCCATGGCGCCGTCCGGCGGCGCGACGATCGAGGTCGACCAGGCCATGACATGGTCGGCCGAAAACAGGGTGCCGGTTCCCTCGAGGGCAAACACGGCATGATTGGCGGTATGGCCGGGCGTAAGCACGGTGCGGATTGCCCAGCCGTCGCCTTGGGTCAGGGCATTGTCGGCCAGCACGACATCGGGAACGAAGGCCAGGTCGGCGCTGGCGTCGAGCGGATTGACCTCGCCGATGCGCAAAGGCCGCGCCGGCCGGTGCGAACCTTCGGCAAGCGTCGGCGCGCCGGTATGCTCCTTCAGCCGCGCAGCCAAGGGCGAATGGTCGCGATGGGTGTGGCTGACGAAGATGTGGCTGACGGGGCGGCCGCCGATCGCCGTGAGCAGCGTTTCGAGATGCGCGTCGTCTTCCGGCCCCGGATCGATCACCGCCAGCGTGTCGCGGCCGACGAGGTAGCTGTTGGTGCCGTGGAAGGTGAACGGGCTCGGATTTCTTGCAGTGACGCGCAGCACATCCGGCGCGACCGTGACCGCCCGGCCGTAGGCCGGATCGAAGCTGGTGTCGAATTCAAGCGCCATGCCGGGCTCCGTTGCAATGCGGCAAAATGATTGCCGCCCGATACGGAAGCCAATATAGGAAAATCAATGCATGTCGCCCAAAAGTGCGCAGCGGTTTTGGGAGAACGACATGCATCAAGGAAATCTTTAAAGCCAGCAAAAATCAGCCACCCATTGAATCAGCCAGAATGAGGAAGACCATGGCAATTGCAACCACGATGCGTCCGCTCGTTTCTCTCACTCTGCCGGAAAGTGGCGCCGCCCGGCTCGCAACCCAGCTCTTCCTGGCGCTCGCCGGAACGCTGCTGCTTACGCTTTCGGCCAAGACGAAAGTGGTGCTCGGCCCCGTCGATATCTCCCTGCAGACGCTCGCCGTGCTGCTGATCGCCTCGGCGTTCGGCCTGAGGCTGGCGGTCGCGACGCTGCTTCTCTATCTCGCCGAAGGCGCTTTTGGCCTGCCGGTTTTCCAGGGCACGCCGGAAAAGGGCATCGGCGTCGTCTACATGCTGGGTTCGACGGGCGGCTATCTTGCAGGCTTCGTGGTCATGGCGGCGATCGTCGGCTGGGCCGCCGATCGTGGCTGGGACCGCAATCCGTTCAAGCTGTTCGGCGCGATGCTGACCGCGGAGGCCGTCATGATGGCCATGGGCTTTGCCTGGCTGGCAATGCTCATCGGGCCGGAAAAGTCCTGGCAGTTCGGCGTCCTGCCCTTCATCGTCGGCGATCTGATCAAGGTGGCTTTGGCCGCCAGCCTGGTGCCGGCCGTGTGGGCATTGCTCAAGCGCGGCTGATCGCGATGGACAAAAAAGGGCCGGCGGGCGACAGGCGTCCGCCGGCCCTTTTTCATGGCGCGGTCGGATTTCGCTCGAAACCAACGCATGCCGGATGATAGAAAGTGGAACCAGCGTCAGGAAGGAATCAAAGCCGACATTGACAAGCCGGTGCCCGAAACCTAAGCACGGGCA
>RXJA01000221.1 GCA_003963455.1 Hyphomicrobiales bacterium
CTTCTTCACCCGCATCTGGCTGAAGCAGCAGGACGAGGACACGATCGAGCATTTCGCGGCCGAGGTGGCGAAATTCCCGGAAGTGATGGAGTGCTACCTGATGCTGGGCGACTGCGACGCCATGGTGCGGATCGTCGCCGCCGGCATCGACGACTACCGCCGCTTCCAGTCGGAGCATCTGAGCCGCATCAAGGGCGTGCAGAACGTCAAGACGGATGTGCCCAGCCAGACGATCAAGCAGACCTCGGCGATGCCGTTGTGAGATTTTCCCTTTCTCCGCAACAGGAGGAGGGGAAACTTTCAACGCTGCGCGTGGCTCTCATTCCTCTTGCGCGTCGCGGCAGCCTTCTTCGCCGAAGCCGATCTGTCCGCCGCGGACCGCTCGCTGGACGCCTTGCCGCCCATCCTTCCGCCCTTGTGCGCGGCCGGGTGGCCGGTGTGCTGGCCGCGCCCCGATCCGCCTTCCTTCTTGCCGCCGCCGTCGTCCTTGTTGACGGTCGCCCAGGCGCGCCGCTCGGCTTCCTTCTCCGACACGCCGCGCTTCTCGTAACCTTCGGCGATATGGTCGGCCTTGCGTTCCTGCTTGTCGGTGTATTTCGACTTGTCGCCACGTGGCATGGTTTTCTCCTCGAAAAATGGGGTGCGGTCAGCTCTCCGCCTTCATCGTTCTTGCGATCTCGAGCAGCTTGGCGCGGTCATGTCCGTGCTCACGGATCAGCTCGCGCGCCTGCTTCGGGGACAGATCGGTGTTCTCCGCAAGGAAGCGCACGTCGGGATCGTCACCGCCCTTTGTGGGCAGCTTGCTCGTCCCAGGCGCATGGGCGCCGCCGGGGCGATGCGGAATCTTGTCGTTTGCCTGGGGCATCGCAAGCCTCCTTCGGTTTCAGTCTGCCGGCCGCCTGCGGTGCGCTTCCTTCTTGCGGCGCAACACCTCGTCTGTGCCGACGATATCCTTCGAGCCGCCGGTGATCGCGGTCGAGACCACGGCCGGAGGGTCGCTTGCCGGAAAGGAGTCCTCGAGGCCGGACTGTAATTGCTCTTCCAGCGTGTCCTGATCCTCCGAGCGGCCCTCCGTACGCCGTTCATCGATCTCTTCCAGGTCCTGCTTGGCGTCGGGATGCTCGCGCGCATTGCGAAGTGTCGACACGACGAGCTCGATCGCGAATTCCTTCATCGCCTCGGCATGTGGAGCGGCAACATCCGTTTCCTCGATGAGGCGCACCAGCGACTGCTCGACCTTGTCCAGTTCGCGCATGCCCTGGCAGCGTGCCAGTCTTTGCGCCAGCGAATGGACCAGCAACGGGCCGAAGGTCGAGTAGGCCTGCACGCGGGTCTCATCGACGCGTTGGGGATGAAGTGTATGCAGGGACATTGGGGCCTCCATTGAACCATCCTGCGACGGCCACTTGAGCCGATCCTTAGGGGAACTGAGGGGCGGCGAAGAGGTTCCATCCGGGCTGGTGAAGCAGGCGTCTGTAAAGGATGTTCCGGCCGAAACATTTCGTGACCCGGGTCAGACTGAAGTCCGACCTGACCAACGCATTGGACTGGCTTATGCAACCAATCTGCTTTCCGCGAATTGGGGAGCGGCCGTCGAGAAAAGCCCCCTCCATCGCCGGCCGTCCTGGTGCCCGCCGGTCGCCCCCCGCGATTCGGCGGGCACCAATATCCACGAACAAGAAGGCCGCGAAGCCGGCCCCGGAGCGAGACCACGTTTTGACCCATATCTCCGCAAAGCCCGCCCGGCAGACTGTCGAAAGCCTGCCTGCCAACGACAACGAACGTGCCGCCCTTGCCGATCTTTCCTTCCTCGATGACATCAACGACGACGATCAGATCGCTGACATCGTAAGGCGCGCCGAGCGTCTGGGCCATGCCACGCTCATCATAATGGCGATCGGCCTGGTGGCCGCGCCGTTGCTTTACCTGATGCTTGCGTGAGCCGTGCGGTCAGGCGCCTGGCCGGCCGACCGATTTCACGTCCAGGCTGAATCGAAAGTCAGCGACGCTTCGAAAATCTGGTCGCGCTGTTCGTCCAGCACCTTCACGGTGATCGTCAGGTGCCTGCCGTCCCGCATCTCGTCGCGGGCGACGTCCTGCAGGATGCGCAGCGCCTCCATCCCGGCGCGCTCGCGGCTGGCAAAGAGCTGGCCGTCGCTGTCGCTCTGGCTGTGCTCGGTGTTGTAGACGTCGAAGTAGAAGCGTTGCATTTGGCACGTCGATCCCGGCATTTAGATCTTCAATTCATCAGCGCGGCCATGGTTCCGAGCGGCTGATCCTGAGACGAAATCCGCGATGCGCATTGCCCCTGCCGTGCGCGACCGCCTGCAACCCGCATCGGCCTGCGGCGTTAGAAGGGGCGACTGGAGGCAGCCCGATGCTGGAATCACTCTATCTCAATCTCGGCCAGCACGACGCCCTCTCGGAGGAAGAGAAGGCGTTGCTGGCCGACGCCATGTCGCTCGAGAGGTATGTCGAGGCCGGCGAGGATCGTCTCGGAGGGAACGCGGCCGGTTTACAGCACGCTGATCATCGATGGCTTGGCTGCGCGCTACAAGGTGCTGGAGGATGGCGGGCGGCAGTTCACCTCGCTGCAGCTCGCGGGCGACTTCGTCGACCTGCATGCCTTCCTGCTGAAGACGATGGATCACGGCATCATCGCGCTCTCGCCCTGTCATGTGCTCGCGGCCGATCATGGCAAGCTGAAAATGATCACCGAACAGGCGCCGCATCTGACCCGGCTCTTGTGGCTGGACACCCTGGTCGACGGCGCCATCCACCGCGAATGGATCGTGGCCATGGGGCGACGCTCCAAGACCTCGCATCTCGCGCATTTGATATGTGAACTGTTCGTCAGGCTGCAGGTGGTGAAGAAGACCCGCGACATGAGCTTCCATCTGCCGCTGTCGCAGGCCCAACTCGCCGACGTGCTCGGCCTGTCCGTGGTCCACATGAACCGGGTGATCGGCACGCTGCGCCGCATGAACGTGATCAGCTGGACGAACCACAGCATCGAGATTCTCGACTGGCAGCGCCTGGTCGGGCTCGCCGAGTTCGATCCGACCTATCTCAGCATGGCGCGAGAGCCGAGATGAGCGTCTAGCCGGGGGGTATTTTGGAGCGCGTCCACAATTCGTCCAGCATGGTGAGCGCGGCGCTCGGCTGCGCAGCCCTCAACAAGCCCTGCTGCGCGGCGACCTTCTTGAAGGCGGCAAATGCAACGGCCGGCCGGCAGGTGCCCGCAATAGCGTCATCCACCAGCCGCGCCGCCTTGAGATAATCCGGCGCCTCCTTGTTCTTCCAGGTTCCGGCAAGCGCCTTCTTGGCCTCGGCGACGGTGGTGACCACCATCGAGCCGCCGCTGACGAAGCGGATGGTGAGTGGCAGGAAACGGCTCATCGGTCACCATCCCAGCCATTGGCGCGTGCGCCAGGCAAGGCCGACAAAGGGCGCGGCCGTGATCATGGCGGCGGCGAGGACGAAAAGCGGGTTGTTGATAGGCAATGATTTCATGATGCACCACAAAAATGGGGGTTGGCCGTAAACGATGACTTTGCCGGTCGGTTGCATCCGACGGGCAAAGTCGGGGCTAAATCCTGGAACTACATGTTGCTCGCGGGCCGGACAGGGGGCGCCGGCCGGTGCGGCGGCCGCGGGCGCGGCCTGAGCGGTACATCGGCGAGCGACGCGCGGATCACCCTGGCGGGGAGATGCTGCACGGCGGAGCGTCGGCGCAATGAGGCCGCGAGCCGGTCGATGAGAATTCGAATGTCCATGGGACTCCTCCTGAAGAGTCCCCCCAGGGAAGAAGAATTAGCACCACAGCCGGGCGGCCGCATTTAACTTTGATGTATGTCCAGGCGTCTTCGTGGAACCGGGGCCAACCTTTTCCATCGGCATGCGTTGTCCTTTGAAAGGAGACCACCATGCCGACCAGCAGCCGAACGAAAACCGCCACGGCCGGGAAATCAGGCGAGGCCAAGAAAACGGACACCGCCAAGACGACGCGCAGGCAGCGTGCCGTGCAACGCAAGGTCGATGCCGCCGACCGCGGCAAGCCGAAGCCGAAAGCCTCCGGCGCCATGCAGTCCGGCGCGCGCCGATATCCCGCGCCGCCTTTCCCCAAGCAGCATCATCCCAAGCCCGGCGAGGAATGGGCGATCGATCCGGCCCCGCTCTACGACGCGCCGTTCTGGCAGGGGTCGGGCAAGCTCAAGGACAATGTCGCGCTCATAACCGGCGGTGATTCCGGCATCGGCCGCGCGGTGGCCGTGCTGTTCGCGCGCGAAGGCGCCGATGTCGCCATCGTCTATCTCAGCGAGGACCGCGACGCCAAGGCGACGAAGCAGGCGGTCGAGGCGGAGGGCAGGCGCTGCATCATCTTGCGCGGCGACGTCGCCAGGCGCGCCTTCTGCCGCAAAGCGGTGGCCGAGACGGTGAAGGCCTTCGGCAGGCTGGACGTGCTGGTCAACAACGCCGCCTTCCAGGTCCACTCGGCCGACTTCGCCGATCTCACCGAGGTGCATTTCGACACCACGCTGAAGACCAATCTCTACGGCTATTTCCACATGGCGCAGGAAGCCGTGCCGCATATGAAACCGGGGTCGGCGATCGTCAACACCGGCTCGGTCACCGGAATAGAGGGCTCCAAGGAGCTGGTCGATTATTCGATGACCAAGGGCGGTATCCACGCCTTCACCCGCGCGCTCTCCGGCAACCTCATCGCGAAGGGCATCCGCGTCAACGCGGTGGCGCCGGGTCCGGTCTGGACGCCGCTCAATCCGTCGGAAAAGCAGGCGGGGGACGTTTCGCAATTCGGCGCCAGGACGCCGATGAAACGGCCCGCCCAGCCGGAGGAGATCGCGCCGGCCTATGTGTTCCTGGCCTCACCGCAATGCTCCAGCTACATCACCGGCGAGATCCTGCCGATCATCGGGGGCTACTGACCCGACGAGCACTGACCATGAGGAGGATCCCATGAAGAAAGCGCTTCTCATCGCGGCCGTCGCGCTCATGCCGGCGCTGCCGGCGGCGGCCCAGACCTCCCAGCAGCCGGTTCGGCCAACGCAGGACTGCCAGGCCCAGCCCGATGCCAACGGCCAACAGCAGAAACAGAAGCAGCAGGCCGATACGGATGAACTGTCGAAACAGCTGGGCAATTGCGGCGGCGTGCTGAAGCCCCCGCCGACCGGCGATAACAACGCGACGAACCCGCCGCCGACCGGCAGCGAAATGCCGGTGATCAAGCCGGGCGAAGTGCCGCCGCAGACGGGGCAATAAGGCCCGCGTCTTGAACGATAAGGATCAGTGCTTGCGCTTTTCGCTCTCGGCCGGCTTGAGGGTCGGCGAGGCGTGCGCCTCGCGTATCATCTGCAGGGCCTCGTCGCGGGTGAGGCCGCATTTGCGGGCGAAATAAGCCGCCTCATGGATTTCGGCGCGGGAGGCCGCCGCAATGCCCGAAGCGGCCTGTCTGTCTTTTTTCTTGGCCATGGGTTCACCGTGCCATGAATCACTTAGTCAGCTAAGTATATCTCGATTGTCCCCTGTTGCAAAATTCCGGCCGGCACGGTGGCGGCCGATGGCCGGGTTGCGCCTGGCGAACCCGCCGGCAAGTCCGGCGAGGCCGTTCAAAATCGCTCGAACTGCTGCTCCACCTTGCGGGCGAACTTTTCCCGCTCCTCGCCGGAGATCCTTTCGACCGAGTATTTCGACAGATAGAGGTGCTTCTGCGTGCGTCCGCACATGGATTTCAAGCCGCGCAAAAGCACCTTCCTGCCCGGGTCCTGCATGTAGAGCCTGGTGTACCACCATGGCGAGCCGAAGGTGGTGACGACGCCCATCCGGCGGATGTTCAAGAGCGCCGGCCTGATGGTGCCGCCATCCGTCGGAAGGTCGAAGGCGACGCCCGGGCGCCACACGCGGTCGAAATATCCCTTGAGCAGGGCGGGCATGCCCGACCACCAGGTCGGGAAGCAGAACACACACGCCTCGGCCCATTGCAACGCGTCGATATAGACCCGCAGGTCCGCCGGCGCCGGCGATGGACCGGCGTGCCCCTTCAACTCCTCGACCTGCATGACGGGATCGAATTTCATGGCGTAGAGATCGAAATCGACGACCTCGTCGCCCCTGGCCTTGAGGACCCCCACGACACGCCTGTGAAGCGAGGCCACGTAGCTGTCCTGCGCCGGATGCGCGTAGACGACATTGACCTTCATCGCATGCCCCCACGCGCCCTGATCCCGCTTCGAGGCTAGTTGAATGCCGTCGGCTTGCCTAGGCTTGATCGGTGGCGCGGCATCGCTTTCCATGGCCGGGACCTCGCTGGCGTCTGACCCGGTGATTGCCCCAATGCCTGGCATTGCCTGGCAGGGAACCGATCTCGCCTGCTGCATGTTTGGCATCGGGCGGCAGGCTTCCACATTCCTCAAGCCTGTCGTCCTCGGGTTCCATCAAGCCCGATTTGCCCGCCCGGCGTCCTGGCTGCCGGGCGGGCCTTTTTGCTTGCCGGAACCATCGCGCCGGCACCGGGTTGTGATTGGCGGGCCGCGTCAGCCGGACCTGGTGGTAAAGAGAACAGGGCTGGTTTCTCCGGCTTCACGCCCTGGCCAACGAAAAGGCAGTCGAGCTCTTGTCCCACCTGGCCCGCTCCGTATTGGGCTTGGGCAGCAAATGGCAGAACAGACACGACCCGACGAAGCCGGCATGAACTCGCTGTCGATCCGCGTCCGAAATGGGTGAGGGGCGATGCCGCGTTGGGCCGACGAGGGCTGGATACTGCTGAAGGAAAGCGTCACCGGCTACATCGATGACAATGCGCTGAGCCATGGTGCGGCAATCGCTTTCTACGCCACCACCTCGCTGGCGCCGATCCTGCTGATCGTGGTGGCCATCGCCGGCGTCGTCATCGGCAACGACGCCGCGCAACTTGCACTCTCGGCCGAGATCTCGGGCGTCATGGGGCCGCAGAGCGCCGACCTTCTGAAGGCCACGGTCGAGAGCGCCGCGCATCGCTGGTCGAGCACGCTTGCCACGCTGATCGGACTGGCCACGCTTTTCATCACCGCCTCGGGTGTCTTCGGCGAGATGCAGCAGTCGCTCAATGAAATCTGGAAGGTCAAACCCAATGGCGTTTCGCTCTCGCGCCTGGTGCGGGCGAGGGCGGCGAGCCTCGGCCTGGTGGCGGCGCTGGGCTTCCTGCTCCTGGTATCACTGGCGGCCAGCACGGCGATCGCCGCCCTCGGCGAGATCATCAACCGCAACCTGCCGTTTGGAGAACTGATCGTCAGTGCCGTCAACACGATCGTCTCCTTCGTGCTGATCGCATTGCTATTCGCCGCGATCTACAAGATCCTGCCGGACCGCGCGCTGAAATGGCGCGATGTCGGCATCGGCGCGCTGGTCACAGCGCTGCTGTTCACCATCGGCAAGTCGCTGATCGGCTGGTACATCGGCACCAGCGCCATCGCCACCTCCTACGGTGCCGCGGGCGCACTGATGGTGGTGCTGGTCTGGGTCTATTACTCGGCGCAGATCTTCCTCTTCGGCGCCGAGATCACACGGGCCTATTCGGTACGCCGCGGCAGCCGCAAGGATCTGGCCAGCATCGTGACCGCGGATGGCCATGCGGATTCTGCCGCCCCCTCGAGCGGCGTCGGCGAAACCGATGCCCTAAACAAATGATGCCGCCTTTGCCGGGGGAAGCGCGCATGGTGATGAAGTCGTCTTCATCTTGCCCGGCAAGGAGACGCTTGGAAGTCAACTCAGGTGCTTTCGCTGTGACATCATTCGAGTTGGAATCCTTCGCCAAGGCATATGCCGGGGAGCAAAGGCTGGGGCTTGGACCCGGCAAGTCGGGTAAACTGCCCGAGCATTGGGTCGACCCAAGCAGCCTACCGCTCTTCCTGACGCTTCTCGATTTCATAGGAAAGCCAGCGACAGAACATGCCGGCGATCGAGGTGATGGCGCCGCCGACAAGGCAGGCAATCAGCAACGGGCTTTGCGAAGCGCTCGACCAACTGACGATGGCAAGTAGCGTCACGCTGATCGTCGAAATCAGGTAACCTATGCCCTTTAGCAGGTGAAGCGGTACTCTCCTCATAGGAAAAGCCTCATCGACCATGGAACGGCCGCCTTTGGCGCAAGTTCCATGGTCGCTCCTCGAGGCCAGGGGAAAGACGAGCCGAAGCCAGGTCTTCCCGATTGCAGAGTGCCGGCCTGATTTCAGGCGGCCTCCGCCGCCACATTGACCGCGGACTCAGCCAACTGGGTGAGCGCCGCGTCTGTTTCCTTTTCTTCGTTCAGCGTCTTGTCAAGCAAGGTGACGGCTTCCGTCAGACCGAGTTCCTGCGCCCAGGTCCTGAGCGTGCCGTAGCGCGAGATCTCATAATGCTCGACGGCTTGGGCGGCAGCCAGCAAGCCGGCGTCGAGCGAGGGCGAGCCCTTGTACTCGTCCATGATCTCGGCGCCTTCTTCAGTGATGCCCATGATGGCGGCGCAAGTCTTGCCCACCGGCTTCTTGTCGATCACCTCGAAAACTTCCTCGAGACGGGCGACATGTTCCTCGGTCTGGTCGCGGTGCTTCTGGAACGCCATCTTCAAGGCATCGTTCTGGGCCGCTTTCGCCATCTTGGGCAGCGTCGCGAGAATCTTCTTCTCGGCGAAATAGATGTCTTTCAGCGTGTCGTGGAAAAGTTCGTTGAGCCCCTTGTTGGAGGCCGCTTTCGTCGTCGCCATATCTGCATCTCCTGGGTTGGTGGATGCATTACCAACACCGCTTGGCTGAACTTGTTCCGCAAAGAAGTTTTCGGGCTGACTTGCCCCTCGCGATCAATTGTTATTGACCGTTCCCAAGAGCCGCCGACGCAGGCCGAGGAGAGGCGGGCCGGTCTAGCGCCGTCTGCCGACAATCCGGAACTCGAACACGCCGGGGCGCAGCCGCGTCGGCGGCTTGTCGGTCAGCTCGAGGACCCGGATCCATTTGCTGGCGCCGCCGCGCAGCGTGACGTAGACGCCGAGCGCTTTTTGGGCAGCCTCGAACGCGGCCATCGCCTCGACGGCGTGGCTTGCAAGGACGGTCTCGCCATCCATCTCGTCTACGCGATAAGCCCTCAATCCCTCGCGCTCCCGATGCGATCAATGTGGCCGGGAACGCGAGGCGGCGAAATCACATTTGACAGAGGCCGGCCATGGCGCCGAAAGTGTGAAACGGTTTTCGGAAAAGATCATCTAGCGCGGCTCGCGCGTCATCGAGAGATAGGTCGGGTCGAACTCGGCGATCCGCTGCAGCTTCTGCCAGTCGAGGATCGTCACCGTGTGGCTCGCCCAGGAAATCACGCCGCTGTTGCGCAACGCGCTGATGACGCGGTTCATATGCACGACCGACAAGCCCAGCACATCGGCGAGCTCGGCCTGCGAAACGGGCAGATGGAAGCTCATCCCGTTGGTGCGCTTCACCACCTGCAGCCTGACGAACAGCTCGCAGAACAGATGCGCCAGATGCGAGACCTTCGAGCGCCGCCCCATGGCGACGATCCATTCGCGGTGGATGGCGCCGTCGATCAGCGTGTCGAGCCAGAGGAGCCGCGTCAGGTGCGGCGCCCGCTCTGTGATGCTGCGCAGCTTCGAATGGTCGGCAAGGATGACGCGGCAGGGCGAGAGCGCGATGACGCCATGGTCCATGGTCTTCAGCAGGAAGGCATAGAGGTCGACGAAATCGCCCGGCACCTGCAGCGAGGTGAACTGACGGCCGCCATCGGCAAGCACCTTGTAGCGGGCGGCGAGGCCGTCGAGGATGAGCGTGTTGTAGGCCGGCCGCGATCCCGAGGCGACGATATCCTGCCCGGCGGCGAAACTGCGTTCGCCCGCCATCAGGTCGCCGAGCAGGGATTGCTCCTCGTCCGACAGGCTGTCGTGCTGGCCGAGATTCAGGAAAAGCGATTCAAGCATTCATGTCTTCCATGAGCGAGCCGAGCGGCCCGGTCACAGCGGATTGTCACAGGTGATTCAAAAACAGGCGCGGTTGACGAGGTATGGGGTTGTTAGACAGAACGCGCTAACATTTGATAACTTGGCGCTTTTTCCGGCGCGAAATGCCGGCGAGCATGTTGCGGCCGAATGGTCGCGCCTTCTGGAAGCGACGCAAGGTGGCGCGCCAGGAGCGTCGCGAAGGCAAACCGAATCCGGATAATCCAATATGTCGGCGCCGTCGAATCGCTGCGCCGGCCGGGGGATGCATGTCGGCTTCATTGGATCCTGAACATCGCGCGGCGGCGGATTTCATCGCCGGGTCCTATCGATCCGGGTGCGACGAGACCGGGCTCGAGGCGATCGAGAAAGCGGCCGACCGGGTGCTGGAGGAAACCGGCATCCGCTTCATGGACGATCCGCAAACTCTCGACCTGCTGAAGCAGGCCGGTGGCGTGGCGAGCGGCGATGTGGTGCGCCTGGACGGAGCCGAGTTGCGGCGCATCGTGCGCCGGCATGCGCCGGCAAGGTTCCTGCTGCGCGGGAGGAATCGCGCCCGGGACACGCCGGTCGGCGAAGGCGCGGCGCCCGTCTTCGCGCCGATCTATGGCGCGCCCAATGTCGTGCTCGACAATGGGGTGAGAGTGGCCGGCAGTCGGCGGATCTACGGCGAACTCGTCGCCGCCGCGCACGCCGCGCCTGGGCTGGCCAACACCGGGCAGATGATCTGCGTCATGGAGGATGTCGCCGAGGACCGGCGGCCGCTGGAGATGCTGCTTGCGCATCTCATCGGTTCCGACAAGCCGTTGATGGGCAGCATCGCCACGCCGGCGGCGGCCGAGGCGGTGATCGATCTGACGGCGGCCGCGATCGGCCGGCCGTCGCTTCCCGGCGAATGCAACCTTGTCCACCTGATCAACGCCACGCCGCCGCTGACCTATTGGCCGAATCCGTTGAAGTGCCTGCGGGCGATCGCGCTGAAGGGCGAGGCAAGCATGGTCTCGTCCTACATGATGATGGGCGCCACGGCGCCCGTCACCGTCGCCGGCGCGCTCATCCAGGGTTATGCCGAGGTGCTGGCGGGCCTTGCGCTGGCGCAGCTCTGGCGTCCGGGCGCGCCGGTCGTGATGGGCATCCTCGCCTACCCGTTCGACATGCGCCGCATGCTGCCCAATTTCGGCGATCCCGCCTCGCAGCTCGTCCAGTTCCACGCCGCTGAATTGGGCAGGCGGCTCGGCGTGCCGGTGCGCGGCGACGGCGCCATCACCTCGGCCAAGGTAGACGACGCGCAATCCGGTGCCGAAGGGGGCAGGGTGGTTTCGGCGGCGCTGGCGTCCGGCGCCCATTTCATTCTCCATGCGGCCGGCTGGCTGGAGCAGGGGCGCACGGTGTCGTTCGCGAAATTTCGCCGCGATGCCGCGGCGCTGGCGGAACTGGGCCAAGGCGGGCCGACCGATTTGCCGATGCCGCTCGACCGGGGGATCGAGAGGGAGATACGCGGCCGCCTCGCGCGCTCTTGAGCGGCTCACGAAAAAGGGCGCTGCCGCGGCAGCGCCCTTCGCTTCGGGGAGCCGGCTGCTACCAGCCCTGCATGCTGTACCAGTCGTCGATGTCGCGGCGAACGCGATCCTTCTCGATTCCATAGCGTTCCTGGATCTTGCCTTCGAGCTGGTCGCGCTTTCCCGCGATGCGGTCGAGATCGTCGTCGGTGAGCTTGCCCCACTGTTCCTTGACCTTGCCCTTCACCTGCTTCCAATTGCCTTCGACGCGGTTCCAATCCATTGCCGGATCTCCTGTTGGACACTGAGGGCTAACGGCGGCGCGACCGCGAGGTTCCGGCCGAAATGCTTTTCTCCAACCGTCGCCCCGTCGAGGATGAGCGTGCCGTAGGCCGGCCGCGATCCCGAAGCGACGACATCCTACCCTGCGGCGAAACCACGCTCGCCCGCCATCAGGTTGCCGAGCAGGTTTTGCTCCTCATCCGACACGCCGTCATGCCGGCCGAGAGTCAGGAAAGCGCTTCAAGCATTCATGTTTTCCATGAGCGGGCCGGGCGGGGGCAGGCTGGTGGATTTCGACCCCGCCGACCACCAGCCCCGTCGCCGGTTTCTCCAGTGGTTGGAGATTTGGCGCCCGGGAGAGACGCTAGCACTCAATGGTGCCATGAGTCCGATTTAGTTGTCGCTTATTATAGGGCCCGCGCTTGCCCGCTTCGGCGCGCCGGCGCTGAGACATGGGGTGTTGGACAAAGCGCGCCAACCCTTGATAGACCGCCGCCTTCTCCCCGCGAAACGCCGGGCGCGCAACCCTACGGTGCCGTGGCGTTTCGGAAACTTGCCTTCGATCCAGTCGTGTTTGCCGGCAAGCTCGCGCCGGCCGCTCCTGGTCTCGGCCCCTGGCTCCGGTGAGCGGGGGTATCCACGTTTTGGCAGTATTATTTTAGAAAGCCTTGCCGACCACAAAATTAAAGGCTATATATCAAAAATCGATCTTGTTGAACGAACGTTGTTTTCGCGCGAATTTGCGCTCTTACGATCTTC
The DNA here is from genome assembly GCA_003963455.1 of Hyphomicrobiales bacterium. Lineage (GTDB taxonomy): Bacteria > Pseudomonadota > Alphaproteobacteria > Rhizobiales > Rhizobiaceae > Mesorhizobium. Next base: position 12,508 of record RXJA01000221.1, read on the forward strand.
CCTCTCAATTTCGAAGATTGCGTCGTTCGGCAGTTGCCGGACGCGTATAATTTTGCGTCGATTTGTAAGGAGATCGCAATGACTACTGGAACCGTGAAGTTCTTCAATTCCACCAAGGGTTTCGGCTTTATCGAGCAGGGCGGCGGCCAGCCGGATGTGTTCGTTCATATCTCGGCCGTGGAGCGCGCGGGACTGCGCTCTCTCGTCGAAGGCCAGAAGGTTAACTTCGACGTCGTGAAGGATGCCCGGAGCGGCAAAAGCTCGGCAGAGAATCTGCAAGCCGCCTGATCGCAGCGCCTCGGGGTCGCTGACCACGGATGTACTGGCATCGGCCGCTAAGGCGCGTTGGAGAAGGTCGGGCATTGCCCGGCCTTTTTTGATTGAGGAGAAAACGATGAAGTCGCTACCGGATACCGGTCTGTTCAAGCCGGTCCCATCCCGCACGGAAGCCAAGACCGACACGACCTCTCGTGTGGCTCGGCAGATATTGGACCTTGAAGCAAAGACCAGGACCGCCAAGACGGAGCGCTTGCGCGCTGCACGGCTGGCCCAGGAAGCCGATGCGCCGCCCGCAGCTCCACCAAAGAAAACCGTTCAGAAACGTCGCAAGAGCGCCTGAGCGAGATGCCGGCGCCCGCTAGGGCCGGCGTCCTACGATTTTTCCCCTCGCAACTGCAGCAGATCACCGGAGGCTTCACCGCCACAGGTGCGACCATCCAGCATCTTTTCGAGGTCGTTGCGGTTGTCTTTGCCGAACTCGCCGGGGAGGTCGAGCGCCGTCAGCGCCTCATCGTCGAACTCGATCGGCGCGCCGTAAAGCTGGGCGATCTGCATCACGAGATCTTCGATGTCTTCCCGGGCGATGTTTTCGACCAGATTGTTCAGCCGGACCTCTTCCGAAAGTCGGATGATGTTGACGATACCCTTGATCCGCAAGGCCTGCTGGACTCTATGGTGAGCGTCGTCGCGCAATCGCATGGAAAATCGTTGGAACATGGAAAGCCTCCTTCCTGGAGGTTATCCCTCGCTCGCAACCATGCGCCCGAACAGCATGGATGGCAAGCAAAAAAAAGACGAAAGAAATAGATAAATCAATAAGTTAGCAAAGAACAACAAATGTGGTTTCGATGCATCTTTGGTATCGTTAGATTAGGCCGTCCTTCACGATTCATGCATCCTTGACGTCCTATGAGGCAAACCCTACTTCTATTCATAATGAGACACTTACTCATTCATGGCTTTGTTGTCTGTGAGGGAGGCAGGCATGGCTGAGCTCGAACGACCGCAACGGTTGCAGATCATGCTGACCGACGAGGAGTTGGCGGCTCTGGAGAACTGGCGTTTCGAAAAGCGCATGCCGAGCCGATCGGCGGCGGTGCGCGAACTCCTGCGTCGTGGGCTTTCCTCGGATGGGTTTTTGACGGCCGGTGCAGGCTCGCGGTCGCAGGATTTCGGCGTGATATCGCTGGACAGGAAAGCAGACGATGGTTCAGGCGACTCAAAGCCGTAAGCGCAAGCGACCGAGACATTGCCTTGATTTCAACCGGCCCTAGTTGATGCCCATGTCGAACCAAGGGGGGATCTTTCGCCCGAACGCCGATGCCGACGCTCGCCTCGCGGCTATCGTCGACTCCTCCTACGATGCGGTTATCGGCAAGGATCTGAACAGCATCATCACCGATTGGAACCATGCGGCCGAGCGCATGTTCGGCTACAGCGCCGAGGAGGTGATCGGCCAGTCGATTCTGGTCTTGATCCCCGAGCACATGCACAGCGAGGAGGCCGAGATCATCGGCCGTATCCGCCGGGGCGAAGGGGTGGGGAGTCTTGAGACGACGCGCATGCGCAAGGATGGCTCGTTGATCGCCGTGTCGATCACCGTCTCTCCCATCAGGAACAGCGCGGGCGAGATCGTCGGCGCGTCCCAGATCGCCCGCGACATCACCGCCGCCAAGGAAAGCGAGCGCCGCATCCGGATGCTGATGCGGGAGGTCAACCACCGCGTGAAGAACCAGTTCGCGGTGATCCTGTCGATGGTCAGGGAGACCAGCAAGCGCTCGACCGATCCGGGCGAGTTCGAGCAGATGATCCGCGCGCGCATCATGGCGCTGTCACGCTCGCACGACCTTCTGGTTACCTCGGAATGGGCCGGCGCCAGCCTCTTCGACCTCGTTCAGGAGCATTTGAAGCCCTTCGGCCACGAGGAGCGCATCTCGCTTTCCGGGCCGCTGCTCACGCTGCAGTCGAATGCCGTGCAGAATCTCGGCATGGCCTTCCATGAGCTTGGCACCAACTCCTCCAAATACGGCGCGCTTGCAGCCGACGGGGGCCATGTGGACATCACCTGGAAGGTGGAGACGGGTCCGGATGCTCGGCGGCGGTTTCATCTTCTTTGGCAGGAGACGTCCAGCGCGGCGGGAAACGGCATCGCGCAGAAGACTGGCAAGGAGAAGAGTGCCGGCGAACGCAAGGGGTTCGGCACCGTGGTGCTGCAGCGGGTGGCTCCGCAGTCGCTGAGCGGTTCTTCCACCCTCGAACGCTCGCCCGGCAGTTTGAAATGGGAGCTCGACGCGCCGCTGGAGGCAATCGTCGTGCCGCAGCTCGGCGCCGAGAACACAGCCGATTTCAACGGCTGAGAGGCCTGCCCCGGAACTGCCAGCCGGTCGGCGCCGATTTATCGAGGACCCGGTTCGTCCCGTTCTCGCTCGGCGCGACGTGTGTGGGCATGCCGCCGAGCCCGTCCAGCGTCGGCGGCGGAGCGCCGCTTGCGCGGTTGCGGGCAATCGAAGCCGTCTCGCGATAGTCCCAAAACAGGCTTGCGATCTCGAGGATCGCCAGTACCCAAAACACGCCTTTGATCTCGACGATCACCAGCATGATCGCCAGCACGAAGAGCGCGAGGAGCTTTCCCATGCCCGGCACGTAGGCAGCCGCCGCGCCGCGCGCAACCGGCTCCCTCCGCACGCCGCCTTGCAGCGCGATGGAAGCGTAATTACATCAATGGGTAAGCGTGCATAGGCACGCGAGTGCAGTTGCTTTGGTCAAGCTTCATCGATGGAGGTTGTCATGGCAAGCAAACTGATGGAAGAAAGGAAGAGCAAGGACTGGGTCACCCTCGTCCTCGCGATCTGCCTGTTCATCTCACCCTGGATCATCGGATTCACCGCGGCGATGGTGCCCGCGTGGAACGCCTGGATCGTCGGCGTTCTGCTCGGCGCGTTGGCGCTTGCGACGCTTTCGATGTTCGCCGAGTGGGAGGAATGGGTCAATCTCGCCCTCGGGCTCTGGCTGATCGTGTCGCCCTGGCTGCTGAGCTTCGCGGCCGACAGGAATGTAATGATCACGCATGTCATCCTTGGCGTGCTCGTGATCGCGGCGTCGGCCTGGGCAGTCTGGGACGTTCGCCACCCGCATGCCCATGCGTAGCCGGTGATTGATCGGGAGCCCGCCGCGCAAGCGGCGAGCTCCTTTCGACTTTGACATCGGGCTGAACGGCAGTTGCGGCGACTTCACGCAATTGCTGCAACCGGAAACGTTTTCGTGCATTCTTGAGAATGACCTCGATGTTCAACCCCGACACGCCGGCAAAATGCTGCTCCTATTGCGGCGGCCGTGACCATGATTTCGAGGAATGCCCGAAGCGCATGGCCGACGCCGAGAAGGAAAGGGCGGTGCGCAGAGACGCGGAAGCAGCACGTATCCTATCCCATCCGGCGGCCCCGGCTTGATCCAGCAAATTGTCCGTCGCGCCAGCCAACGCGTCTTGGCAGTCGCTGTCGTAGCGAGCAGCGTTTGCATCAAGAGACGGGGATTTAATGGCGAGTACATTTGCCATGGAAATTGCTCGACTTTGATGGAAATGGCTTGGGCAGGGTAGAGGCGGCGTTGGGCGCCGCCTCACCGGTTTTAGACGTGCGACGGCCGCGCCTTCCAATAAGGCGGCGGCATATTTCCATCCTCGATAAGGATGTCCTTCTTCCTGGCAAAGGCAGCAAAGATTCCCCTGGCCGTCTCCGCGTCGATATCCCCGACCAGCGCCGCTCTGCACGCGCGGATAG
>RXJA01000133.1 GCA_003963455.1 Hyphomicrobiales bacterium
ACATGGTCGCGGAAGAAGCGCGAGAAATTGCCCTGGGTGGTGAAGCCGAGATTGCAGGCGACCGAGATCAGCGGTGCCTCCGACCATTGCAACTGGCGCACGGCTTCCTCCATGCGCAGCGTGTTCCAGTAGACGTTCGGCGTCAGGTTGGTCTGTTCCTTGAACAGCGCGAAGAAATGCGGTCTGGATAGCCCGACCGAGCGGGCGACATCATCGAAGGAGATGCGCTCGCAGACATTGGCCTTCATCAACTGGATCGCCTTGCGGACACGGAAATCGAGCATCGTGTTGATGCGCGCGCGGGCCATCTGCGGCGACGTGGCGTCCGCCGCGTCGAGCACGCTGTCGATGAAACGCTCGATCTCGTAGTTGGCGACGTCGTCGATGCTCTCATTGTCGGTCAGATGATCGAGCAGGTTCGCCGCCGCCTGGTGCAGCCAGGGCTCCAGTGCGATCGCGGCTTGCGTGAACAGCGGCGCCGACGACGGCAGGTCGCGGCGCCGGCGCGCCCAATCGGGGTCGATATAGAAGGCGAGGAACAGGCCGGGCTTGCCGTCATGCGAGAGAGCGTGGCTGTGCGGCTGGAACGAGTTGATGCCGGCCGCGGTGCCCGGCCCAAGCCGCACCGTCTCGCGGCCGATGGTCATTTCGCCTGCCGTGCCTTCCAGCCAGATGATGAGATGCGCCTCGCCATGCGCGTGGGTGACGAAGTCGTTGGCGACATTCAGCACGGATACATGTCCGAACCGGCCCCAATAGAGCCTGATCGCGTCCGTCATGGGTATCGTTCCTCCCGCGGGCGACTGGCCTCCCTTCGCCCGCCCGGGAATAGTGCTGCCGGGGTGGGGCTGCGTCAAGGCAAGCGGACGCGGCGGAACTTGCGTTCAAAGCGCGGGGACGGATTTTCAGACTGAGCGATAGGAACCGAACCGAATAGCGCTGGGCAAGTATCAATCGCTGCGCCTGAAATTGCGGATGCGGTCGAACAGCACCGCCAGGATGATCGCGCCGCCGATGAAGGTGCCTTGCCAGAAGGCGTTGATGCCGAGCAGGCCAAGGCTGTTGCGGATCACCTCGATGAGGGCGGCGCCGACGATGGCGCCGAGCGCGGTGCCGACGCCGCCAGCGAGATTGGCGCCGCCGATCACCGTGGCGGCGATGACCTGCAGCTCCATGCCGGTGCCGAGATTGGTGGTGACGGCGCCGAGCCAGCCGGTCTGGATGATGCCTGCGAGCCCCGCGGAAAGTGCGGAGATCATGTAGACGGCGACCTTGATCTGCTTGACGGGAACGCCGGTCAGCGTCGCGGCATGCTCATTGCCGCCGATGGCGAAGATGTGCCGGCCGAATTTCGTCCAGCGCAGGATGAAGCCGGTGATCAGCGCCAGGATGATCATGTAGAGCACCGGATTGGCGATGCCGAAGACCCAGGCGCCGCCGCCCAGCGCCAGAAGCTTCTGGTGGTCCGGGCCGAACTGGAAGACCACCGTGTTGTTGGAAGCGACCATGGCAAGGCTGCGCGCCACTGACAGCATGCCGAGCGTGACCACGAAGGGCGGGAAGCCGAGATAGGCGATGAGCACGCCGTTGAAGGCGCCGACAGCGAGCGCTGTGGCGATCGAGGCCAGGATGCCGATTTCGATCGAATAGCCGGCATGCATGGTGACGGCCAGCACCATCGAGGACAGGCAAAGCACGGAGCCGACCGAAAGGTCGATGCCGCCGGTGATGATGACGAAGGTCATCCCGAGCGCGATGATGGCGACGAAGGTGATGTTGCGGGTGATGTTGTAGAGGTTCTTCGAGGTGGCGAAGGAATCGGTGGCGAAGGACAGGAACAGGCAGGCAAGGATGACCGCGATCACCACCCAGAAGGTCTGGCTGGAAAAAAGCCGCGACAGCAAGGTGTGCTGCTTCTGCGCGATCGTCTGGTCAAGGGTGACTGCCATTATCGACCTTTCCTGAGAGGCGGGGGCGCGACGCTCCCCGCGATCACGCAACCTGTTCGATGGCGCCGGTGATCAGCCCGGTGACTTCCTCGGGCGAGCTCGACGCGATCTTCTTGTCTGCCACTTTCCGGCCGCGCCGCATGACGATGACGCGATCGGCGACGTCGAACACGTCGGGCATGCGGTGGCTGATCAGCACCACGGCGATACCCTGGTCGCGCAGGTGGCGGATGAGGTTGAGCACTTCGGCGACCTGCCTGACCGAGATCGCCGCCGTCGGCTCGTCCATCAGCACGATCTTGGCCTGAGACAGCATGGTGCGGGCAATCGCCACCGCCTGGCGCTGGCCGCCCGACATCTGTTTGACCAGATCGCGCGGACGGGTTTCGGATTTCAGCTCGGCGAAAAGCTGGCCGGCGCGCTTGTACATCGCGCCATAGTCGAGGATACGGAACGGACCGAAGCCTCGGCGCAGCTCGCGGCCGAGATAGACGTTTGCCGCGGCCGTCAGGTTGTTACAGAGCGCGAGATCCTGGTGGACGATCTCGATGCCGTGCTGGCGCGCATCCGCAGGCTTGTGCAGGACAAGATCCCTGCCGTCCAACTGCATGGTGCCGTGGCTCGGGTGGAAATTGCCGGCGATCATCTTCACCAGCGTCGACTTGCCGGCGCCGTTGTCGCCCATCAGGCCGACGACCTCGCCGGCCTCCAGCGAGAACGAGACGTCGTTGACCGCCTG
>RXJA01000490.1 GCA_003963455.1 Hyphomicrobiales bacterium
GCGATCCAAAACCAGGCTCCTTGCCCGGAAAACCCGCCGGGCATTCGGATACTTAAAGTCTCAGACGGCAGGTCTCCTGGCTCGCGGGTCGTCGCCCTGAATGCCGCCTTCCCGGGAACATCCCAGTGGTTTTTCGGCCGGGGCTCGTCGCTTACAGTTGCGGGGACAGCCGCGGATTTGGGTTTTGGCCCGCACCGCATTCCCTCTTCGCTCCTCCCTTTGCCGGGAGAAGACCGTCTGGCTCAGGATTTAGGCTTTTGCGGGCAGCGGTGTCAACGCACGGCTACGACACCGTCGTGTGGGCCAGCGCCATTACCAGCCCTTCGGTGGCCTTATCGGTTTAAGATATGTTCCCGCGAGGCGACGGGGCGGAGCGGCTGCCGGAAGCATGGTTGGCGAACAACCTCTCGGGCAGATCGGGCTCCACATCAAGATAACCCGGCTCCTATCCGATTCTGGTTGCTGATCGTCCAGCAGATATTGATCGCCAACCGTCAGCAGGCCACAGGACTGCTTGATGTCGTCGTCGATCTCTCCGTGTTCGGAACCCAGCCAGCGCAGCAGCAAAAATGCCGCCGCGTCGGCGTCTACGCCGCCGCAGTAGATTACGGGTTTGGTGACTTCCACCCATTTCGACCGGGACGCAGCGTTTGCATCAAGCGTAGAAGACAGCATTAGAGCTGCTACTACCAGACACTTGAAACCGTTGAGGGTCATCAAACCAAAGCTCGGTTCATAGCAAACTTTGTTCTATTTTTGTTCTGGTTGTTTGTCAAGGCGCTGCTACGACACCGCGATGTCGGCCAGCGCCGGTCCGAGGTCGCCGGCCGGCGTCATTTCGATCGCCTCCAGGCCGAGCCATCCCTGCATCTGCTTCAGCTCGTCGAAGAGCTGGGCGGCGGTTTCAGGGGGAGCGCCGGCCTCGGCGTAAGCGGCATGGACGCGCAGGACACTCGCGGGGCGGTCGGCGCGCAGATCGACCCGGGCGACGATGCGGTCGCCGAGCAGGAAGGGCAGCACGTAATAGCCATATTGGCGCTTTTCGGCCGGCGTGTAGATCTCGATACGATAGCGGAAACCAAACAGCTTTTCGGTACGCGTGCGTTCGAAAACCACTGGATCAAACGGGGCGAGCAGGGCGCGTGCCTCGATCCGGCGCGGGAAGCGCGCGTCCTTATGGAGGTAGGCAGGCTTGTCCCAGCCTTCGACCTTCACCGGCAGCAATTCGCCGGCTTCGACCAATTCCTCGATGCGATCCTTGGTGTCGCCGGGCGCTAGGCGAAAATAGTCGCGCAGGTCGCCATAGGTGGCGATGCCGTGGGCGCGGGCCGAGATGCGCAGCAATTCCCGATGCGCGTCCTCGACCGCGGGCACCGGCAGGTCGAGCACCGCCTGCGGCAAAACGCGCTCGGGCAGGTCGTAATAGCGTTCGAAGCCACGCCGGTAAGCGGTGGTGATGCGCCCGGCCCAGAACAGCCATTCGAAAGCGTGCTTGGCCTCGCTCCAGCCCCACCAGCCGCCATTGCCCTTGTGGCCCTCGATGTCGGAGGCAGCGATCGGGCCGCGTTCAGCCACCTCCTTATAGATCTCGTCGATCATTGCCTTGCGCTCGCGGCCCCATTTGGCGAGGCCGAGATACATTTCGTCGCCCTGTTCGGCGCGTAGCATGCGCCAGCGCATCAGCGGCCAGGTCTCGACGGGCAGGAACGAGGCCTCATGCGCCCAATATTCAAATACGGCGCGCTTGCGGGTGACCGCGGCATTATCGAGCAGCGCGAGCGGGTAGGGGCCTAGGCGCGAATAGAGCGGCATATAATGAGCGCGCACCACGGCGCTCACGGAATCGATCTGCAAGAGGCCAGTTCGCGAAAGCACGCGCGCAAGGTGCCGGCGATCCGGAACGCCACCGGGCCTGGGGTCGTTGAACCCCTGTGCTCCAAGCGCAATGCGCCTCGCCATGGCCAGCGAAATCTTGTCCTTCATCGAGGCGCCCTTGCCCTGATCATTGCCGGGTTTTAGCCGGTGATTCCTGTCATGCTAGCAGGCAAATGGCGGGAGATGTGTCAGGAGAGAAAAGTGGAGTTAAAAGTGAAGGAAATCAAACAAGAGCGGATCGGACCAGTTTCTTCCGATAAGGCGTCCAGGGCCGCGATTTGAACAAGGTTTGACTTGCGTCACCGAAACCGCTGCGCTAACCCTCGCCGCGTTGCAGCATGGGCCTCCTAAAACGGTTCAGCGGTTAAACTGTCACGCTTCCGCATTAGAGTTCGTTGCTGTAATCAAAGTGAACTGCCCCGCCTAAGGAAAGCCGCCGCATGAGCGCACTCCTGAGTTCATACCTGCCGATCGTCCTTTTCATCGCCGTGGCGCTGATTGTCGGCCTGGCGCTGCTGATAGCGCCGTTCCTGGTCGCCTACCGCAATCCCGATCCGGAAAAGCTCTCGGCGTATGAATGCGGGTTCAACTCTTTCGACGACGCCCGCATGAAGTTCGACATCCGCTTCTACCTGGTGTCGATCCTGTTCATCATTTTCGATCTCGAGGTCGCCTTCCTGTTCCCGTGGGCGGTGTCCTTCTCGAAGCTCGGCATGCTCGGCTTCTGGTCGATGATGGTGTTCCTGGCGGTGCTGACCATCGGCTTTGCCTACGAATGGAAAAAAGGAGCGCTGGAATGGGATTGAACGACAGTTCAGGC
>RXJA01000448.1 GCA_003963455.1 Hyphomicrobiales bacterium
TTCATCGCCGTGAACTGCGGCGCGATCACCAAGGAGCTGTTCGGCAGCGAATTGTTCGGCCATGTGGCGGGCGCCTTCACCGGCGCGAGCCGCGACGGAAAGCCGGGCGTGTTCGAGCTCGCCAATGGCGGCGTGCTCAGCCTAGACGAGATCGGCGAAATGCCGCTCGAGATCCAGCCGTTCCTGCTCCGGGTACTGGAAGAGCGCGTGGTCCACCGCATCGGCGACAGCCGTGGCCGGCCTGTGGACGTGCGCCTGATTGCCTCGACCAATCGTGATCTGAAGCGCGAGGTGGAAGCCGGGCGGTTCCGCCGCGATCTCTTCTATCGCATCTCGACCGTCTCCATCCGCGTGCCGCCCCTGCGGGACCGCGGCAGCGACGTACTCTTGCTTGCCGAGCACTTCAACCACAAGATCTCGGCCCGGATGGGATCGGCCCCGCTGGAACTCTCCAACGAAGCCATGGACGCGTTCGTGGCTTACCAATGGCCGGGCAATGTGCGCGAACTGAAGAATCTGATGGAACGGCTGCATGTGCTGTCGCGCGGATCAGTCATCGGCCTTGGCGACTTGCCCGAAGAAATGCTGGGCGCCGGAACGCCGAGCGCGAGCGCGGAAATTCAGATGGTGGCGCCGGCATTGGCAGGCGCGATCGGCGTGCCGCCCTGCGCCATCGGAGCGCCTGTCCGCAGCATCGAGGATGCCGAGCGCCAGGTCATCAAGGACGCGCTGGCTGCTGAGGGCGGCAATCTGAGCCGCGCGGCGCTGCGCCTCGGGGTGTCGCGCCCGACGCTCTATCGCAAGCTCGAACAGTTCGGCATCCGGCGCGGCTTCATCTGAATTTGCCCCAATCTGAAAAGATCAAAGGCCCCATGGCATGAAGCCATGGGGCCTTGATCAGCGGCGCGACGCACCGCGGCCGGTTGGTTCCGGATCACTGACGCCCGAGCTTCTCCGCGCCGCCGCCGAGCGCGGGCCCTTCGGTGGGATCCTCGTCCTCGGCAAGATCGCCGACCAGCGTTTCGGTGGTGAGGATGAGCTTGGCGACCGACGCGGCATTGCTGAGAGCCGTGCAGGTGACGCGTACGGGGTCGATGATGCCGGCCTCGTACATGTTCTGGAACTCGCCCTTGTCGGCGTTGTAGCCATAGCCGCCGTTGACGCTCGAGATCTTCGCGACCACCGCATCGGCGTCGGCGCCCGCATTGGTGACGATGCGCCATAGCGGACGCGAGAGCACCGACTTGACCAGCCGCACACCCTCGGCGACGTCGCCATCGACCTTGGCCAGCACCTCGTCGAGCACCGGGGCTATCTGCGCGAGCGCCACGCCGCCGCCGGCAACCACGCCCTCCTCCCACGCCGCGCGAACCGCCGAGAGCGAATCCTCGATGAGCTGGATGGTGCGCTTCTGTTCGACCGGTGTGACGCCGCCGGCGTAGAGGACCGCCGTGCCGCCGGACAGTTTGGCCAGCCTTTCGCGCAGCTTGTCCTGCTCGACGTTCGGCGGCGCGACCTCATACTGGCGCTGCACCTGGGCGCGGCGCGCGGCGATCGCCTGCGGCTGGCCGCCGCCACGAATGACGGAGGTGTGGGTGGCGCTGGTGCGGACACGCTCGGCCGAGCCGAGGTCCTCTTCCTGTATGTCCTCGAGCCGCCCGCCAAGATCGCGCGCGATGACCCGGCCGCCGGTGAGGATCGCCAGGTCCTCCATCATGGCCTTGCGCCAGTGGCCGTATTCCGGCGGATGCACCACAAGGTATCTGCCGGGCCCGTTCTTGCCGAGCAGTGTCACCACGACGTCCGGCGACATCTCCTCGGCAATGATCAGCAGCGGCCTGCCCTGCTTTTCGGCGATGGCCCTGGCGGCATCGAGCGCCTTCGGCTCCTTGATCTTGAGGTCGCTCATCAGGATCAGGGGCCGCTCCAGCACCACCTCCATCTTCTCCTGGTCGGTGACCATGTGGTGCGAGAGGTAGCCGCGATCGAAGGACATGCCCTCGACCACGTCCAGCGTCGTATCCCTGGTCACGCTGAAGTCGGTGGTGATGACGCCGTCGGCGCCGACGCGCTCATAGGCTTCCGCGACCAGGGTGCCGAGCCGCGGGTCCGTCGCGGCGATGTTGGCGACGGCGGCCAGGTTGCCGTTGGACCGGGCCGGTTTCGCCGATGCCTTCAGCGCCTCCACGACCCTCGCCACGGCAAGGTCGATGCCCTTGACCAGGTCGACGGATTTGGCGCCGCGCTCATTGGCTTCCACCCCGTTCTGGACCAGAGCGTTGGCGAGCACGATCGCGGTCGTGGTGCCGTCGCCGGCGACCTCGTTCGTCTGCATCGACACTTCGCGCACGACCTGCGCGCCCATGTTCTCAAACCGGTCATGCAGCTCGATGGAGGCTGCGATCGACACACCGTCGCGGGTGACGATGGGCGTGCCGATCGGGCGATCGATCATGGCGTTCATGCCGCGCGGCCCGAGCGTCGGCTCTACGGCGGCGGCGAGCTGGTGGACGCCCCGCGCGAGTGCGCGGCGGGCATGTGAATTGTGGATCAGCAGTTTGGGCATGGCTCCTCCTTCGCCGTGGAACGGCGCTTGTTGCGGCCTCCTTGCGGAGGCTGTTTTTCAGCTATGTGCCGGACGGCTCGCGCAGTCCCGGGGCGGCACGCGGTCCAGGATGAAGTCGACCAGCGTCGGTTCGCCGT
>RXJA01000163.1 GCA_003963455.1 Hyphomicrobiales bacterium
AGCACTATCCGTTCTGCTCCGCGCGCTGCAAGGACATCGACCTCAATCGCTGGCTGAAGGGCGCCTATGTCATTCCCGGCCGCGACGAAGAGGAAGACGAGGACAGCCCGAAGCCGAGCCCAGCGCCCAGGGACGAGGGATGAGCGTGGGCGGAAAGCCGCCGTTTCATCACGATTTTTACGCCCCTAAGAAATCACCGCCAAGCGCTTGTTTTCAAGCAATTCCGCGGGCGGAACACCGCCCGCGCCATTCCTGGAATTGCGCTTGTTTTGACGCGTTCCCGAAGCGGAAAACCGCCGCGCACTTTTCCTGGAATTGCTCTGGACAGGCCGGATTCCCGTGCTATAACCCACGCGCTTTCAAGGGGCGCCGCCCGGCGCCCTCGTGAAACCCGGCGGACGATCCCGTTAGCCGGCGCAGGCCCAGATAGCTCAGTTGGTAGAGCAGCGGACTGAAAATCCGCGTGTCGGTGGTTCGAATCCGCCTCTGGGCACCATCCCCTCTTCTCCCGACATTCCCTTTCGCCGAAACTTCTACGCTGCGACTTCTACAAGCGCCTGAAATCGTTGATCTTTTTCTGTCAAACGGCGCATTTGAGCTGGGCTGGGAGCGCTTCGGGCGCATTTGGTCCAACGAGGCGCGGGGATGGTATTTCCGTTGGTATTCGACATCCTGATGGTATCGAAACAGCCAAGGGAGACCTGACAAATGGCCCTCTCCGACGTGAAATGCCGCAACGCCCGTCCCGCTTCCAAGCTTGTGAAGCTATCAGACGGAGGCGGACTGCAGCTATGGGTGCAGCCCACGGGCTCTCGCCTCTGGAGGCTCGCCTACCGCTTTGACGGCAAGCAGAAACTGCTAGCGCTGGGCGGCTACCCTCTTATCTCCCTGGCCGAGGCGCGCCAGGCGCGCGATGACGCTAAACGGCTCCTGCTGGATGGCATAGATCCTGGAAGGGAACGCAGTTTGCGGAAGGCAGACTCGGCAAGGGACTCCTTTCGCTTAATTGCGGACGAATATGTTGAGAAGCTGAAGAAGGAGGAACGTGCCGACCGGACGATCAGCAAGGTCAAATGGCTCCTCGGCTTTGCCTATCCGACAATCGGCGACAAGCGCATTCGGGAGATCGATCCAGCCACTGTCCTTGCCGCCCTTCGTCGCGTGGAGGTTCGCGGCCGATACGAGTCGGCTAGGCGACTACGCTCCACCATTGGCAGCGTGTTTCGATACGCAATCGCGACCGCACGCGCCGAGGCAGATCCGACGATCGCCCTGAGGGGCGCACTCATCAGTCCAACAGTCACGCCCCGTGCCGCGATTACCGAGCCGAAGGCTTTGGGAGGCTTGCTGAGAGCGATCGATGCATTTGACGGACAGCCCACAACCCGAGCGGCCCTGAAACTGATGGCGCTGCTGTTTCCCCGCCCCGGCGAGTTGCGCGCGGCCGAATGGGACGAGTTCGATTTCGAAGGCTCGGTGTGGATCATCCCTGAAGCACGCATGAAAATGCGACGGCCGCACCGCATAGCCCTTTCAAGGCAGGCCATAAGCCTCCTGACTTCGCTTAGAGAAATCTCCGGTGATGGATCGCTACTCTTTCCTGGTGTTCGATCGGGTTCGCGTCCGATTTCGGACAACACGCTTAACGCCGCGCTCCGCCGTATGGGTTACGGCAAGGACGAAGCTACCGCTCACGGTTTTCGAGCTACGGCATCAACTTTGCTAAACGAATGCGGAAAGTGGCATCCGGACGCCATCGAGCGGCAGCTCGCCCACATTGAAAACAACGACGTCCGTCGTGCCTATGCCCGGGCAGAGCACTGGGAAGAGCGCGTCAAGATGATGCAATGGTGGGCCGATTATCTGGATGAACTGGAGAGCAAAGACGCGCGGGTGATCTCAATCGGGGGGCGCAGCAAGCCCGCTATACATGCATCATCGCGGGGAACTACCACGGAGCCAACGGCGGCCATCCACCGAACGCCGAGACGGACGTCCAACCCTCGAAAATCATACTGAAAGACGCTTCGACGGGACGACTACTTGTACGCTGTGCGTGCCTAGCCTCCCCCGGGGCCCCGTTCTGTGACAACCGACCCCCGAAAACTTTCTTGCCAGGACCGTGGTCAGCTCAGCCGTTGACGACCTATGGCCTGCAGTCCAATTTCGCGACGATCCAACCCGTCGCCCAGTCGCCGACCGCGACCGGATCGGCGAGCAGCGCCGACAGCGCGTGATCTCGATAAGCTATCTTGTCCTGACTCGTATGAGCACACCGCATCTGGCAACCCTGCCTTGCGGAGCTGGTACGACTATTTCCTTGGGAAGACCACCGTTCCGGCGTTGCGCAGATGGTTTCGGACATACTGCAGTCGCGCCTGCTCGCCTGGGCGGACGAGGCTTGTCACGCTCCGTTAAGGCGCGAGCGTCGGCAGCGGGCTGCAATTGCCGTTGGCTTGACGACCGGCAACGAAGAACTCCTCCTGCAGCGTTACGAGCTCCTCTACGAGGCAGGCCTGATCGAGGAGGCAACACGCGGGTCGGTCGAAGCCCGCATGTTCCATGTCGAGCGCGCCACCAAGGCATCTGTGCGCGATGTGATAGTGCGCAATGCCGACCGCAAATCAACGCTCATGGCCGATGAGAGCAACTTATATCCGATCACCGGGCAGGAATTCGCGGATCACGCCAGTGATTGGCAACGCCACGATCGACGAAGTCAAGGTCCGCTGTCAGCAGCGCAAGAGCCGCGAGTGGATGAGCGCACAGCTATTTCACCCAACAGGGGAGCAGGCGCACACGATCAGCTATCGGCGCCTGGTGCAAATCCGATGGGAAAAGCGGGTGATCTGGCGAGACGAGTAGGACGGCACCGCCAGACCTTTAAAAATACCGACGATACGCAAGCTTTTCGAGCAATGTCGCACGTCGAGCCGGGGGAATTGCGCCGCGATGTGCATATCCCAGTTCGGCCAGTGTCGGCTCCATTATGGCGGCCAAAGAGTCGAGATCAGTCTGCGGCAATCGACGCCATTTTCCAATCGACTTCGCTGAGAGCGGCGGCTTCTTGGGCGGGGCCGTCGGCAAGTTCAAGCGAGAAAGGAGCCTATCGAGGGTGGCATCGTAGTCCAAAACCAGGTCTTCGTACTTTACCTCGATATACTGCTCGCCAAGCCATTCGGAAAACCCTCTGGCGAGGTCGACGTGATGCCTCCACCTGTGCGCATTGAACAGCATGCCGTGGGCTCGGTATGCTCGCTGCGTCATCGGAAATCCATGCCATGACGTAAGTTCGGAACTACCGAAATAGACCTTTCGCCAGAATGGCGCCTTAGGGGCCACGAAAGGGCTCAGCGCCACGTCACGGCCATCTCTGACGAGGTGTACGAATTTCGCTTGCGGAAAATAGGCATGTATCAATGGGACGATGAGAAGCGTCTCGCATAGCTTCCACCCCCACCGCTCCGCGCTGCCGGTGTCCTGCAGGTGCTTGCCGATATGGCTCTCAGCCAAACGGCGACTTTCGGGGTTGTCGAGTTCGCTCCCGGTAGGCACTCCGTTTCTCGAAGACAGAACCGCGTGCTCGACCAATGGCAACATCTCCAGGCAATCTAGAGAGCTGCTAATATTCGAGCCCATGTAAACGCCGGCGTCCATCAAAACGCGGGCGAGAAGTCGACTGCCCGAGTGAGCAGTGTTGACAACGACGATTGGAGGCGAAGCCTCAGAAAACAGACTTGATGACCGCATGAAAATTGCAATCAGCGGACACGGGCTTTTTCTGGCCTTTTGGCGTTCGCCTTCTTGCCTGTACTGGCAACTCGCGCGGCCGCTGCTTTGCGGCCGAGCCCGCTGGACTTGGCCAGCGCCGACCGCTGCGCGGCATAGTTCGGCGCCACCATCGGATAATCTGGCTTCAAACCCCACTTATCGCGATACTCGTTGGGTGTCAGGCCAAAGCTCATCAGATGGCGCTTCAGCGATTTGAATCTCTTCCCGTCTTCGAGGCAGATGATGTAGTCGGGGAACACCGACCGCTTCGGGTTGACGGCGGGAGCCAGGGGCGGCTTCTCGGCCTCGGCAGGCTGCTCAACGTTCGCCAGGGACGAATTCACGCTCGCTATCAAATCAGGAAGGGACGCAACCGGCACCGGGTTGTTACTGACGTAAGCAGCCACAATGTCCGCAGTAAGCTCAATCAACTGGCCAGGGATTTTCTGATCTCCTTCAGGCATGCAAACGTCCTTCCTGTTGTGACAACTGACTTCTCTTAGCCGGTTTTGACGGAAGGTCCACGACTTACGTCCGCGGCAAAATTTTTGAGCCTTCCGTTCACGCATGAAAACACACCGCAGAAATGAAAATCCATGCCTCCCGCGGGAATTTCCTTAGGGCGTAGACTCATTACCGCGTAACCAGATGCGGATTGAGACGAGTTTGAGGGCGGCGAGATAGTTCTCGGCCAGCTTGTCGTAGCGGGTGGCAATACGGCGGAACTGCTTGGCCTTATTGAAGAAGCGCATCCAGATTCCTATCCGGCTGAGGGAGCTTCGCGATCGCCTAGTACCATCGAAGTGGATCGACGCGTCCAAGTCGGATGCTGCGGTGCGCCACATACCCAATTTCAACAACCGGTGAACGTCCCAAACAGCTGCCTACGTCGCGGGATCGAAAAGGAGCGTACGGAAGACGACGAAGATCCTCATGGGTAGATGCATCCGCCAACTTATCCTAACCGTCTCGTCCGCGGCCACCCGCGGATCACGGTAGCAGCACAGCAATCGGTCAGAACGAAACTTCAAATCAGGACTAGATCGCACGAGGCAAAATCGCCGTTCTGCGATATCGCGCTTGCGCCGGCGTAAGTGGCGCTACGTTCCTGGCGACGCAAAAAACCGCCCCGGTCAGACCGGGACGGTTATTGATTTATGATAAAACTGGTTGCGGGGACCGATGCCCCTTTTGTCATAACATCGTCGGGGTGTTCATTTGGGTCGGGTCTGGCAAGTTCGAGGATGCCGAATAGTTCGCCGCGTAGCTCCGCATGGACCTCGCCGCGCTTGTCACCGGGCGTGAGCACGATCTGTCCGATCAACGAGCGCAGCGCCTCGGCGGCGGAGCGTCCGTCCGCGTGATCGGCGAGCGCTTGCGTGAGTTGCTCGACCCGCTTCTCATAAAGAGTGGCGATGTTGGGATGCAGATCGGGCACGTCGTTGGGCGCCACCGCCAGGCGCGAAAGACCGTCGCCGATAGCAGAAGAGCGCCTGCGCGATAGTGGGTGTCGGGATGTAGCGTTCTTCCGACTCGAACGCCGACATCAGCGAGAAGTCGCCCTCTGTATCGGTCTCGACCAGGCTCGCGTAGATCGGACCGTGGAAGCTGGGGTCGTCGAGCTTGACGGAGTGGTAATCGCGGCCCTCGCGCGAGGTCTTCTTCCATGCCGCCCCGAACTCGGTGGCGCCAGCGAAGATGCGGAAGTCGGGGCCCTTTTCATTGTCGTCGTCGGCCGGAGAGAACGTTACCGTCTTGACGTTGAGGTTGAGGGTCTTGACCGAGCCGGAGAAGCCGTTCGCGGTGTGGGAGAAAGTGCCGATCGTAGCCATTGTGGTGGTTCCTTCTGTTTTCTCGGGCCGCGCCCATCGCGGCCTCGATGGTGGTCGTGAGGTCGGAGACGATCGGTCCGCACCCACGGGGGTCCCCGTTGCGCTTGCGCAATGGGGTGATCCTAAGGGGTTGAAACGAAGTGTAAGACGGCGGCGCGAGGCTTTCTTGGCCGCGAGAAATGGACGCGCAGTAAACAGAGGAAGAAAACGTAGCGACGTCGTTACGGGAAGACGATCGAGACGGAGTGAAACGAAGACGGTCTTCGGTCAGACCCAGTCCATTCGAGGACGCCGTGGGCGCGGCTTAGAAAGAATACGCGGAAGGAACGCCACAGTGGCTAATATCCGTCACGGCCATTGTCGCTTGCGCCGCTGCACTTCTCTATTTCGGCACAGATCGTGGCATCCGGGTCATATTGGGCGAGTAACGCACTCGCCGGCCGTAATCCTGTCGCCCGTGCCAGATATGCAGGGGTGATAGTCGCGTTGATCGGCATTGAGTTGTTGACGGCCAATCCATGCCGGGCGCTATTCGAATCTGGCGAACGATTCTTGATCGCGGGTTCAAATGGTAGGGATCATCACCAGACACGAAGCTCGAAACAGAGATCCCCTGTGATGATGGGCAGCGGGTTGCCGGCATTCATCGCCGCCCATGGCTTGCTGCTGCTCTTTCCCCTGGCGGTCGTCGAAGGTCCTGTTGTGACGGTCGTTGCGGCGTGGCTGGCTCAGCAGGGACTGTTCGATATCCGGCTGGTGCTGGTGGTGGCCATTTTGGGCGACCTTGTGGGCGACACCATTTACTATCTCTTCGGAACGCATCTAGAGCAGCTCATGCCGGACCGTCTCAGGGCGCGGCTTGGACTGACCCACGACCGGATCGAAACGCTGATCGGCCATTTCGAGGATAAGGGTGGACGGACGCTTCTGTTTGGCAAACTGACCCATGTCGCGGGCCTGCCGATATTGGTGGCGGCCGGCGCCGCGCGGATGCCGTACGCCGCTTTCCTTGGCTACAATCTGTTAGGCACGCTGCCGAAAACCGCTGTCCTCGCGGCCCTCGGCTGGTGCTTTGGCTCGGCCTGGCAAAGGATCGACGGGGGCATCTTCTACGCATCCATCCTCGCAACCATCGTGCTGACGGCATGGGTCATTGGGCGGTTGCGAAAAGTGTGAGGCAGCGGCGTCGTATCCTACCGCGCCCGTCCGTCCTCAAGCTCCAGCGTCGAGTCGAAATAGCTGGTCCACCTGGTATCATGGGTGACAACGCAGATCGCGACTTCGCGGCTGTCGGCCAGATGCCGGAAGACCTTCATCACCATTTCCGCCCGCTGGCCATCCAATGCGGCCGTGGGTTCATCGGCCAGGATGACGGTCGGGTCGTTGGCGAGCGCCCTGGCAATCGACACGCGCTGCTGCTCGCCACCCGAAAGCTGGGACGGGTAGTTGGATCCGCGATGTCCCATGCCGAGCGCGGAAAGTAGCCGGCCGGCACGTTCCTGCGCCTTTTGGCGGCCGACATCATTGACCTGCATGGCGATGGCTACATTCTCGGCTGCGGTGAGGAAGGGGATCAAATTCGCCTTCTGGAAGACAAAGCCGAGATGGGTACGCCTGAAGGCCCGCAACTCGTTCAGCTTTGCGCCAGGCCGGGAAATCACCTTGCCGTCGAATAGGACTTCTCCGGTGGTCGGCGTCTCCAGCAGGCCTGCGATCATCAGCAGCGTCGTCTTGCCCGAGCCGCTCGGCCCGACAATGCCGGTGACGGCGCCGGGGCTGAGCGTCAACGAGCCGGCGGCAAGCGCCGTGACCTGTGAGCCGCCGCTGTCATAGACCTTGCTGGCGTTGCGCACCTCCAAGGCAGCCAGGCGTCGCTTCGACATCAGGCCAGCACCTCCTGGGCGCGGACCGCGAGCGCCCGGCGAATGGCAAACCAGCTCGCAGCAAGGCTGAGCGCCATCAGCACCGCCGACAGCACGCCAAGATCGGATTCGGTGATCAGGACGGTTCTGGGGAACCTCGGATAGATGGTGAACGAGATCGCGATGGCCAGGATAAGGCCGCAAAAGCCGATCAGGCCGGCCTGCTGCGCGATCATGCCGATGATCACCCGGTCGCGCGCGCCGATCAACTTCAGCAGCGCTATCTGCGCGACCTTCTCGATCGTCATCGTGTAGATGGTCAGCGCGATGACGGCGCAGCAGATCAGCAACGTCATGGTGGTGAAAGCCAGAATCTGCACGCGGAGCTTGCCGAGGCGTCCATCCAGCAAAAGGGTTTCCTGATCCTGTTTGGTCAGCACCTCGACGTCGCCCCAGCGCTTGATTGCGTCGCGCACCACGTCCTTGTCGGCACCGGGTAGTGTCTCGACGATAACGGCCGCGACACTTCCCGTATCGTCGCCGAAGCCCATGCGGGTTTTGCCCTTTGCGACGCGATTGAGGAGGACGGCTTCACTTGGCAAAAGCTGGTTGATGACCTGCGCATCCGCGATGGTGACAAAAAGCAACCCGTCGCCACCCATGTCGACCTGGCCTGTCGACACGCCGACGATCGTATAGTTGTCTCGCCCAAGCTTGATCTCGTCGCCGACCGCGAGTCCGAGCGTCTTATCGGCGATTGCCTCATAGCGATTCGACTGCAGGTAACGGCCTGCGATCAGCGGTATCCAGCTGCCACTGTCACTGGGAAAGTCGACGCCGGTGATCGACATTCGCAACGGCATTCCGTCGAACTGGAACTGCTGATTATACTGGATGAAGCGTCGCGTGCCCGCCACGCCGGCAACGCCGGCAACACGGCGATCGAGGTTGGCCGGAACGGCCGAAGACTCGGCGAAAGGCCCGGATTTTCCGCCCTCGACAACCCAGAGGTCGGCACCGATGCCATCGATGACGACCAGCGCTTCGTAAACGATGCCGCGATACATGCCTAGCATGCCGATCGTGGCCGCCATCAACAGGCCGACGCCGAGCACAGTGAGGATGAACCTCAAAAGATTGTGCTGGATGTCTTTGATCGCCAGGTTCACGCGCCAGCGGCCCGGACCGTAACAGCCTGATACTGGAAGCGGCCGATCGGGCTTAGCACAATGTCTCCGACATTCAAGCCGCGCGTGATTTCGATATCAGTGCCGCTGGAATAACCCAGCGAAACCGGCGCCCAGTAGGCGCGCCCCTGGCGCGAAACCCACAAACCCACCAGGCCCTGATCCCTCGCCAAGAAACGCTGCGGAACCGCAATGCCGGGCGTCGGTGATTCAGCCTGGATGATTACGCTCGCACGCTGTCCGACCGCCCAGGTCGGCGGTACTTCGGCCAACTTCAAATCGACGGTGAATTCCCGCGTCTCCTGGTCGACCTGGCGACCGATCCGAACGATCGTGGCGCTGTAGGGTCGCTGCGTGTTTGACGAGAATTCGACCGTTGCGACCTGACCGGGGCGCAGGGAGGCCATGGCCGATTCGTCAAATCTGGCAAAAACCAGCAACGACTTCGGATCGACAATCTGCATCAGTTCAACACCCGGCGAGAGCAGATCGCCAACCGTCCGGCTACGCGATACCACAACGCCATCGACAGGAGATCGAATGGAGGTTTCGGCGACACGGCTGCGCAATTGTTCGACTTCGGCCGAGGCTGATGCCGACTGAGCCTTGGAGCGTTCGATCGTGACCGTTGCCCGCGCGAGCTCGGCCTCAGCCTGCTTTTGCGTGCTTTCGACAAGATCGAACTCAGACTGGGAAATCGACTTGCGGTCCAGCAGGGTCTTCCGGCGCTCAAGATCCGCTTGAGCCGTGGCGGCCGCAATGGCCAGCCGGTCGCGCTCCAGCTCGGACTCGTGCACGGCCTCTGCCGCGGCCCGATCATTGGCGACAGCGGCGGCCAGCTGATATTCGAGTTCCGTCGCGTTGAGCGTAGCGAGAATCTGGCCTGTCTTCACCTCGTCGTTCTGGTCGACACGGATGTCGGCAAGGAAAGCTTGGACGCGCGCCGTGACCACCACTTGGTTGCTCGCGCCAAGCAGTCCGGGCCCAGCGATCTCTCGCGCGATCAGCCGTTGCCGGGCGACGTATGACTCAACGTCGGTTGGCCAGATGTACCATCCTGAAAACAGGCCGACAGCCGCCAGAACTGCAATTAGGATCGAGATTAAGCGAACCACGTACCCTTATCCGCGCCGGTGTCGGCCGGCCACCGTGCGACCATGAGACATCACACCCCCACCCCGACGGGGTCGATCGCCAGTTGGCCGGCCAGAAGCCGCTCAGCGATCTCCCGCAGAATATCATGCGCCTCGGCATGGTCGTAGCCCAGCCGATCGAATGTCAAGGCCAGCCCGAGACCGTGCCCGGTCGGATAGCTGCGAAAATCGATCTCGCTGATGCAGGGTCTCTGCTGCCGCATGTCTGGCAAAGGCGTTACCTTGAACATGCCGAGATCGAGTTCACCTGTCGCATTAGACCGCTGCAAGGGTGCGGACTGAGTGGCTCGTGTCCACTTGTCGACTGTCCGGCTGCCAACCACGAAAAGGGAGGTGTAAGACCCCTTGGCAACGACATCGTCATGGATGTCGCCAAAGTAATTCGCATCCATGAAAGGTGCGAATTCGGTCGCTTCATCGATACCTTTGCCCAGCGAAACGGCCAGCGCCTCAAGCGTCTTGAACCGCGACGGCCGGACGCGAACGGGCATATCCGAGGCGACAAAATTGACGTAGTTCTCCAGCCGTCGGTCATGCCGTAAGGCAGATGGTATCTGCAGGATTATATCATCGACGCCGCCGCGTGCCGCGATGGTTTGTGCGAAGGCCGCGATGACCATCACCGTTTCCGTCGTGCCGGCGGCCTTGGCACGTTGGCGCACCTGGTTTTGCTGGTCGGAGGGGATCGAAAGGGACACTTCCCCCCCAAGGCTGCAATCGACAAGATTGACATTGGGTCGATACCCCTTCGCCTTGCGTCCGAGGTTTGGGATCTCCGGCAATGGCTCGGCGTACAGCTTGCGCAGGAACGCATTGCGCGCCTCGAACGCGCCTGGCCTTCCAACATGATCGAAATCGCGAATGAACTGATCAATGCCCATTTCGACAGGATTCAACGGCAGACCGAGATAGGCCTTGACGGATTCTTCGAGGATCAAGCCAAGGGAATAGCCGTCGAGGACAAGGTGATGGCCTTTGGCGACGATGATGTCACTTAAGGTGCCGAACCGGATCAGGGTGACGCGGAACATTGGCGCCCTGATGTCGATGCTTTCCTGCGCCAGTTCGCTTGCACGCTCAAGTGCCCTGGCCTCGTCGGCGACTTGCTCGACCGAAAAGAATTCGGTCGGTGTCCTTTCTAGATAGGCGCCGTATCCGGCTTCCTTCCGGAAGAATCGCGTTCGCATCACCTCATGACGGCCCATGATCTGGGCGATCGCCCGCTTGAGACGATCGGCGTCCATCTGCGGCCGGATCTTCAACTCTTTGCTGACCGTGAAGGCGATGCGAGCATGTGACGTGGCGTCCGGGTGCTCCTGGAAATGCAGCAAGGCCATTTGCGTCGAAGTGACCGCAATCTCTCTTTCGACATTTGGGACGCCGTCGAGAGGCGATTTTTCGGTCGGCAGTTTTTTCACCTGCTCGGCGCCTTCTCCGCGCACCACCCACCGTGTTGCGCCCGGTTGTAGCGATCCGGGACTGTCCAGCAGAAGCGCCAGTTCCTCCAGGAACTCATCGAAAAGCCGTCGTGCCATCACCTCATCGAAGACATCGAGATCCACACTAAGCCGGCACAGAATCTCGCCGTCGCGAAGCGTTGCCGCCAGTTGGATCTCGTGCATACCCGACGCCACCGCATCCAGCGGATTGTCCAAGGTTCCGGCCAGCACGCCACGGCTACCATCGACAAAGGCGAAGCCGAACTGACGCAGCGCGATACGGCGCAGCCGCAGATCCTCCTCAAGCGTCAGTTCCAGGGACAGCGTGTCCATCGAGCGGTGGGCACGGTTGTTTTCGCGGGCGCGCTCGATCTGCCTGAGCAAAGTGTCCGGAGCCTGTTCGAGGGTTTGCAGGACCAACGGACAGGAGCCCTCGAGAGGCCCGATCAGCCCGTCCGCTGCACCATCGCCGCGCTCGCTGAACCACTCGTCGACGACCAGAGAGCCGACTGAGAACCGCTTCGCCAAGGTCTTTGCATAGGCCGCAAGCAGGTTTGCACTCAGCCTTCCAGAGAGCGCGGTGAAGGTGGGCAGAGCGCACTCCAGAATTCCAACCGGGCCACGGTTCGATCCCATGCCCACCGGAGAAGCGGCGCGACTGCGGCCCGGAATCGTCGCAATACCGGGCGCCTTGTGAAGGATTTCCTTCCAGTAGGCGAGGTCGCGGCGATACTGGATCGAGCCGGGAGCAGGGTAAGCCATCCCGGTATAGTCAGCAAAGCTGCCAGCCGCTGAGACGATGTCGTCATCGGTCCCGATCAACCACCCAAGCAAGAGATGGACCGACGTGATGTCAGCGGCGGCGCGGTGCGCCCTAATCTGCAAGTCGCGGCGGCCATCTGCCTGATGGGATACAGCCACGCGCCACAACGGACCGGGCAGAGTGATCCCATCGAGACGGTCGCCCGGGATTAGAATTTCAAGCGCTGGCTGAGCGTCAAAGCTGATCTCGACAGCTCCGGTTGTGGAAACAGCCGCTGCCAGGCGCAGCCCATCATTTTTCTCGACCGAATGGCCCAGCCGCGCCGATAGTTCTTTCAGCGAAACGTCGTCGCCCAACGGCACTTCGACGAAAATCTCGTTGCCGGCTTTGGCGCCGGACGAAGTCATTGGTCTGCTATCGAGCAGGATCGCGTGGACCTGCCTGCCCAGCGGCCGAAAAGCCTCCTGCACCGGGACGCCATCCGATTTCACTTGCGCCGCGAACAGCTGCGAGGCGGCGGCCCTCAGCTTGGCTTCGAACGCGGAGGCGACAAGGCGAGAGAGCCCGGCAATTGTCGGCGCCTGCAGGAATTTGGCGACGGGAATATCAACCTCAACCTGCGCCTCGACACGGTTCTTCAGCTCGAATGATGACAGGGAATCGAGGCCGAGCTCGCTGAGCTTGCGGTCATCCGACAGCACACTGGCCTCGACCTTCAGCACCTTGGCGACTTCGCGCCGGATCATGTCCGCGAGCAGGTCATTCCAGGCCTCGCGCGGCGCCGACAGCAGTTCAGCCTGGATGCGGGAACGACCCCCGGCCTGCTCGCCCAGCAAAGGCGATATCCGCGGATTTTTTGCGGCCGTCGCGTTCGTGCGCGCAATCGCGGCCCAGTCAAGGTTGGCAAAGCCGAGATTTTCCGATCGGGCGCGCAGCAGGTAGGACAAGGCTGCCGCCGCTTCAAAGTCCTGCACAGGCTTTATGCCGACGCTATCGAGATAATTCGTCATCGCCTCTGATCGCGCGACGAACCCGCTGCCGGCGATCATGCCCCAGGCGGAAGAAGAGCCGGCCATGTTGCGGCCCCTGCGATAGGTTGCGATGGCGTTGAGGACGGAGTTGGCCGCTGTGTAGTTGGCCTGCCCGGCCGAGCCTATCACCTGCGCGATCGAGGAAAAGTTCGCCAGGAAATCCAGCTGCAGACCATGTTTGAGGGCGGCAATGTGCAAGTTCCATCCGCCCACTACTTTAGGTCGCAGCACGCGGTCGATCTTGCCGGCATCGAGTTGCGAAATGAAGGCATCCTCGATGACGGCAGCGCCATGCACGATGCCGCGCAACGGGTGATCCGCCTTGGCGTAGGCGCCAATCAAGCTGTCAACGGCCGTCGCGTCGCTTACATCGAGCCGGGCATGCACGATCCTTGTGCCGCGCTGTTCCATGACGGCGATTGCTTTGGCCGCCTGGGCATCCGGCACGCCGCTCCGGTTGGCCAGGATGATGGTTCCGGCGCCGGATTGACTGAGCCACTCGGCGATCGCAACGCCAAAGCCCTTGAGCCCTCCGGTCACCAGATAGGAGTGATCGGCGGACACCTTGAATTTGCGGTCGAGGTTAAGCTCGATCTGGATTGAAGGTTCGTCGAAAGTGACGACCACCTTGCCTATATGAAGCGCCTTTGACAGCATGCGCATGGCTTCCGCCGAGCGCGAGGCCGGAAAACGGGTCGCTTCGAGAGGCTTGTATATTCCCGCAGCGACCTTTGCTTCCACCTCCGAAAGCAATCGCTTGAAGAGTTTTGGTCTCTCGATAGGAAGCGTGGAGAGGTCGATGACCGAATAGGCATTGTTGCGATAAAGCGAACGAAGCCCGATCGGCTTGTCGTCGGCAAGGTCGCGCTTGCCGATTTCGACCATGCGGCCAAACGGCGCGAGGCATTCGAGGCTCTTGTCGATGCCATTGCCCGACAATGCGTTCAACACGACGTCAACGCCGTGGCCATTTGTGAGCGAACGAACCTCGTCGGCGAAATCGAGCGCGCGCGAGTTCATCACCTCGTCAACGCCCAATGTCTTGAGGAAGGCACGCTTGACGTCGCTGCCCGCGGTCCCGAAGACTCGCGCCCCTTGATCATGAGCAACCTGGATCGCGGCGAGGCCAACACCGCCCGAAGCAAGATGGATCAGCGCAGTCTCGTCCGGCCCCAGCCTGCCAACATGTGTAAGAGCATAGTGAGCGGTCAGAAACGCTGTCGGTATGGTCGCCGCATCAATCAGATCGAGTCCGTCGGGCACACGCATGGCAAGCTCTGCGTTCACCTTGGCGAAGCGTCTGAGATAGCCCTTGCCCATGCCCATGATTCGGTCGCCAGGCTTGAGGTTTGTAACATGATCGCCAACCCGACGGACAATGCCGGCGAATTCCAGACCGAGATTGCGCCAGTACGCCGCGTCGTTTTCCAGTTCGTCTGGCAGGATGCTGGTCGCTGCCATGACATCGCGGAAATTCAGACCGACGGCGGCGATTTCGACCAGCACTTCGTTCAAGGCCAGTTCCGGGTCAGAAATCTCCCGCAGCACGATGTTGTCGATAGTCCCGGGGCGGGTCATGGTCACGGCGAAATTGGATGGATCCTGCTTCGCCTCCAGTATCCGCGACGACGGTTCGATTTCATGCAACGCCAGTTGCTCCAGACGCGGAACGTAGCGGCCTGCGCCGCGCAGAACGAACTCCGTTTCCGCCGTTTCCTCGAGCAGCACATCGCAAACGGCCACGCCAGACAGTGCCGCCTCGTCTGCGTCGATCAGCCGGACGCCGAGCCCCTTGCATTCATTCGCCATCGTGCGGGCGACGCCGATCAACGCGCTCTCGCAGACTCCGGAGATCGGCATTGGCCCATCACCATCCACCTGCCGGCTTTCCGAAGTGACGACAACCAGTTCCGGGCGTGGCTCGGATGATGCCTGCAGCCGATCGAACACTTTCGCCAATGTGATCAGCTGATGGACAATTGGCGTGGTGGCGGCGAGAAGCTGTCGGCCATCGCACGCTTCATCGGGCGTTTCGCCAACGCCCGCGCTGAACAGGATACCAGCACGGCAGTTCGAACCTGACATGAAAGCCTGAACCGTCGCCAAAGCCTCTTCGGCGTTTAGGTTGAGGAACTGGCCAAGATCGGTCCGTTCGACTTTGGCGCCCCGCCTGACCAGCTCGGCCAATGTCGATTCGAGACGTCGGGTGGCGTTTCCGACCACCAGCCAGTTCGGGCAGCGCAGAGTTGGCGTCGCGGATTTTGGCTCCTGTAGTATGAAGCGCTCTTCGAAAACGCTGGATCCGGAGCCCCCGGGCGTGCGTGTGCCGACGCTTTTGATCTTGCCCAATGCTTTCGTTTGCAGATTGTCGATCACGATGAGCGGCTGCCCATCGGTCGATAAGACGACGAACCGCGTCGATTCCGGCTCGAAACCTGGCCGGATGTCGACGATTACGTCTTGCGTCATCGCAGAGCCGAGCAGGATCTTGCGCGCACCGGTCGGCAGGCGCAGCTGATAGGCTGTCTTGTCTTCTTCGGCGGACGGGAGCAGAACTCCCGGCGTCCACAGGCCGTCGCGATGCGAAGAAAGCGCAATTCCTGCTTGAAGCACCGCATCGAGCAAACCAGGAAAAGCGAAGTATCGCCGCGACTGTTCGATGTCCCGGCTCGACAGCCTGGCAACAAGGCGGTCACCTTCGATATAAAGATCATTCACCGACTGGAAGCTGGGACCATACTCCAACCCATGCCGTTCCGTGAGACGGTAGAACTCCGCCTTGTCCATCACGCTTTGCCTGATGTCGAGAATATCAGCCGGCGCCGGCGCGAGTTCATAATTGTGGCTAAACCCATAGGCTTCGGCGCGCACTCTCCAACCGTCGTCCGAGCCTCGGTAGAGCGTCGATATGCGCAGGCGGCTGGAGATTTCGTCGAACGTCGTTGAAAACAGGATGACGTCATCCTCAGCGATCGAAAGTGCCTCGTAGAGTTTGAAATCGCGCAGTTCCACCGTTGTGGAGCCAAAATGGTCGCGCAACGCGGCACCCAATATTTCGATGTAGCCGACGGCCGGAAACAAGCAGTCGCCGCTGACACGATGGTCCGCCAAAAATTTGAAACCCCGTAACGTGATCTCGTTCGTCCAGGAAGGGCCGGCCGTGAAATCGCGCCATCCAAGCAAAGGATGGCGCGGCGCTTCGAACAGGAAGCTTCTCGTCTCTTCCGACGTGTCTAAGAGATGCTGGTTGTTCCACGGCAGCTTTGGCATTGCCACGCGACCGCTCGGTGATTTTGGTCGCTCGAACGCGACACCGGAAACGTACAGATTTCCCTCGGCGCGCGCCAGCGTCCAGAAATCATCAGCCGTGCGGTCAAGCGAGTTGACTGCCAGAACATCTGTTCCGCGCTCCTGCGCTATGCCGCGGATAAGCGGCGTGAGGGTGCGGTGCGGACCGACTTCCAGAAAAGCGTTGATGCCGAAATCGAGACTGAAATCCAACGCCTTGGTGAAACTGACCGGTTGGCGCAGATTAGCCCACCAATAGTCAGCATCGAACTTCGTCTCGAACATGCCGGTGACGGTCGAGATAATCGGCAGCCTACCGTCTTTCCAGGCGACTGGGCCTAGCTCGCCAAGAAACCAATCCTTGCAGTCTTCCAGATGCGCGCTGTGCCAGCCGAAATCCATCGTCATGCGTCGGGCTGTGGCGTCGGGATAGGCTTCCGCGACCTTGGCCAAGACGCCGACTACAGCCTCTTCCATGCCCGCGATCGTCTGTGCGATCGGCCCGTTGTAAGCCGCTATGACGACACTGCCGTCGTCAGGCAGGTACGGTGCGAGTTGCTCGACTGTCAGGCCAATGGTCGCCATGGCGCCACGCCGCTCGCTCTGGAGCGGAATAAGGCCGCGCTTGGCGATGATGCGGGCGGCCGTCTCGATATCGATCACACCCGAGACATAGGTGGCCGCGACCTCGCCAAAACTATGGCCGATCAGAAGCTCCGGCCGCACCCCGAGCTTCGTCCAGCGTTCGTATAGGCCAATCTGCGTTGCGAAGATCGACGCCTGGGTGACATCGGCATCGTTGATGCGGGTCGACGTCTCGTCACGCAGCATCTCCTCCACTGTCGACCAGCCGACCATCGGCCGCAGGATGTCGTCGAACATGTCGGCGGTCTGGCGAAACGCACGGTCCTCCTTCAACAGGCGACGCGCCATCGCCCACCATTGACCGCCCTGCCCGGAGAACGCGATCGCCGGCCGCCGGCTGGAAGCACGGCCGGTGATGACGGTCGGCCCAGTGAGGCTTGGCTCGATCGACCCCTTGGCCAAGCCGCGCAATTGCGTCTGGAAAGAGGTTCTCTCCGGCTCGACGATCACTGCGGCGCGTTGGGTGAAATTGTCCCTCGCGCCGATCAGATGGGCAGTGATATCCTCGACCGGCGTGTGTTCAAGCGACCCGCCGGCATCAAGGGCGTCGGCCAGACGTTCCGCCCAAAGCTCAAGTCCCGCCTTACTTCCGGCTGAGATCGGGATGGCGATGGGATGGCCCAAATGCATTGGCCTTGGTGTGCGGATGCCGCCCCCGGAATGCCCGCTCCACTCTTCAACGGCAATGGCTGCGTTGGTGCCGCCGAAACCGAAGGAGTTGACCACCGCCAGTGCCGGCCGTCCCCGGTGGTCGATCGGCGTCGGATTCGTCGCAACCGCAATGTTGAGCGCGTCGAAGGGGATGCTGGGATTGGGACGCTCGAAGTTCCGGTTGGGCAACACCACCCTATGGGACACCGTCAGCAAGGCCTTTATGAAACCGGCGATGCCGGAGGCAGATTCCAAATGGCCAAGATTGGGTTTGAAGGATCCGACATGGACCGGCTTGGCGCGTGCATTGACGCCGAAGACCCGGCCTATCGCAGTTGCCTCGATCGGGTCGCCGACCGGCGTGCCGGTTCCGTGCGCCTCGACATAATCGACGTCAGCCGGATCGATCGAAGCGCCTTCGGTGAGCGCCTCCAGCATTGCCTGCTGCGCTTCGCCACTGGGGGCTGTCAGGGTCGGCGTGTAGCCGTCCTGATTGACCATCGAATGTCGGATCACGCCGTAAATGCGATCACCATCGGCAACAGCGCGATCGAGCGGCTTCAGCACGACGAGGCCGCAGCCTTCACCGCGAACAAAGCCATCTGCCCGTTCGTCAAATGTGTAGATGCCGCCGGTTGGTGAGAGCATGTTGGCGCTGGAGAAGGCAATAAACGGGCCGGGATCGAGCATGCAGTTGACACCGCCTGCCAGAGCCATCTCGCAGCTCCCCATGCTGAGATAACGTGCCGCTTGGTCGATTGCCACCAGCGCTGAAGAACACGCCGTGTCGACAGCGATGCTTGGCCCCTTCAAGTTAAAGCGATGCGAGATCCTGTTGGCCGCGATCGAGAACGCCGAACCAGTGCCGGCAAAAATATCGCCACCACCGGAACGTCCCCGACGCAGGTTCTGGGCGAAGTCGTTGGTTGAGATGCCTATGAACACGCCGGTACGCACGCGCTGGAAGTCGGCCAATGTGCGGTTAGCGTCCTGGACAGCCTCGAAGGCCACTTGCATCGCCAGGCGCTGCTGCGGATCCATCGACGTCACTTCGCGCGGCGACATGTCGAAAAAGCTGGGGTCGAAGCCAAAGACGTCGCTGGCTAGAAAACCGCCCCAGCGCGAACGCATCTTGCCCCGCGCGTCGGGGTCGGGGTCGTAGAAGGCGTCGATGTTCCAGCGGTCCGCCGGGATATCGACGATGCCGCACTTCTTGTCCTGAAGAAATCTCCAGTAGGAGTCTGCATCACTGACACCGCCGGGAAAACGGCAGCCGATCCCGATTACGGCGACCGCCTGCCGCCTGGCATCACCACCATTGTCGCCGAGCTGTTCGCCGCGATGAATGTTCATGCATCTGCCCCCGCAGATTTATGGCGCGCCACCCGCCAAAGCCAGCGCTACATTAAAGACACAACTCTTACGGTGACCGATGCCTCAATACCATCCTGCCTTTGTAAGTTGGCCTCATTTCATGTGCTGTGAGCTTTTGCGATCACTACCTGCCAAATCGTTGAAGTCGAAGTGGCATATCGTGGCCCGCTGGGTGCGCGAGCCCCAGGCGACGGCGGCCACATAGCCGCTCTCCACTTGCAACTCATGGAGCACAACGGCGGCATTGCATCCCGCGGGCGGTGACCGCACAAAAACACCGCTCTTGTCATCCAGGCCGATCTCAAGTCCGGTTCCATACAGGCCCACGCCAGCCGCCTTGAGTATGGCTTCGCGGCACGTCCAGAAGCGGAAGAACATCATGCGGCGTTCGTCCGCCGCCAGCGTTGCGAGATGGTCTATCTCGCCTGGCGAGAACAAAGTGCGGGCGATAGACCTCTCATCAAGGCCGGAAGTTACGTGTTGTATGTCGATTCCGATCTCGCGGTCGTCGGCCACGGCCAGCAAGGCAAGCGTCCCTGAATGGGAAAGGTTGAACGCAAGCGAACTTCCGTGAAGAACAGGCTTGCCGTTGGCAGTCTCCCCCAAATCGAGCTCTCCGGACCCCTGTCCGGTGTAAAGCGACAGCACCGTGCGCAAGGCGGTATGGGCCGCAACAAAACGCCGCTGATCATGCTCGAAGACAAAACGGGCGGCCCTGGCGACTTCGCCCTCGCTCAGTGTATCGATGCCTGCTTGTGATGCGGCTGCGTCCAGCGCTATCCGCCAGACGTGCACGTTCGAGCCGAGCGCATGCATTGCCTGCTGCAAGCCAACCTCTCATGCAATAAGGTAGCCACCGCAAATGGCGGGCTCATGCCCTCGAATACACCTGCGCCAAGAACGATATCGAACATCGAGCCACAAAGCCAAAGCATCCTTCCGACGGAATTCATACGTGGGCCTTACTGGGCGATCCCGACACCGTCATGTCTCGTCAAATTGTTCCCAAAGCCGAATTCGATATTCGAATTTCTACCGAGGCGCATGCCGTTCGGCCTAGGACGCGACCCAGAAAGTTCGCAAGGCTTTAACTTGCTGTCATGGCGCACGCCGACGATAGCAAAGAGCGCCTCCTCAATAGTTGGTGTTGCGATGTAGCGGTCTCCCGCTACCATATCAAACCCAAGGGCAGTCCTAAGGACGAGCGAGCCCAAAGCGATCCGGTTCGCGCTTCCCAATCATCACGACGACTCGCCTCTAGATCGCAAAATGACCCCGACCGTTCGTTCCGTGTCGCGGCGGCACTGTTCAAAGCGGTGAGGGTCAGGCGCCCGATACCCAGCGGATGATGTTTGCCATCAGGCGGCCGTAAGGCGGCCAGGTCAGGAACTCCTGCGACAGCCAGTGCGGACCGATGTCGGTCGTCCAGGCGGCGGTACGACCCTTGCCGTGCTCGCGCACCGAAAGCAGAGGCCAGTCGGCGCCGCGATAGTGACAGGAGGCGAGCAGTCGGGAGGAGCCGTCTCGGCGGAAGTCGGTCTTGTTCATGCCGAGGATCGGCGGCAGCGGTCCCTCTATGCCGGCAAGAACCGGATGCGAAGCCTGCAGGATCGAGGCCTCCAAGCCCTGCGGCACTTCCAGCCCGTCGCTGAACGGCAGGCAGCGCACCGGCAGAACGTCCTCCACCGGCGTGTCGTGGAAGCGCGCGGTGCCAAACATCCCCTGGAAGCCCATATAGCCGCCCGCCAGCATCAGTCCGCCGCCGGCCTCGACATAGGCTTTAATCACGTCAAGCCGGTTGACGCCGACGCGGCCCGCGCGCGCCTCAGGCGTGACCAGCAGGCTCAGCGCGCCGACATCGGAGATCACCACCGCGTTGTAGGGCGTAAGCTTTTCGAGGTCATAGGGAAATTCGGCCGTGCAGCGCTCGCCGCCGATCTGGGTGACCGAGATGCCTTCGGCGGCCAGCGCCGCGTTGAAGGCGGCCGCGCCGTTGACATACGCGGCGCTCGTCAGCACCTCGGCGCCGGAAGCCACCGATGTCGTGGCCGAAAAGGTTTCGCCCGCAAGTAGGATTCTCATCGCGTCGCCCTCGCGCGCTTGTTCGGAGATAAAAAGCGGGCGCCGGTCACAGCCGGCGCCCGTCGACCCTTGGGAGGCTTAGAACTTGAACTCGGCAAGATTCTCCGGTGTCACGATCTTGGCCGGGCCGAGCACCAGCTCGCCACCGGCGCCGATCGTGTATTCACCCAGACGGCCGGCCTTGAACTTCTCGCCTTCCTTGCCGGTGATTTTGCATTGCGCCAGAGCCTGGGCGGTCTGGTAGGTCAGGTAGCCGAGATCGGAGACATTCCACCAGATGTCCTGGGCGGATCCATCCTTGATGTATTTCGAAATCAGCGTGGCAGGCGCGAGGCCCGTCAGCTTGACCTTGCCCATCAGGCCGGCTTCCTCCAGCGCGCGCGCCGCGGCCGGCAGGCCGATGCCGGCCGGCACGATGATCGCCTTCAGGTCGGGGAAGGCCTGGACCAGCGCCAGCGCCTGCTGCTGGTTGACCTGCTCGCTTTCCTCGCCATAGGCGACCTGAACCAGCTTCATCTTCGAAAATTTCGGCTCCGCCGCCATCTTCTTCTTCATGAAGTCGATCCAGGCGTTCTGGTTGGTGGCCGTCGGTGTCGACGACAGGATGGCGAAATCGCCCTCGCCGCTCATCAGATTGTAGGCGCTTTCCAGCATCATCTCTGCCAGGCTGTCGCCCTTGGCCTGGTTGACGAAGACCGAGCGGGCGTCGCCGGCGACGTCGGAATCGTAGGACACCACCTTCACGCCCTGCTGTGCCGCGCGCTTCAGCGCCGGCGCGACGGCATTGGCGTCATTGGCCGAGATCGCGATGACACCGACCTTCTGCGTCACAAGGCTGTTGATGAAATCGATCTGCGCATCCGCCGTGGCCTGCGACGGCGCGACCTGGATGGCTTTGCCGCCGATTTCCTTGGCGGCTTCTTCGGCGCCCTGCTGGGCGACCTTGAAATAGGGGTCGGTGTCGAGCTTGGGCAGGAAGCCGACGGTCACCGGCTCCTTGGCGCATTCGTCAGCGAAGGCCAGCGAAGCAGGGGCAAGCAGAACCGAGGTTGCGAGCAGGGCTAGTCGAAACGCTTTCATTGTTTACTCCTCCATCAGACTCCGGGCTTCGAGAAGGGGCCCGAGATCACCCCTTGGTCTCGCGCATGGCGCGCGATCTTGAGAGACGCTCCTCCAGGGAGCGCCAGTAATTGCCGATGAGCAGCGAGCCGATCAGAAGCAGGCCGATGATCATGCCCTGAGCGTCGCCGCCGATCTGGTTGAGCGCCAGCACGTTGCGGATGATGGCGATCAGCACCAGCGCCAGCATGACACCAGTCAGCTTGCCCTTGCCGCCGAAGACGCTGACGCCGCCGAGCAGCACGATGGTGATGACGTCGAGCTCCATGCCGAGCGCGTTGTTGGCGCGCGCATTGGCAAGACGCGCCGTGTAGACGATGCCGGCGATCGCCGCGACGACGCCCGACACGATGAAGAGCGAAAGCACCATGCGGCGCGTGTTGATGCCGGAATAGCGCGCGACCTCGGGGCTGCCGCCAAGCGCGTAGAGCCGCTTTCCGGTCGCGGTCTTCTGCAGGACAATCGCGAAGACCGGCGCAAGCAGCAGGAAGGGCACAATGGTCCAGGGGATCTGCGTGCCCGGCAGATTGTTGATGCCGAAATCGACGATCTCGGGCGGCAGGATGTTGACCGAGCCGGTGCCGAGCAGGATGTAGCCGATGCCACGATAGAGCGCCATCGTGCCCAGCGTCACCACCAGCGACTGCAGGCCCAGGCGCGACACCAGAAAACCGTTGAAGGCGCCGAGCAATGCTCCGAAGAGCAGCGTCAGCGGGATCGCGGCAAAGGTCGGCATGCCGGCCTGGACAGCTAGGCCGAAAATCACAGAGGAGAGCGCCAGCGCCGAGGCAATCGACAGGTCGATCTCGCGGCAGATGATGAGCAACGTCATGGGCAGGATCAGCAGCGCCTTTTCCGAAGCGCTGGCCGCAAGCTGTGAGAGGTTGAAGCCGGAGACGAAATTCGGCACGAAAATCGCGGCGTAGAGGAAGACGGCGAGACAGGCGGCGGCCAGCAGCAGGTCCCAGAAGTCGATCGAGCGGAGGAATTTCGTCATCTCATCCTCGCCTGTCTTGCCTGTTCGGCGCGGCGCACGATGAAAGTGTCGATGCCGATGGCGACGAGGATCACCAGGCCGTAGACGCCCTGCAGCCACAGCGGATCGACGCGCACCAGGGTCAACCCGTTCTTGATGACCAGCAGCGTGAGCGATCCGAGCACGATGCCGAGCAGTGTGCCGGAGCCGCCGCGGATGGCGACGCCACCGACCACGGCGGAGGCGATCACCGTCAGCTCGAAACCGAGCGCGACGCGGGCATCAATGGTGGCGTAGCGCGAGGCCCAGAGCGCGCCGCACAGGCCGCCGAGCAGCCCCGCCAGCCCGAAGGCCATCAGAATGCGTCGGTCGACCGGAATGCCGATCAGGCGGGCGCCGTCCGGATTGGAGCCGGCGGCAAAAAGCTCGCGGCCCACGGTTGTGCGATAGAGCAGCACATAACCGGCGCCGAGGACGACGACAGCGATGGCGACGATCAGCGGCACGCCGGCGAGTTTCAGCCCGGTCATGTCGAGCCATCGCTGCGTCACCTCGTCGGCGCTGATCTGGTCGCCGGCGGCCCAGATCGAGTTGAAGCCGCGGAAGATCGACATCGAGGCAAGCGTGACGACGATAGCCGGGATTTTTCCCCGAGTGACGACGATCCCGTTGATAAGCCCGCAGACGGTGCCGACCACGCAGGCGGTTGCGAGGCCAATGGCGATGTCGAGGCCGGGATAGGCCTGGACCATGCTCGCCGCCATATAGGCAGACAGGCCGATCACCGAGGCGATGGAAAGGTCGATGTTGCGGGTGATCAGCACAAGCATCTGGGCAAGCGCCGCAACCACCAGCAGCGCCGCGTCCATCGAGACGGCGGTCAGGTTGGCGACGCTGACCATGCGCGGATTGATGATGGTGACGGGAATGGCGACCGCCAGCATCGCGGCAAGCAAGCCGAACTCACGGCGCCTGAGGATGCTTGCCGGGCCTTCGCTCGCCTCTTCCAACGCGGTCTGTTCCGTCTGCGTCGTCGCGCCGGCTTGCTCTACCGTTCGGGTCGCTGCCTCGAGCACCTTTTCCTGGGTTGCTTCGCCGTTCGCGAATTCGGCCGTGCGATGGCCCTCGCGCAGCACGACGACGCGGTCGCACATGCCGATGAGCTCGGGCATTTCGGAAGAGATCAACAGGATCGCCATGCCTTGCGCGGCAAGGTCAGCAATCATGGCATGCACCTCGGCCTTGGTGCCGACGTCGATGCCTTGTGTCGGTTCGTCGAGGATCAGGACGCGCGGCTCGGTACGCAGCCATTTGGCCAGCACCACCTTCTGCTGGTTGCCGCCGGAAAGCTCCTTCACCGGCTGGCCATACCCGCGGAAGCGCAACTTCATTCGCTTCAGCCAGTCGGCGACAAGGCCGATAGCGCGGTCGGCACCGTAGAGGCCAAAACGCGACGCCTTGTCCAGCAGAGGCAGGACGGCGTTATCGAGAACGCCGAAATCCATCACCAGGCTCTGGCCCATGCGGTCTTCCGAGATATAGGCGATACGTGCGTCCATGGCGTCGCGCGCGGACGTGAAGCGCACCGGCTTGCCGTCGATGAGGATCTGGCCGGCATCCGGCTGGTCTATGCCGAACAGCACGCGCGCGATCTCGGTGCGGCCGCTGCCGACCAGACCGCCCAAGCCCACCACCTCGCCGGCATTGAGCTTGAGGTCGATATCGGCGAAGGCGCCGGCGCGCGACAGTCCCCTCGCCTCCAGCACAAGCGCGCCGGGCTTTTCGCGGCGATCCGGATAGAGATCGCTCACCTCGCGGCCGACCATCATGGAGATCGCCGCGGCGCGGCCGAGTTCGGCCTTCGGCCGGACGCCGACGAGACGGCCGTCGCGCAGCACCGCGATGCGGTCGGCAATGCGGAAGATCTCGTCCATGCGATGGCCGACGAACATCATTGCCACGCCGTGCTGTCTGAGATCGGCGACGACGGTGAAAAGCCGCTCCACCTCGCGCTGTGAGAGTGCGGCGGTCGGCTCGTCCATGATCAGCACGCGCGCGTCGAGCGACAGCGCCCGCGCGATCTCGACCAGCTGCTGTTCGGAGGTGCGCAAGGCACCGAGCCTGGTGTCGGCCGGCACGGCAAGACCGACGGTCGCCAGCACCTTCTTCGCGCCTGCGAGCATGGCGGCACTGTCGATGCCGCCGAAGCCGCGCGGCATATGACCGAGATAGATATTTTCCGCGACCGACAGGTCGGGAAACAGGCCGGGATGCTGGTGCATGACCGCGATGCCGGCGGCTTGAGCGTCGTGCGGGGAACGGAAGGCGGCGGGTTTGCCGTCGACCTCGACATGGCCCTCCGTCGGCGTATGCACGCCGGCCAGCAGTTTCACGCAGGTGCTCTTGCCGGCGCCGTTCTCGCCGAGCAGCGCCAGCACCTCGCCCGAATGCAAGTCGAAGGAAACGTCCTTCAGCGCGACGGTGCCGCCGAAGGCCTTGGTGGCGCCGACCAGCGCCACTGGAGCAGCCTTCCCAGGCGCCGTCGCAACGACTTCACCAAGCGCGCCTTGCTGCAGCACGTTTCCTCCCTGGTCGTAGTTATTTTTTCAGTTTGCTATATTAAATGCCCCCAGGCCGCAACCGGAAAATTGACTTACTGGCGCGCAACGCGCAGTGTCGCGCCACGCTTCGACGCGATCCGGCGGCTTCACGGCCGCGATTGCAAATAGAGCCGGCCGTACTTGCGGCAAGACCTGGGAGATGGCAATTTGTCCGGAAAAGGCAGCAATTCGGTCAAGGTGCGGCATTACAATGAACGTTTCGTGCTCGATGCCATCCGCCGCCTGAAGGAGGCGTCCAAGTCAGATCTGGCGCGTGCCGCCCATCTCACGCCGGCCGCCGTCGCGGATATCGTTGACGGGCTCGAGTCGGCCGGTTTCGTAAAGCAAGTGGGAAAAAGGTTCGGTCAACGCGGATCGCCTTCGATCCTCTACCGGCTGGCCCCGGAGCGCATCTACAGCGTCGGTATCAAGATCGGCCGGCGCGCGCTGGAGGCAGTGCTTGTCGACTTCGCCGGCGAGGTGCGGGCACGCGCCTCGCACGAATACCGCTATCCGGACCCGGACCTGGTGCGCAAGGCCGGCAACACTTCGCTTGCCAACTTCGAGGCGCTGGTTGACGGCCTCGACGATGCCTCGATTGTCGGTGTCGGCATCGCCTCGCCCTATTTCCTCGGCGGCTGGAGCGAGGAGCTGGGCTTCCCTGACGACCTCGGCGATCGTTGGGAGGCGATCGACCTGATGACATTCTTCGCGACGCCGGCGAAGACGCCGGTGTTCATCGAGAACGACGCCACCTCGGCGGCATTGGCCGAGCTGGTGCAGGGCGCCGGCGCGCGCTTCCACGATTTCATGCATATCTCGATCGACACATTCGTCGGCGGCGGCCTGGTGCAGGGCGGCAAGGTGCATACCGGCCCGCACGGCAACAGCGCCGCGCTCGGCCCGTTGCCGGTCTCACCGTCAAGCCTGGATTCGGTTGCGGCCAAGCCCGCGCGCTATCAGAGCCTGCTGCACCGCGCCTCGATCTATGTGCTGGCCAATCACCTGAAGTCTCGCGGCATCGAGATCGTTCGGGTACGGGAGCTCGACCCCATGCCGCCGGGGGCGCGCGAACCACTGTTCGAATGGATCGAGGACTGCGCCAACGCGCTGGTCGAGGCGATCATCGCCATCACCTCGGTCATCGACATTGAAGCTATCGTGCTGGACTCGATCCTGCCGCGCTCGATCCATCTTGAACTGCTGGCGAAGGTGCAAAACCAGTTCAACCGCGTCAGCGCCATCGGCATTGTCGCGCCCGAAATCGTGCCTGGACAGTTCGGCCCTGAGGCCTCGCCGCTCGGCGCGGCCATGCTGCCCTTCTCAGCCTTGCTTGCGCCTGACAGCAGCGTGCTGATGATCGGCAAGGACAGGACGAAGCTCTTGGGCAGCCTTTCAGCTCTGGCTGGTCAGAGTTGACAGCCAGCGGCCGCGACGGTCTTCTTCGGCCTAGCGCCTTGTCCTAATGTGTAAGGCAAAGCTTGTGATGAGCGGCTTAGATTTTCGGAAGAACAAATCATCGGACATTTGTGGGACGCTGCGGGCGGGATAGCGAGCCGATCGAGGCGGTGGCTGTCGGCACGCGGCTTCGGCGGTCATCCAACAACGCAAAAACCGCCCCGGGTTAGATCGGGGGGTTATTGATTTGTGATCGAATTGGTTGCGGGGACCGGCCTCGAAACTGGAAACTTTGCTTGAGAAACTCCGCTCAGCAGTCGAACGCAGTTGTAGAGGCGTTTTGACGCTATCCCTCCCACGCTCGGCGCCCGACGGCTGAGGCGGCGAACAGCGCCATGTCGGTCGATCTAAACATGAAAGATGTTTGCCTCCGCCAGATCGAGGCCGATGGACACGGCCTGGCCGGCAACCAGGCTGTCGGCACGGCTGGCCGGGACGCTGCCCACGATCCTCAGGTCGCCGCAGCGGACGCCGACCTCGATGTTGGTGCCCAGGAAGAGCACGTCTTCGACAATTCCGGACAGCCGGCTTGTCTTGAAATTGTCCTTGTCGGGATAGATCCTGACATTGTCGTAACTCACAGCCACGCACGCCCTGCCGGACCCGTCGCCGCGTATTTCCGGGAACGTCACCCCGCCAATCGATCCGACATACGCCATGTTGGAGATGAACTCCGCCGGCAGCATGCGTGACAGTTGGTCTTGCGAGCTTTTATCGCCCGATCAGCGTCAATCCGAATAAAAGGGCAAGCCATAGGCCGGCTGCCGCGACGGCGAGTTTTGGCAAAGTGCCCCGCAAATGCATGAATATGACGGCGATTATGATTGCCTTCGCCACGGCGATCACGAGGTTTAGGGCGACGTTGAATCCACTGAGATCAAGCGTTGACGAAACCACCGTCAGCGCCAACAAAGCGAGCAGGCCAAGATAGCCGAAGGTGAGTTTGCGCAGTTCGCTCATCGGTTGATCAGGTAAAGAACGGGGAACATGAAGACCCAGATGATATCGACGAAATGCCAGTAGAGGCCGACGGCCACCACCCGACGCACCCGGTTGGCAGGGCTGGCGGCTCGCCAGAGCGCGACCACGCCGGCGATAACGACGATCCCGCCGATCAGGTGCAGCGCGTGCAGCGAGGTCATGGTGAAATAGAGGCCGAAGAAGAATTCGGCATGGGTCGGATCCGGCCCGTCATAACGGAACGGCAGGCCAAGCAGCGGCGCCAATCCTTCGTGGATTTCCTTGCCGTATTCGGTCCCCTTCACGATCAGGAAGCAAACGCCAAGGGCAGAGGTCGCCACCAGAGCCCAGACCGTCGCCCGCCAGCGCCTGTGAAGCGCGTACAGATGCGCCAGCGCCATGGTGAAGCTGCTGGTGATCAGCACAGCCGTGTTGAAGGTGCCGAGCGCCAGAGAAAGGTGCTTCGAGGCCGCGGCGAAGGCTGGGCCGAAATCGATATGTGCGATGAGGAAGACCAGGAAGATCGCACCGAACAACATCGCCTCTGAGCCGATGAACACCCACATCGCCAAAGTGTCGGCGCGCTGTTCGCGCTGAGGCGTGTCGAAAGCGATGCTCTCGGTGCCGCTCATTCTGCCGCCTCCTCCCGATGCGGGCTGAACCGCTCGTGCTCCAGCCCCTTCATGTCGTAGGCATAGGCCGGTCGCGTCACGACCGGCAAAGTCTCGAAATTATGCGGCGGAGGCGGCGAGCTCGTCTGCCATTCGAGCCCGGTGGCGTGCCATGGATTGTCAGGCGCGCGGGCGCCGCGGAACAGCGACAAGCCGAGATAAAACAGAGGCATCAGGTAGCCGACCGCCAGCACCACGGCGCCGGCCGACGACAGCACATGCCAGAACTGGAACTCAGGCGGATAGGTATGGTAGCGCCGCGGCATGCCGTTGAAACCGAGCATGTATTGCGGGAAGAAGGTCAGGTTGAAGCCGACGAAGGTGACGGTCGCCGCGATGCGTCCCGCCGTTTCCGAATACATGCGGCCGGTCATCTTCGGCCACCAGAAATGCAGGCCGGCCATGTAGGCGGTCACCATGCCGCCGACCATGATGTAGTGGAAATGGGCGATCACGAAATAGGTATCGTGAAGATGGACGTCGACCGCGAGCGCCGCGAGAAACAGCCCCGCCAGCCCGCCGAAAGTGAACAGCGCCAGGAAAAACAACGCGTACAGCATCGGCGTCTCGAAGCTGATCTCGCCCTTGCGCAGCGTCAGGCTCCAATTGAAGACTTTGATCGCCGAGGGGATGGCGACGCAGAATGACAGGAACGAGAACACCACCCCGGCATAGGCCGATTGCCCGCTGACGAACATGTGGTGGCCCCAGACCAGGAAGCCGAAGACGGCGATCGCCATCGACGAGATCGCCACCGCCTTGTAGCCAAACAGCGGCCTTCGGCTGAAGCAGGGCAACACCTCCGACACCACACCCATGCCGGGCAGGATCATTATGTAAACGGCCGGGTGCGAATAGAACCAGAAGAGATGCTGGAAGAGCAGCGGGTCGCCGCCGAGATCGGGATTGAAGATGCCGATGCCGAAGACGCGCTCCAGCACGATCAGGATCAGCGAAGCTGCAAGCACCGGCGTCGCCAGCACCATCACCAGGCTGGTGGCGTAGAGCGTCCAGACGAAGATCGGCAGGCGGAACCAGGTGAGCCCCGGCGCGCGCAGCGTGTGCACGGTGACGATGAAGTTGATGCCGGTCATGATCGTCGAGAAGCCGACGATGAAGACGCCGAAGGCCGCGGTCGAGACCCAGCCATTGGCATAGAGGGTCGAGAGCGGCGTGTAAAAGGTCCAGCCGGTATCGACGCCGCCGGCCACCACCGAAAACAGCGCGAACAGGCTGCCGAAGATGAAGACATACCAGCTGGCGAGGTTGAGCCGCGGAAAAGCCAGATCGCGGGCGCCGATCATCAATGGCAAAAGGAAATTGCCCAATGTCGCCGGGATCGACGGCACCAGGAAGAACCAGACCATGATGATGCCGTGCAGCGAGAATAGTCGGTTGTAGCCATCGTCGGAGACGAGATCGCCGGCCGGTGTCGCAAGCTCGATGCGCATCAGCACCGCCATGGCGCCGCCGAGGAAGAAGAAGCCCGTCAGCGAGATCAAATAGAGCCATGCCACGCGCTTGTGGTCGGTGGTGAGAAGCCAGGCGCGAGGCCCGCTCCCTTCGCCCAGATACGTGCCCTGCATCGCCGCGTTGGTCATGGCCTGGCTCCAGCCGTTGGTTGCGGCGAAAGCGACTTCAGGTAAGCGAGCAGCATCTGCATTTCGCCTTCGTCGATCAGTCCGTCGAAGCTCGGCATGACCGGCTGGTAGCCGGCGGCGATCTCCTTCTTCGGGTTGAGGATTGAATCGCGCAGATAACGGTCATCGGCGATCACCGTCT
This sequence comes from Hyphomicrobiales bacterium, assembly GCA_003963455.1. Classification (GTDB taxonomy): domain Bacteria; phylum Pseudomonadota; class Alphaproteobacteria; order Rhizobiales; family Rhizobiaceae; genus Mesorhizobium. The sequence goes on from RXJA01000163.1 coordinate 30,646, forward strand.
GCTGGTTGTCGAGCGGCACCGGCCGCCCGAAAATGCCGTCAAGCGACGGCGCCCGCACCTTGCTGTTCGCGCCGTGGCAGCCGGAGCAGCCGAGCGCGCGAAACAATTTTTCGCCGCTCGCCGCGAGCGTCTCGCCTTCGCCCTGGCTGTTCAGCCAGGCGGCATATTGTTCAGGCGCCATCACGGTCACCCAACCGCCCATCTCGGAATGCTGCGTGCCGCAATATTGGGCGCAGAACAGGTGATAGCTGCCGGGCTCGGTGGCGATGAACCAGATATGCGTGGTGCGACCCGGCACGGCATCCTGCTTAATGCGGAACGCCGGCACATAGAGGGAGTGGATGACGTCCTGCGCGGCAAGCGACACCACGACGGCCTTGCCGACGGGAACATGCAATTCGTTGATCTCACGCTGACCGCCCGGCTGTCGGAACTCCCACATCCACTGCTTGCCAAGTCCGGTGATCTCGAGCGCGTCAGCCGGTGGATGGTCGCGGCGAACGAAAAGCGTCGCGCCCCAGCCGAAAAAGATGAAAGCGACGATGAGAGTAGCCATCGTCCAACTGATCTCCAGCGGCAGGCTGCGAGAACGCTTGCCTGTTCGATCCGCCTTTGAGCCGATGCGGTATTTCACCGCGTAGCCGACGACCAGCCCGGTGAGCGCCAGTCCGAGAGCGACCGAGAAGGCAAGCAGCGCATAAAAGAGCGCATCGACCTGGCCTGCTTGCGACGAAGCTTCCTGCGGGACAAAGGGGACGCCGAAGCTCAACCTGCCCTCCGGCGTGTCTGCCAAAGCACGGTCACTGCCAGGCTAACGAGCGTGCCCAGGCTGGCGACTTTCAAAATCGCCCATATCGTGGATGAGTATTGGCCCTTGGAGCTATCGAAGCCTGCGCAAAGAAGAAAAAGATGATCACCAAGAGATCCGAGATTGCCAAGGGATGCTTCCACCAGCGCCAGCTCGAGGTCGCGCGGCGTGAAGGTCAGCGCTGGCAGCACCTGCGAAATCCGGCCGGACGGCGTGAGCGCAATAATCGCGATCGGATGGACGAACTGGTCGATGCCCTTGCGCCGGTCGAAAGTGATGCCGGCTTCGTTCGCGAGCACTGCGCCCGCGCCGTCGCTGCTGGTCAGGAAACGCCAGGCAGAGATGCCTGCCGGGCCGGCCGCTGACGCGATTTCAGCTTGCGCCTCGGCGGCATCGGCGGCTGTCTCGTCTGGGTCGATCGAGATGAACAGCGCGCGATAATCTGCAGGGCGAAGCGAGGTCTTCTTCAGATCGGAGGCAACGGCCTGCTGGGTGACGCCGCACAGGTTTGGACATTTGTCGTAGCCGAAGATAGCCAGCGCCGGATGGCCTCCCAGCGTGTCGCCGAGCGTCTGCTTCCGACCGCTTGCGTCGACCAGTTCGCGGTCGAGACTGAGCTGCGCTCCGAGTTTCGGGTCGAAGGTCGGTCGCTCGCTGGCGAGCGCGGCACTGGCAGCTAAGAAGCAGAGCGCGGCCAACAAGCCTTTCATCGGCCTGCCCCGCTTTGCTGTCGGCAATTTTGCGCCTGAGGTGCTCGGGGAACTGCGGCCGCGAGCAGAGTGCAGTCGTCGGATCCTGGGGCTGCGGCCACCGGCCGCGACCAATCGGGTAGGCCATTGCTGACCACCGCCCACATGGCGTCCTCGATCGGAATGCGCGCGATGCCGGCATTGCGGTCGACCCAGCCGAGCATATTCAGCTGCCGATCTTCCTCGGCGCGGAAGCTGACAAGATCCTGTTTTGGCGCGGCCTGCAAACCGGGGGCTTGCGGGCTCAAGTTTGTGGACAGCGGCAGCCAGGCTGACGTGGTGTTGAAGGCGAGCTTCATGCCGATCGCCGCAACCGCGATGAACGCCAGCAGCGCCGCGCCGAATGCGATCAGCAGACCCGGTTGCACATCGCGTGTCTCGGGATGTCGATGCGCCCTAGCCATGGGCCACCTCGCGCTTCCACCAGGTGATCCGATCCGGCCGGCGGAGGAGGAACAGGAATAGGGCGAGCCACAGCCCACCCAGTCCCATCCAGGCGACCGCATCATGCCACAGAGCCACCAAACCGCCGGAAATGAGCGGTGGTCGGATACGCCAGAACACATCGGCGAAATGGCCTGCCAAAGCGAAGCCCGCCAGCCAGACCAGGCCGTCATGGCTGCGCTTGAGCGGTCGGCTGAGCGAACCTGCGAACGCAGCCACCTGCATGGCAATCAGCAACCACAGCAGATACTGCCAACCATCCGTTACGCGGACGATATACCAGTGGATTTCGTCCGGAAGGTCACCGCCCCAAAAGACGATCCACTGCATGAACACCAAGTAGATCCAGGTCAGCAGGAAGCCGAACTGCATGTTGGCGAGATCTTCGCTCAAGGCGACATCCTCGTCTCCACCTGGTAGGATCTCGACCGATCGTGTTGCCGCCAGAATCAGGATCGCCAAGGCGAATGCCCCGACCACCTCGGCCGAGGCTTCGCAAAGCGCGTAGATGGTCGAGATGAATTCCGGCTCGAGCGACAGCATCCAGTCGATGGCAAAAACGCTGACGGCTAGCGCATGAAGGATCAGCCCAAGGGCATATTTCCTGCCGCCACGCTTTGCCGGGTCCTCCGCATTAAGCATCGTCCAGGCAAGAGCGAGCCAGATCGCCGCGCACGCGGCGAAGCGCAACAGGAAGAACGGCACATTGAGATAAGTGAGCTTCTCTCGAACGTTCCCAGGAAGCATCGCGGCGTCGGCGCCGGCCCATGGGAAGATCACGTCCAGTTTCATCAGCACCGGCAGGAGCACGATGAGCGCAAACGGCAGCATCGCGATCATGATCCGCAAAGGCTGGCGGACCCCCTCGCCCCAGCGGCCGCCGGTCAGCCCGTGCACCATCAATATCGTCAGCGCGCCGAGCGGCAGGCTCAGCGCGAAGAGAGCAGCGGGGTGCCAGGCGCCCAGCATCGCCTTTGCATCGAGCGATGCACCGAGCATGCACAGGACAATTCCCCCGGTGCCAGCCGCCAGAAAGACTTGTTCGACGCGCCTCATGGCGAGGCCTCCGCTTCGAGCCGCCTGCGCAGGATTTGCGGTAGTTCGGCAACCGGGGCGTCGCGCGAATATTGCAACGCGCGGATATAGGCCACGATCGCCCAGCGGTCCTGTGGCGGCACCCGCGCCGCGTAGGAGTACATAGCGCCATAGCCGTTGGTGATGACGTCGTAAAAGTGCCGGTCCGAGGCCTTGCGCAGCGCGTCCTGGTGGTAACTCGGTGGCGCCGGAAAGCCGCGCTGGACGATCATGCCGTGGCCGTCGCCGGTGCGGCCATGGCAAGGCGAGCAGAAGATGTCAAAACGCTGCCGACCGCGCTGCAGAAGCTCGATCGTGATCGGATAAGGGATTCGCTCCGACGTCGGCGTCAGATCAGCATCGCGCGCGACAGTGCCCGCCACCGGCGTGCGTGCCGACATGCCGTCGGCGAACTGGTTGCTCGCCTCCAGCGGATCGTAGCGCGGCTGATCCTCCATATCTTGCCGGCAGCCGGCGATCAGCAGGGTCCCGAGCACGAGCGTGAGGCGCAGGCCGCTCATGCCTCGACCTCCTCGACGGCCTCTGCGCCGAGCCGCGTCAGCTGCCCCTTCGTCACGCCCTTGCGGTATCTGGGATCAGCCGCTTCGATCAGCAGATAGAACTTGCCGCCGCGGGCATAGCTGAAGCTCTCGGCGTTGAAGACCGGATGATGATAGCGGGGCAGGCCGTTTGCCGCGAGCACGCCCAGAAATCCGGCGAACGCAGCACCAAGAATGCCGGCCTCGAAGGTGATGACCACGAAAGGTGGCCAGGAATGGAGCGGCCGCCCGCCGACGTTGATGGGATAATCGACTTCGACGGAATACCAGATCAGGGCATAAACCAGAGCGGCGCCGGCAATGCCACCGGCGAGCACGATCCAGGGCAGGCGCGTCTTCGGGATCTCCAATATCGCGTCCAGCTCCTTCATCGGAAACGGCGAGAACGCATCCATGCGCCGATAGCCGCGCTCGCGCATGCCGCGCGCTGCCACGACGAGCGCTTCGGGATCGGCAAACACCGCCATGAGACCGTAGAGGCTCATTTGAGCTTACCCTGTTCCTCGGCCAGTTCCTCGACCTCGAAGATGGTGATCGCCGGCAGGATGCGGATGAACAGGAAGACCAGTGCGAAGAAGGTACCGATCGAGCCGAACAGGATGCCGAAGTCGAGCCAGGTCAATGACTGCTCGCCCCAGGCGGACGGCAGGTAGTCGCGGCTCGGCCCCGTCACGACGATGACGTAGCGTTCGATCCACATGCCGATATTGATGGCGACGGCGATCGCGAACAGCAGCGGCATGTTGCGGCGGATGCCTTTGAACCACAGCAATTGCAGCACGCCGCAATTCAGGCCGAGCATCGTCCAGAACAACGGTGCGTAGGGACCCAGAGCGCGCTGCGCCATCATGGCGCGTTCGTAGGGCTCGCCCGAATACCAGGCGAAGAAGGCTTCCGAGACATAGCCATAGGCGACGACCATGCCGGCGGCGATCATCAGCTTGGCGGCGTTTTCCATGTGCCTGACCGTAATCAGGTCCTCGACCGAAAAGGCCCAGCGCAGCGGAATTGCGATGGTGAGCACCATCGCGAATCCCGACAGAAGCGCGCCGGCGACGAAATAGGGCGGGAAGATCGTCGAGTGATAGCCTGGTGTGATGGCAAAGGTGAAGTCGAGCGAAACGATCGAATGCACCGAAACGACCAGCGGCGTGGCGAGGGCCGCAAGCAGGAAATAAACGACCTGGTAGCGCGACCAATGATAGGCCGAGCCGCGCCAGCCGAGCCCCAATATGCCGTAGAAGAGCTGGGCCGGCCTTGATCTCGCGCGGTCGCGCAGTACCGCCAGGTCCGGCAGAAGCCCCATATACCAGAACAGCAGCGAGACGGTCGCGTAGGTGGCGATCGCCGCAAAATCCCAGACCAGCGGGCTGCGCCATTGCGGCCAATGCATATGCACATTGGGCAGCGGCAACAGCCAGTAGAAGAACCAAGGCCGCCCAAGATGCAGGATCGGGAACAGCCCGGCCATGGCCACGGCGAACAACGTCATGGCTTCGGCGAAGCGGTTGATCGAAGCGCGCCATGGCTGGCGCAGCAGGAGCAGCACCGCCGAGATCAAAGTGCCGGCATGGCCGATGCCGATCCACCACACGAAGTTGGAAATCATCGTGCCCCAGGCCACCGGGATGTCGATGCCATAAGCGCCGACACCGACAGCAATCAGGTAGGTGATCGAGTAAAGCAGCAGCAAGACGAGCAGGAAGCAGAGGAAGAACGCCGTCCAGAAATGGCGCGGCAGTCTTCCATCGAGTACGATCGAGCCGATGCGCCCGCTGATCTCGGGAAAGTCGTGGCGGCCGCGCATGACGGCAGGGTTGTTCGCCCTGGCTTCAGCCATCGGTCGCCTCGCCCGGCCTGACAAGCTTGCCGTTCGGATTGGAGATCTTGCCGAGATAGGTGGTGCGCGGCCGGGTGTTCAGCTCCTCCAGCAGCGCGTAATTCTGCGGCGCGCTCTTCTCGCGAACGACCTTTGCGTCTTTCCTGTTGCGGTCGCCGAAGGTGATCGCCTGGGTCGGGCACGCCTGCTGGCAGGCGGTGACCACTTCACCATCGGCGATGTCGCGGTTCTCGATCTGCGCCTGGATGCGCTTGGCACTGATACGCTGGACGCAGTAGGTGCATTTCTCCATCACGCCACGCGAGCGCACGCTGACATTGGGATTGTGCACGCCCTGCCCTGGGCCGGCCTCGTCCTTGTCGAAGGTCTGATGGTCAAGGAAGTTGAAACGCCGCACTTTGTAGGGGCAGTTCTGCGAGCAATAGCGCGTGCCGATGCAGCGGTTATAGACCTGCGCGTTCAGCCCATCATGCGTATGTACAGTGGCGTTGACCGGGCAGACCACCTCGCAAGGTGCCTTCTCGCAATGCATGCAGGGCACCGGCTGGAAAAAGATTTCCGGCGCGTCGAGCGGCCCGGCATAGTAGCGGTCGATGCGCAGCCAGTGCATCTCGTGGCCGCGCTCGCATTCCTCCGGCCCGACCGGCGCGATGTTGTTCTCCGCCTGGCAGGCCGAGACGCAGGCCATGCAGCCGATGCAGGCCGACAGATCGATTGCCATCGCCCAGGCTTCTTGATCATAGCGCCAGTCGGGATAAAGCGATTCCGTCGGCGACGGCGGCACATCCTTGCGTACGAAATTCGGATCCTGCCGGAACCCGTCGAGCGAAGCATGACGCACGATGGCGCGGCCTTCCATCGCCTGGTGATGCTGTGTGGTGATGACGCGCACGCTGTTTTCGCGCGGCACTATCGTGGCACCGGTCGCCAACCATTCCGCACCGCCGCGCAAGCGGAACGCGTCATAGCCTTCCGACAGCGCGGCAACGGAGCCGGCCTTGCGCCCGAAGCCGAAGGAGAGTGTCACGCTCTCGTCCGGATGGCCGGGCACGATCCAGGCCGGTGCATCGATGTCCGCCCCGTTGGATGCGATGTTGATGACCTTGCCGTTTTCGACCTTCAAGCGCTCCGCCGTGGCGGGCGAGATCAGTGCCGCATTGCCCCAGACGATCTTAGTCAGCGGCCGCGGCAATTCCTGCAGCCAGGAGGCGTTGGCGAGGCGGCCGTCACGCAGCCAGGGATCGGCGACAAAGCGAATATCGATCCCGCTTCCTGCGCTAGCCGCCGGCTTAAGTCCCGCCAGGTCCGGCGGCACAGTGACTGGTACCGGCTTGGCTGCACTGTTCGGCACGACGCCGTCGCGTAGCACCTTCTTCCAGGCATCATCATCGAGCTCTGCCCAATGCTGCCTGACAAGCGACAGCGGATCGGTCTGGAACTGACCGCTAAGCACGGCGAGCAACTCATGCTCGGTCTTGCCGTCGTAAAGCGGCGCGATCAGCGGCTGTACCAGCGAGGCCGTGCCGTCATAGGCGCGGATATCGCTCCAGCTCTCGAGCTCATGCGCCGCGGGCACATGCCAGTGCGCCAGGAACGCCGTCTCGTCGCGGTAGAGCCCGTGATGAACCAGCAGCTTCAGGCTGGAGAACGCCTTGTGCGCTACGAGCCTCGCCGGAGCCGTATGCAGCGGGTTAGCGCCCAGCACCACGACCGTGTCGATCGCGCCACCGTCGATTGCCTCGCACAGCGCGGCTAGGTCGCCATCGACCTGCAATGCATCCGGCGGCTCGATCAGCTCAACCGTATTGCCAAGCGCGCCGAGCTTCGCATTGGCCGCAAATGCGATGGCATGAACGAAGGCGCTCTGCTGCGGTCCGGCAATCACCAGAGCATTGCGGCCCGCCGCTTTCAAGTTATCGACCAGCGCCTCCATCCAGGCCTGCTCGATTGGCGGACTGGAAGCCGTGGCTTGGCCATCCAACGCTTCGTGCAGACCGGCTGCGATCGCCTCGATTGCGCTTGGCTTGATTGCAAGCCGATGGTCGGCGGCCGCACCGGTGATCGTCGGCGTCGACTCGACCGCATAGAGCCGGCTCATCCGGTCGGAAGGAGTGCGCACGCGTCGCCGTGCCATCAAGTCACGCGCATAGGCCAACCGCCCTGGCCCCTCGCCCAGGAAATCGGCGTCGAGGCTGAGGATCACATCCGCACGGTCGAAGTGATAAGCGGCCTTTAGTGCCGATCCGAATAGGACACGCGACGCCTCCACCACCGCCGGCGTCGCCAAAGGATCGTGACGATGGATTTTCAGTTTCGAATAGCGTACCCGCAGCGCATCGATCTGAGCCGCGAGCGTAGGCGACGTCGAGGCATCTATCAGCAGTGCCCCACCCTGCCCTTGCGATGCCGTCCATCGCGAAACAAGCGCCGACATGTCCTTCAGGAAGTCGCCATAAGATGCAGGCTGCCCCTCCTTCAGTGGCATGCTCGAACGGTCGGGATCGAACAACGTCAGCACCGCCGCTTGCATCACCGCATCGGTGGCGCCGCGCGAGGCCTGATGATCGGGATTGCCCTCGACCTTGGTCGGCCGCCCTTCGTGGCTTTCGACAATGGCGCCGATCCCGAAGCCGTCGCTCGATAATGTCGTTGCGTAATAGACGGGCTTGCCAGGAATGAGAATCTCAGGCTGGCGCACATATGGCACGATGCTTTCCGCCCGGCTGCAGGCCGCCAGCCCGGCAAGCGACAGCGAGGCGCCCATCAGCTTGAGCAGCGTCCGCCGGTTCGGGTTTGCCGGCAGGCGCTCGACAAGCGCCGGGAACTCGGCTTCTACAAAGCGGCAGAAATCGGCTGTGCCAGCGATCTCGTCGAGGCTGCGCCACATATCGGGACCGTTTTCCAGCCGCTTGCGCAGAGCCGCGATGTCGATCCCGAGGCTTGGCCCTTTCTCAGCGATGACAGACATAGCAATCCGTCATCGTCTCAGGATGGATGTCGAGCATACCGATCAGCTTGCGCCTGATTTCGGCGATATCCTCGGGCGGCTGCCAGTGCATCAGGAACACGTCCTGTGGTGGGCGCAGATTGGGCTCCGGATTGCGATGGCAGCCGAGGCACCATTCCATGCTCAGCGTATGCGCGCGCATGAGAAGCGGCATCTGATCGACCTCGCCATGGCAAGTCTCACAGGCGACGCCTTTGTTGACGTGGATCGCGTGATTGAAGAACACGAAGTCGGGGACGCTGTTGACGCGTTGCCATCCGATCGGCTTGCCGGCGGCGAGGCTGGCGCGCACCGGCGCCAGCATCGCGGCATCGGTGAACAGCTGCGAATGACAGGTCATGCAGACTTCGGTCGCCGGTAGGCCCGCCGACGACGAGGTCTCGACGCCATTGTGGCAGTAGCGGCAGTCGATGCCGAGCTGGCCGACATGGTGCTTGTGACTGAAGGGCACCGGCTGCGCCAATGGCTCACCTACTCCCGTTAGCAGGTCCGAACGGGGCAGGATTATCCCGATCGCGGTGGCGATCAGCAGAAGGGCACAGCTCCCCCACATGACAAAGCGCGCAACGCCATTGGCATTTTTCGAGAAGATCTGCGGCATCCCCTCGCCGATTCTGCTGAAGGCATACTCAGAGTTGACGACACCTAACGGTGCGTTCGCCAAGATGGTTCCGCGCCTATATTGGCATCACGGAATGGTGAGCGTTCCGAGGACCAGGTCGCCAACTTAATGCGCAACCACAGCCTGCCGCATGCGTTCGCCAGATATCACGATCTGTTTCATGCTGGAAAACGCCATGACCAATATATCTCTCCACACCGCCCGTGATCCGGTGCCCCGTCGCGGCATCGCCTTCTGGTGGAGGATGCTGGTCGGCCTCCTACTGGTCATCCTCGGCCTGCTGATCGGCGGGGGCGGTGCCTGGCTGATCGCGCTCGGCGGTTCCTGGTATTACCTTCCGGCCGGCATCGCGCTGCTGATCGCAGGCACTTTGCTGTTGACCGGGAATGCGGCCGGCGTCTGGCTTTATACGCTGACCTGGCTCGCCACCCTCGTCTGGGCCTATTGGGAAGTCGGATTTGACGGTTGGGCCTTGATGCCGCGCATACTTGCGCCGACGATCATCCTGATTTTCGTGCTACTCGCTCTGCCGGCTTTTCGGGCCTGGGACCAGCGGATCGGCGCAACAACCGCCTACGTTACAGGCCTGCTGATTCTCATCCTCGCTGGAGGCGCCGGGGCGTTCGATGCATCTCACATTAGCGCAGCGGCACAGTCCCAGCCGGCGCAGACACCGATCGCGCCAGTTGCTCCTGCCGCGCCCACGCCGCCCGATGCCACTATCCACGCTGCCGGCAATGACTGGCCCGTCTATGGCGGCTCGGAACTGGGAACGCGTTACTCGCCACTCAATCAGATCACCGCGGCCAATGCAGGCAAACTGACCAAGGCCTGGTCCTTTCACACGGGCGACATGCCAGATGACGCGACCAAGGATCTCTACTCGCCCGAAAACACGCCACTGGAAATCGGTGGTCATCTCTACGCCTGCTCGGCCAAGGACATCGTCATCTCCGCCGACGCCCGCAGCGGCAAGGAAGAATGGCGTTACGACCCAAAGGTCCCCGACAACGCCATACCCTATGGCGCGAGCTGCCGTGGCGTCGCCTATTTCTCCGTTCCCGGCGCGAAGGCCGATCAGGCCTGCGCCTCAAGAATCATCTTCGGCACCCTCGACGCCCGGCTGATCGCCATCGACGCCAGGACAGGAAAACCCTGCGCGGATTTCGGCCAACAGGGCATCGTCGATCTCAACCAGGGCATAGGCGAGTCGGCGCCGGGCTGGTACTCTGTCACCGCGCCACCAACCATCGTGCGCGGCGTCGCCGTCATCGGCGCGCAGGTCAAGGATGGTCAGGCCGAGAATGCACCTTCTGGCGTCGTCCGCGGCTATGACGCCACCACCGGCAAGCTCGCCTGGGCGTGGGACATGGGCCATCCCGACCGTACCGGCGCGCCGCCTCAGGGCGACACCTACACGCGCGGCACGCCGAATATGTGGACCGTCGCTGCAGCCGATCCGCAGCTCGGTTATGTCTACCTCCCGCTCGGCAACGCCGCCGTCGATTATTATGGCGTCGATCGCAAGGATTTCGAAAACGAGTACAACTCGTCCATCGTCGCCATCGACGTCACAACCGGCAAACCGGTCTGGCACTTCCAGACCGTCCATCACGACCTTTGGGACTATGACCTCGGCTCACAGCCGACTCTCGTCGATTTCCCGACCGTGACCGGCAAGACCCCGGCCATCATCGTGCCGAGCAAGCAGGGCCAGATCTATGTGCTCGACCGCAAGACCGGCAAGCCGCTCTTCCCTGTTGAGGAGCGAAAAGTGCCCTCGGGCGGTGTCGAGCCGGACAAGCTCTCGAAGACACAGCCCTATTCCGGCTACGCCCATCTCGATCAGCCGGTGCTCACGGAAAAGGACATGTGGGGCATGAGCCCGCTGGATCAGCTCTACTGCCGCATCCAATTCCATCGCGCGTATTATCAAGGCGAGTATACGCCACCTACGGTAAACCAGCCGTTCATCGAATACCCAGGCTACAATGGCGGCTCGGACTGGGGCAGCGTCGCAGTCGATACCGACAGCGGCGTGCTGGTCGCCAACTACAACGACATGCCGAACTTCAATCAGCTCATTCCGCGCAAGGAAGCGGACCAGATGGGCTTCAAGCCGATCGACAAAGGTGGCAGTTCGAAGAAAGCCAAGGCCATCGGTGACCCGCAGGCGGGATCGCCATACGCCATTGCCGTCAATGCGGGCTGGCGCCTGTCCACCGGCCTGCTTTGCTCGAAGCCGCCCTATGGCCACATCCGCGCCATCGATCTAAAGACTGGCAGGACCCTGTGGGACGAGCCGCTCGGCAGCGCCGACAAAAATGGACCGTTTGGGCTTCCCTCGATGCTGCCACTCACCATCGGAACGCCGAACAATGGCGGTCCACTGGTGACCGCCGGCGGCCTGATCTTCATCGCCGCGACCACCGACAACAAGCTGCGCGCGATCGACATCAAGACCGGTAAGCAGGTGTGGCAGGCCGATCTACCCGCCGGTGGCCAGACGACGCCGATGACCTACGAGGTCGATGGCAGGCAATATATTGTCATCGCACCTGGCGGCCATCATTTTATGGAAACCAAGGTCGGCGACGAAGTCATCGCGTATGCGTTGCCTACGGGATGAGTGGACACCCACCCTGTCGAACGGAGCTTTTTCGCATCCTAGCCGTTCTCTTGGCTCATCCCGGGCGATCGAGGCAGGATTTATGTACTTCATGGCACTTGCCACCGACTATGACGGCACGCTGGCGCATGACGGGTTGGTCACGGCAAGCACCGTCAAGGCGCTGGAGAAACTGAAAAAATCGGGGCGCAAGCTCATCCTCGTCACCGGTCGCGAACTGCCCGATCTGAAAGAGGTTTTTCCCGAGTTTCCGCTGTTCGACAAGGTCGTCGCGGAAAACGGCGCGTTGGTCTACACGCCGGCCAGCGAGGAAGAACGCACAATATCGCCCTCGCCTTCGCCCGACTTCATCGACAGGCTCAAGCGGCGCGGCGTGAAGCCGCTTTCGGTCGGTCGCTCGATCGTCGCCACCTGGGAACCGCATCAGGCCACGGTGCTCGACGTCATCAAGAAGCTCGGGCTGGACCTGGAGATCATCTTCAATAAGGGCGCCGTGATGATCCTGCCCTCTGGCATCGACAAGGCGACCGGGCTGGCGGCGGCGCTGGAAGATCTGAAGCTCTCCCCACATAATGTCGTTGCCGTAGGCGATGCCGAAAACGACCACGCTTTCCTGAGAGCCTCGGGCTGCAGCGTCGCCGTCGCCAATGCGTTGCCTGCCGTCAAGGACACGGCCGACCTCGTCACCAAGGAGACGCGCGGCAAGGGCGTCGAGGAACTGATCCGCAAGCTGATCAAGCGCGATCACCTGATTGCGAAAAAACGCTCGCGCGGCGTGCTGCTTGGAACCTCGCACGGCAAGGATATCTATCTGTCCCCGACCGAGACGGTGCTGATCGCCGGCAGTTCCGGCATCGGCAAGTCGACTTTGGCCACCGCGCTCAGCGAGCAGCTCGTTGAGAAAGGGCTGCAGTTCTGCATCTTCGATCCGGAAGGCGACTATGACGGGCTGAAGGGCGCGGTGCCGCTCGGCAATGGCTCGACCGCGCCGAACAAGGAGCAGTTGCTGGAGCTCATCGATAAGCCGGGCAATAACATCGTGGTCAACGGCCTGGCGCTGAAAGTCGACGAGCGGCCAGATTTCTTCGCCGAACTGCTGCCGGGCCTCGGCAATGTCCGCTACCGCACCGCAAGGCCGCACTGGCTGATCATCGACGAGGCGCATCATTTGATGCCCAAGCGGCGTGGAGACACACCGGCGGTGCTTTCGATCGAGCTGCCTGGTACGGTGCTGATCACTGTCCATCCGGAAGCGATCTCTACCGATGCGCTCCGCCTGGTGACGGCGGTGATCGCACTCGGCCCGAAGGCTCAGGGCGTGATTAAGACCTTTTGCAAAGAGACCGGGCTCAAGGCGCCGAAAGACATCCCGCTCCCCAAGGGTGACCGGGTGCTGTTCTGGCGGCCACACGAAGGCAAGAAGCCGTTCACGGTGAAGGCGAACGAGCCCAGCCAGTCGCTGAAGCGGCACAGCCGCAAATATGCCGAAGGCGAGCTAGACGAAGTCGGCAGCTTCTATTTCACCGGGCCGAAGAAGGCGATGAATCTGAGAGCCCACAACCTCATCATCTTCGCCCAGATGGCGGAAGGCATCGACGACAAGACGTGGGAGTACCACTTGCGTGCCGGCGACTATTCCAAATGGTTTCGCAAGCAGATCAGAGACAAGGAACTGGCGCGAGAGACGGCCGAGGCCGAGAAGGACGAGACGCTGTCGGCGCAAGAGAGCCGCAAGCTGGTGATCGACGCGGTGCGGCGGCGCTATACGGCGCCTGCGACGGCGCCGGATTGATGAGCTGGACGAATTTCGCTTACATCAGCAAAGTTTCACGGATTGGCTGGATGGGGCGCCGCGTGGCGCTGGTGTCAGCAGTGCCGGCCGGCGTGCCCGACCTCTCGACACGACAATCGCCAGGACGCAGTCCCTCACAAAAAAGTGACCTACGACAGACAAGCGGCCGGTCCGCGCCGGCTAGCGGGAGATCCCACCAAGTAGCCCTTTCGAAAGGAACTTTTCGGGAGACGCGCTGTTGACCCGAACATACGGTGCGCCGCGTGCAGCCCAGTCCAGTTCCGATCGAAAGCAATTCCGGTGGATACGAACGCTCCCGTCGCCGAACCCGTCGATGAAAGGCCCACACGCCGTCCCGACCGCAGACACGCCAAGAGCGCGCCGGCTTCCGGAGCAGACAAGACGGACGCGGAAGCGCACGCAGGATCGGAACCAGACAGAAGCAACCATAAGCAGAGCGGCAATCTGTTCGGCTCGATCAAACGTCATCCGGTCATCGCTTGCATCGTGCTGCTTTTCGTCCTGTTGATTGCTGCGGGCGCGCTGCTCTGGTGGCTGCATGCGCGAAATTACGAATGGACCGATGACGCCTACATCGATGCGCGCACAGTGACTGTCGCCGCCGAGATCGCCGGCCGAATTACGGACGTTTCGGTTACCGACAATCAGCCCGTCGAGGCAGGGGCCGTGTTGCTTCGCATCGACGACAGCGACTATCAAGCCTCGTTAAAGCAGGCGCAGGCCGGTATCGTGGCGGCGCAGGCCGAGATCAACAACGTACAGGCCCAGGCCGAGGCGCAGAACGCCAAGATCGATGCCGCGCAGAAGCAGGTGGCGCAGGCCCAGGCGGCGCTTGAATTCGCTAAGGCCGAGGATCAGCGCAATCGCGAGCTGCTCGCCAAAGGCACGACGACCCAGCAGCAGGCCGAGCAGGCCGCTTCGACCTTGCGGCAGGACCAGGCTGGGCTCGACACCGCGACCGCCAACGCGGCTGCGACGACGAGCGAGCTGCAGGTGCTGGAGGCGCAGCGCAAAAGTGCTGAAGCCAAGCTGCAGCAGGCGCGAGCCACCGAGGACCAGGCCAAGACGGCGCTCACCCGCACGACGATCGTAGCTCCCCTCGCCGGCCGCGCCACCAACATCACCGCTGCCAAGGGCACGTATGCGCAGCCCGGACAGGTGCTGATGATGTTCGTGCCGAAGGACATTTGGGTGAAGGCAAACTTCAAGGAGACGCAGCTCGACCTGATGCGGCCCGGACAGCCGGTCGATATCGCCATCGACGCCTATCCGGACAAGAGCTTCCACGGCCGCGTCGACAGCGTGCAGGCTGGCAGCGGCACCGCCTTCAGCCTTCTGCCGGCCGAAAACGCCACAGGCAATTTCGTCAAAGTCGTCCAGCGCGTGCCGGTCAAGATCGTCTTCGACAAACCGCCGGACGTCTACCTGGGACCCGGCATGTCCGTCGTGCCGACGGTCACGGTGCGATGACCGACGCGGCCATAGCCCAAGGCGGCGAAAGCCGCTCCGCGGCCGGCGGCCGCAATCCGTGGCTCATCGCGGTCGTCGTCTCGATCGCAACCTTCATGCTGGTGCTTGACACCTCGATCGCCAATGTCGCATTGCGAAACATCGCCGGCAGCCTCGCGGCGGGCATGGACGAGAGCACCTGGATCATCACCACCTATCTAGTGGCGAATTCCATCATCATCCCGATCAGCGGCTGGCTGGCCGACGTCATTGGCCGCAAGCGCTATTACATGATCTGCGTCGCCACCTTCACCGGCGCGTCCCTGCTTTGCGGCCTGGCGCCCAACCTCGAAATGCTGATCCTGTTCCGTATCCTCCAGGGCCTGGGCGGCGGCGGCATGGCGCCGAGCGAGCAGTCGATCCTCGCAGACACCTTCCCGCCGGAAAAACGCTCGCAGGCCTTCGCACTTTACGGGATCGCCGTCATCGTGGCGCCGACAGTCGGGCCGACGATCGGCGGCTGGCTCACCGACCATTTTTCCTGGCATTGGATCTTCTTCATCAACGTGCCGTTCGGCATTCTCTCGCTGGCGCTGGTGCAATGGCTGGTGACGGAGCCCAAGCTGCTCGAGCGCGAACGCCAGGAAAGGCTGAAAGGCGGCCTCAAGGTCGACTGGATCGGCTTCATCCTCGTGGCGCTGGCGCTTGGCTGTCTCGAGGTGTTTCTCGATGAAGGCCAGCGCAACGATTGGTTCGCCTCGAGCTTCATCATCACCTTCGCGGTGATCTCCGCCGTCTCGTTCATGATCCTCATCCCTTGGGAACTGGCCCGCCGTGATCCGATAGTCGACATGCGGCTGCTGTTCACCCGCCAGTTTGGCACCTCCTTCCTGGTTATGATGGCGGTCGGCGCGGTGCTCTTCAGCACGACACAGATCATGCCGCAGCTGCAGCAGACTGCTTTCGATTACACCGCGACATTGTCGGGCTTGTCGATGATGCCGGGCGGCATCGCAATGCTCATGCTGATGCCGATCTCCGGCATGGCATCCGGCTTCGTGCAGCCGAAATATCTGATCATGATGGGGATGTCGCTGGTGGCAGTCGGGCTCTGGCATCTGACCTCGCTGGCGCCGGATGCGAGCTTCAACTTCTTTGCTTTCGCCCGCATCTTCCTGATGATCGGCCTGCCCTTCCTGTTCATTCCGATCTCGACCGCGGCCTATCTCGGCTTACCGGCGTCGAAGACCAATCAGGCTTCCGCCCTGATCAATGTCGCCCGCAACATCGGCGGCAGCATCGGTGTGTCTCTGACAAACGCAGTGATCGCTCAGAACGCGCAGATGCATCAGTCCAACCTTGTCGCCAACACCGTGCAGTCGTCATCGGCTTACCAGCAGACTCTTCGCCAGGTCGGCGAGTATTTCACCGCGCAAGGTTCGCCCGCCATCCAGGCAAAGGCGCAAGCGGTCGGCTGGGTCGCGCAGCTTATCGGCCGCCAGGCGACGCTGCTCGCCTATGTCGACGTCTTCCGTTACTCGGCGATCGTTACCGCGCTGCTCGTGCCTCTGGCGCTTCTGTTGCGCTCGCCGAAATCCGGGCAGCCGACGAAATAGGAGAATTGGATCTAGATGAAATCGAAACTGATCGGCAAGACATCCGAACAAAGGACTTTCGTGGTTGTTCTGGACCTCGGCGAGGAAGCGTTCGCTTCCCTGACCGCCTTCGCCGTCGAGCACGGGATCACCGCCGCTTCGCTGACCGCGATCGGGGCATTCGAGAAGGCGGTGGTCGGCTGGTTCGATTTCCAATCGAAGTCCTATCGCAAGATCCCTGTCGCGGAGCAGTGCGAAGTGCTGAGCGCGATCGGCGACATAGCCGTCGACGACAATGGCAAGCCGAGCCTTCACGTCCATGCTGTGCTTGGCCTGAGCGACGGATCGACCCGCGGCGGTCATCTGCTTGAAGGTATCGTTCAACCGACGCTGGAAATCACGGTACAGGAATCGCCCGGATACCTGCGTCGCAGGAGACGTCCGGAAATAGGAGCGGCGTTGATTGATCTCGACGCCTGACCGCCTAGGGCTGAGCTAGCGCCCGCCTCATGCCACCAGGTGGGCGGTGCGAAACCACATTCCGCGTGAAACGTTCAAGCGACATGGATACATCGGAGATTACTGCCCAGACCATCGCATTAGGACGCACTGGCGGATGCCTCTGCGGAAAAATTCGTTATCGTGTCACCGCCGACCCACGTGTCCACTACTGCCACTGCGATATGTGCCGACGTGCGACAGGCAGCGCCTTCGCGGTGCTTGCCTGGGTTTCGTCCGGTTCGGTGTCATGGCTTGGTGAGGCGCCTACGGTGCGTAGATCATCGCCTATCGCCGAGCGAGGTTTCTGTCAGGCTTGCGGTTCTCCTCTCACCCTCTCCTACGATGCCGACCCAGGTCAAATCGCGCTACATATCGGAACCTTCGACAGGCCCGGGGAGCTCGAGCCGCACCATAATTACGGCTCCTCGCAACGGCTCGGCTGGGTTTGCTGCGGCATCGACCTGCCTAGCCGGGATACGGAAGAGCGATGGTAGCAGCGTCCGGCATCGAGTTTCCCTTGCCCTTGAGCACGGAGCCGATGGAAGCGCGCACGGCCGAGGCATTGCCGCGCGACGATGGACCTTGGCAGTACGAACCGAAATGGGACGGCTTCCGCTGCCTTGCCTTCAAAGGCGGCAAGTCGGTCGACCTCAGGGCGAAGTCCGGCAAACCCCTTGGCCGTTATTTTCCCGAACTGGTGGCGACACTTGGTGAACTCGAAGCATCGGACTTCGTCGTGGACGGAGAGATCATCATCGAAATCGACGGGCGTGCCTCCTTCGATGCGTTGCAGATGCGGCTTCATCCGGCGGAGAGCCGCATCCGCAAGCTCAGCCGGGAAATGCCGGCGCAACTGGTGCTCTTCGATATGCTCGTCGCTCCGGGCGGGCGGTTGCTTATGGAACTGCCGCTGCACGATCGGCGCGCGGCAGCGAAAGATTTCATTGCAAAGGCAAAGGCCAAGGCCTTGCGGCTTTCGCCCGCCACCACAAGCCTCGCGACAGCTGAAAAGTGGCTGGAGGGCAGCGGCAATGACTCCACGGACGGTGTCGTTGCCAAACAGTTCGACGATCCCTACAAGCCGGGCGAACGCGCGATGGTGAAGGTGAAACGCCTGCGCACGGCCGATTGCGTGGTCGGCGGCTTCCGCTACCTGAACGGCAAGCCGCAGGTCGGCTCGCTATTGCTTGGTCTCTACAACGACAAAGGACTGCTGGACCACGTCGGCTTCACCTCCACTATCGCCAATGACGAGCGTGCCGCTCTTACCGAGAAACTCGAGAAGCTGCGCGACGGGTCTGGTTTCACCGGCAAGGCGCCTGGCGGTCCTAGCCGTTGGAGCACCGAGCGCAGCGGTGAATGGAAGGCGGTAAAGCCGGAGCTGGTCGTCGAGGTTCGCTTCGACCATGTCACTGGCGACCGCTTCCGGCACGGAACAAAACTCTTGCGGTGGCGGCCAGACAAAGCACCGCGCCAATGCACATTCGAGCAGATCGAGTAGCTGACCTTCAGCGACTATGACGGGCTGAAGATCAGGTTCCAAATGCGAAGAGGCCAGCATCTGCATCCTCCGCGCTGGCGATCGACGCGGAGACGATCTCGGAGGCAATCTGCGAAAAGGTGATGCCGTTGCAGCCATAGCCCATCACCGCATGGACCTGCGGATGATCCGGCACGCCGCCGATAATCGGCAGCCCCGTAACCGGTGGCGCCGAACGAACCACTCCAGGCGAACTCAGCCGTTGTGTCGAGCTGCAGGAAGATTTTTCCGAGCTTGTTCTTCAGGCTCATCCTCTTTTTGGGTGTCAGGGCGTTGCGTTTGTCCTCGTCGGTAAACTCCTCGTCCTCACCGCCGCAGATCACCCGGCCATCGGATGTCGTCCGGACATAGAGATAGGGGTCGGAAGCCTCCCAGATCATGGGCAGCGAGCGGCCAGAGTTTCCGCGGTTGCGGCCGGGTCGCGATCGCCCATGTCGAGATGATGCGATGGCTGACGCTCGGCACGATATCGAGCAACTCGGATCCGGTCGTCAGCACAAGATGGCGGCCCGTGATCGAAGGGCCGTCTCGGGTCCTCGCGCCAAGGCGATTGTCCTCGATCGCAATTGCTTCCGCCGGCGGATAAAACCGCGCCTTGCGTTGCAGCGTCGCCAGTAGCAAGCCCGAAGTCAGTTTGCGCGGGTCAAGAAAGAGGCTCCGATGCCCGCGCGCCGACGCGCCTCGGCTTCCTGGCGAAGGCCCTCGGCGTCAAGTTTGTTGCCCGACAGATCAGTTCCGCGATTGGCCCTCGCAAATTGACCAGCGCCAAGCGGAAGCGTCGCCAAGCCTGTCGTGCCGCATAGCCGCCGATCATCATCGACAGCTTGGTCAATGGCTGATCTATCTCAAACTGAACGAGCGCCGTTGTGGCGGCGGTCGACCCTTTCAGCGGCCCGCGCCGGTCAATGCAGATGACGGAACGCCCGTCGCGTGTCACCGCCCCCGCCATCATTGCTCCACTGATGCCCATGCCTATAATCAGCACATCGGCTTTCACATCTCGCCTCAGACGGTCTGTCGGCACGGCCGGTGAGCGATAGGCGGACCAGACAGGCGTGCCGCTTCTGAAATCGAGTTTGCGAAGCATGGAAACTCCTGGTTTGCGGACGATAAGTCGCGACGTGCCGTGCCGTTCCATGCGAACCAAGCTGGCTGATAGCCGTGGGAAACGGAACATCTCTTCGTTCGAAAGGTTTTTCAGTCGAGGCTCAGCATGGAGAATGTCATGGACCCGCGCGACAAACGGCGGTCTGCAAGGCAGGACGAAACCGAGGCTCCTATTATCGAGGAACAGGATTGGGCTGCTCTCGAAGGCAGCAGTATCCTGCCTGACAGCGTCGCGGGGAACGGTGATCCGCAAGACGAGGCCGAGGGAGAGCTGCCGGAAGAAGACGACGACAACCCCTTCCAGCAAAGCGACGAAGCCCTTCCGGACGATGAAGAAGAGCGCGCCCTGTCGCGCGATCCCTCCAGGCAAGGCAGCCGGTTCGACGAGATTTAGGGAGGCAA
The DNA here is from genome assembly GCA_003963455.1 of Hyphomicrobiales bacterium. Taxonomy (GTDB): domain Bacteria; phylum Pseudomonadota; class Alphaproteobacteria; order Rhizobiales; family Rhizobiaceae; genus Mesorhizobium. Next base: position 50,786 of record RXJA01000163.1, read on the forward strand.
TAGGCCAGCGGCGTGCCGTATACGGCGGCACTCCTGCTGACTGCGTAAGTCCAAAGCGGCACGGACTGAGATGCACGCAATAGTGCGCGGCGGATTTCTAACACATTCGTGTTCCGAGCGGCACCATCGCTTAAGGCGACGCAGGCTGCGAGGGCGGCGGCTGCGGTTGGTCGCCACCTGTACTGGACTGAGGCGTTGGGTTTTTCTCGACGCGGGTACTCTGATCTGGCGGCTGGCCGTTCACAGCGTCTGTCTTGGACATTGCCGGGTCCGATGACGTCTCGGAGGCTGGGGCAGGTGAATTCTGGCTGGGTTGCTGCGTCGACGGTGATTTAGCCTGTTCCCCGTATATTTCGGCGATGCCCCACGCGACGCCGGCCAATACCAATCCTGCGATAAGAATGTATAGCACGTGGGTGCCGGTTCTACCCTGTCGAGCTTTGTTCGTCGGAACTTCGTTAGCCATATCGGTGCCTGCTACTTGGGTTACCTGATAGAAGAACCTGCTGGCCAAGCGCAGGTTCCACCGCAGGGGTCTCCCGCGCGAAAAGGGGGTTGTCGGCAACCCCAGCCGCGCACTTTTTGAAGTGATCTGCAGCAGCGTGGAACATAAACGTCATCTGACGGTTCGCCAGGGAGCGGCACATGCCGCAATCAACGCCATGGAGGTCTGAGATGGCCAATACCCCTTCGAAAGATCATCGCATTTCGGACAAAGAAGCGCTGCGAATCGCAGAGCAAACCGACGTTTCCCCGAACCAGGCAAAAGACCTGGCCAAGGAGCACGGCAGGGAGAAGGCCAAGGAGGAGGCCCGGAAAACCAAAGACGAAGGCTGAAGGCGACGTTCCGAAACCGTCCAACTTCGGTGGCCGAGCGCCTTCACGAAGCCGGCTCCGCCGCGGTCACTCGCCACACAGTATTGCCGACGTCATCGGCAATCAGCAACGCGCCGGCTTTGTCGACTGCGACGCCGACGGGCCGGCCCCTCGCCTCGCCTTTGTCGTTGAGGAAACCGGTGACGACGTCCTGCGCCATGCCGTTGGGACGGCCACCGCTAAACGGCACGAAAACGACCTTGTAGCCGTTGAAGCGATCGCGATCCCAACTGCCATGCTCGCCGACGAAAGCGCCGCCGCGATAGGATTGCGGCAGATTGCTTGCCCTATAGAAGGCAAGCCCCAGAGGCGCCACATGCGAGCTCAGCGCGTAGTCCGGCGGGATGGCTTTCGCCACCATGTCCGGCCGCTGCGGCATGACGCGCGGATCGACATGCTGGCCGTAATAGCTGTAGGGCCAGCCATAAAAAGCGCCGTCCTTCACCGACGTCATGTAGTCCGGGACAAGGTTCGGCCCGAGCTCGTCGCGCTCGTTGACCACCGTCCACAGCGCCTTGCTTTCAGGTTCGAACGACAGGCCGTTGGGATTGCGCAGTCCGCTGGCGAAGATGCGTGAACGGCCGGTGGCGCGGTCGACCTCCCAGATCGCGGCGCGGTCCTTCTCGGCCTGGATGCCGTTCTCGGTGATGTTGCTGTTCGAGCCGACGCCGACATAGAGCAGCGATCCGTCAGGGCTGGCCACCAGGCTCTTCGTCCAATGATGATCGATCGGCCCGCCGGGCAATTCCGTCAGCACCTTGCCGGAAGCAGTGATCTTGGTGTCGCCCGCATTATACGGGTAGCGTACGATCGCATCGGTGTTCGCCACATAAAGATCGTTCCCGACCAGCGCCACGCCGAACGGGGAGCTCAGATGATCGAGGAACACGCCCTGGTAATCCGGCTTGCCGTCGCCATTGGTGTCGCGTAGCAGAGTGATGCGGTTGCTGGGGCCGGTGTCGCCGCCCGACGTCACCCAGCCTTCGACCAAGCCCATGATGATGTCCTTCGGCCGATTGGGCGAAGCTCCGGGAGGCGCTTTCGACTCCACCACCAATATGTCACCATTGGGCAGCACGTAGAGCGAGCGGGGATGCTGCAAGCCCTTGGCCATCGCTTCGATCTGCAAGCCTTGTGCGACGGTCGGTTTCTCGTCGTTCTTCCAGCCGACCACGGACGCCAGATGCATCGGTGGGAAGAAATACTGGTTGATCTCGGGTAGTTTCGGGTTAGGTCCGATCTGCGTATTCGGGTCGGTGTTGTCATCGCTGCAGCCGGCGACAGCCAGACCAGTCGCGCACATCAACACAGCGCCTGTGGATCTTATCGCGCTATCAAATCGTCTCATCGGCCACTCCTACGTGATGGCGATAGACCAGTCCCCAGCCAAGCCAACCGGTGAAGATCAGGATCACAACCACCAGCGCCGACAGGATCAGCCCGGTCGGCACGACGGACGTCCATGCGTCGCGCGTGTGGATCAGCATGTTGAAGAAAGCCAGCACCAGGGCGACGACATTGCCCGCCATATGCAGCCATGCCGTCGGCTGCTCGCGAATCTTGCGGCCCAACAGGAAGTCGATCAGCCCGGAGATCGCCGCCAGAATGCCGACGACGACGCCCACCGTGACCAGCCAGGCCGAGAAATTGGCCCACATCATTTCAGCCGTCCGCCAATAGACGATGTCGGTCAGCAACGTGCCGACGAAACATCCGATCGGGATCGTCACGAGCATAGGATGCAGCGGGTGGCCGGCTATTTTTGCCGTCGATTGTGGGTTGCCCATGCAAATGCTCCTTCCGCCCTTTACCGGCTAGAACCCAACAACGCTGGCGGGGCAATGTTCCGTCGTCGTGCGGTCCGATCACCGAAAGGTGACGAGAAGTATCTCTAAGCGGATCTCCGCGCTGACTTCGCGGTCGGCCGCTTGATACCCTCTTTCGCTAGGCTCTTGCGAAGGACTGATGCAAGGTCGACTACGTTTTCCTTGGGCTTGGGCGCAGCCTTAGGCGGCTTCTTGCCCTTGCGCTTGGCGTCGATCATGGCGATCAAGGCGTCCTCATAGGTGTCCTCGAACTTCGACGGATCGAACTTCGTCACTTTTTTGTCGATCAGCAGCTCGGCGATCTCGAGCAGGTCCTTGTCGTATTTCGGGCTTTTGAGATCATGGAAGACGCTGTTTTGCGAAATCATCTCGTTGTGGGTCCGCAGCTCCGTCAAAAGCATGCCTTTGCCAAATGGTTGGATCACGACCTCGCGGCCACGCTGGTAGAGAACCACGCAGGACCTCGCCGCGACCCGTTTCTTAGCCATCGCCTCACGCAGCACGGTGAACGCTTCGAGGGCGGCGCCATCGGCGGGAATGACGTAATACGGCTTTTCCAGGTAACGCGTGTCGATGTCATCGATCGCAACGAACTCGCCAATCTCCAAAGTGTGGGCTGAGGTCAGTTTCAGCTTCTTGATCTCATCGGGCTCGATCTCGATGAAGTCGCCCTTCTCGATCTCGTAGCCCTTGACCTGATCGGCGATGTCGACGACGTCGCCAGTTTCTTCATCGACATAAGCGCTCTTCACTGGAAGCCCGTCCTGGCGATTCAGGATCTTGAAATGGATTTTGGACGCTTCGCTCGTGGCGCCTACAAGCTTTACGCCGCAAGAGACCGATCCCACTTTGAGGAAGCCTTTCCAAACAGCTCGCGGTGCCGCCATCGCCTGCTCCTTGTTGCCGTACCAAAGGGGGGCGCCTCGGGTAACGGCCACGCCCCTGACGTTATGAACGCTCCGCCTGCCCGAGCTCTTCGGCTATAGCAATCAGCGCTCGCGAGATATGGAAAAGCTTGCGCTTTTCAAACGATCGCGCCCTCAGCTGAAGAAGAAGCACGCACCGGTTCCGTTCCGCCACGGCCGCAACCTCGTCGATCGGAATGGCCTGCGCCGCCATATCAGTGGGAACTGCGATGTTCATGACTGGCTCGCGTCCCCGCGGCTTTCTTGGCTGATGCCGATCGTTCGGCTGCCGGACGGTTTGCTGAAGCTGCGGCGCCTGACTTTCCACCTTTATGGGCGGCGGGGTTGCCGGTGCGCTTGCCACGACCCGAGCCGCCTTCCTTCCTGCCGCCACCGTCATCCTTGTTGACGGTCGCCCAAGCGCGCCGCTCGGCTTCCTTTTCCGAGACGCCGCGCTTCTCGTAGCCTTCGGCGATATGATCGGCTTTTCGTTCCTGCTTGTCGGTATATTTGGATTTGTCGCCGCGTGCCATGGCTTGCTCCTATCTGTTCCGCTTCGTTTTCATGGCATCGCCGAGATCGCGCTTGTCGGGATTTTTCAGGTTTTCACCGGCGGCGTCCCGGTCCTCTTCAGGATCGTCCTTCGCTGGCAGATATCCGCGCGGCCGATTTTCCGGCGGGCCCTCCCAGCGTGGTTTCTGCTCGTCAGTGCCCGGCGGGCCGTTCCTTTGAGTAGTCATTTTGGGTCTCCTGATCGCGGTGCTCAAATGCGGTCGTGCAGGCACCTGCTGGTGAAAAGTCTAACCGGCAGAAAGAGAAACGGTTCCCACTTGCTGACGCAGAGCAGAGCAGGTTCCAGGCAACCCGAGCGTTATTCGCTTGCTAGGAGGAACAAAGCGGTTGGTCTTTGGTTGGGCCAGCATCACAGGAGATGAGTATGACCCGCTTGACCTTCACCCTTGCCGGGGCCCTTCTCGGCACATCGGCTTGGGCCAAGACCGACACGCCTGCCCCGTCCACGACGGAAAAGACCGGCGTCAATTCCGTGCTGGGCGTTGCGCCGTCCACGCAGGATTTCGTGACCGAGGCGGCAACCAGCGACATGTTCGAGATTGCGTCGATCAAACTCGCGCTGGAGCGCTCCGACGACGCGACGAAGGCCTTCGCCCAGCAGATGGTGACCGATCATGAGAAGACCACGTCCGACCTCAAGGGTTTGGTGATCCGCGGCAAGGTGCAGGCCACGCTGCCGACGGGCATGACGGACAGGCAGCTGTCGACGCTCAATGATCTCAAGGCGCTGCAAGGCGCCGAGTACCGTTCGATTCAGGTCGACGCCCACAAGGATGCGGTCGATCTTTTCAAGCGCTACGGCGATGGCGGCGAGCAGGCGGACCTTAAGGCCTGGGCAGCGGCGACGCTTCCTCATCTCCAGCATCATCTGGATATGGCCAACGGCCTCAACAAGTAAATCCCTGGAGCAAGCAGCAAGCCGCCTCGTCAAGGCGGCTCGTGCTTTGCCTGTGTGATCGGAGTTCCATCATGGCCAAAACTGTCGGCGACTTCCTGGTGTCGCGGCTCCACAGCTGGGGCGTGCGAAGAATGTTCGGCTATCCCGGCGACGGCATCAATGGCGTCTTCGGAGCGCTGGCCCGGGCTGAAGACAAGATCGAGTTCATTCAGGCGAGGCACGAAGAAATGGCCGCGTTCATGGCGTCGGCTTACGCCAAGTTCAGCGGTGAGCTTGGCGTCTGCATCGCCACGTCCGGGCCGGGCGCAACCCACCTGGTCACCGGTCTCTACGATGCGCGCATGGATCACCAGCCGGTCCTTGCCATCGTCGGCCAGCAGGCGCGCGCGGCAATCGGCGGCAACTACCAGCAGGAGGTCGACCTGGCGGCGCTGTTCAAGGATGTTGCCGGCGAGTTCGTCCATCAGGCTGCTGTGCCGGCACAGGTCCGCCACCTCGTTGACCGGGCGGTGCGGATTGCCTTGGCAAGGCGGACCGCTACCGCGCTGATCCTGCCGAACGACCTCCAGGAACTGCCTTACGAAGAGCCGGCGCGTATCCACGGTACGGTGCATTCCGGCGTCGGCTATCGCCGACCGAAGGTCGTTCCCCATCATAACGATCTGAAAGCCGCCGCCGACATCCTGAACAGTGGCGAACGCGCTGCGCTTCTAGTCGGCGCAGGAGCGCTCGGTGCGACCGACGAGGTCATCGCGGTGTCGGACCGGCTGCGCGCCGGCGCCGCCAAGGCGCTTCTCGGCAAGGCAGCACTGCCCGACGCTTTGCCATGGGTGACCGGATCGATAGGCCTGCTCGGCACCGAGCCGTCATGGAAGCTGATGCAGGAATGCGACACGCTGCTGATGATCGGGTCGGGCTTTCCCTATTCCGAATTCCTGCCGAAAGACGGCCAGGCACGCGGCATCCAGATCGACATCGATCCCGCAATGATGTCGCTGCGATATCCCATGGATGTCACCCTTGTTGGCGACGCGGCGGAAACGCTCGACGCGTTGCTGCCGCTGCTCAAGCAGAAACGGTCTCGCGACTGGCGCGGCGAGATCGAGGGGAATGTGAAGGAATGGTGGAAGCTGCTCGGCAAGCGCGCCCACGCCAAGGCCAATCCTGTCAACCCGCAGCTTGTCGCCTGGGAGCTTTCCACTCGTCTGCCGGACGACGTCATCCTCACCAGCGACTCCGGTTCCTGCGCCAACTGGTACGCGCGCGACGTACAGATCCGGCAAGGCATGATGTGCTCGCTGTCGGGCGGCCTCGCCTCCATGGGCGCCGCAGTCCCTTACGCGATCGCAGCCAAGTTCGCACATCCCAATCGGCCAGTGGTCGGACTGGTCGGTGATGGCGCCATGCAGATGAACAACATGGCCGAGCTGATTACCGTACAGAAATACTGGAGGAACTGGACGGATCCCCGTTTCGTCATCTGCGTCTACAACAACGAAGACCTCAACCAGGTCACCTGGGAACAGCGTGTGATGGAAGGGGATCCGAAGTTCGAAGCGTCACAGCGCATTCCCGACGTGCCCTATCACCGTTTCGCGGAGCTCATCGGCCTGAAAGGCATCTTCGTCGATCGTCCCAGCGATCTTGGCCAGGCCTGGGACGATGCGTTGTTCTCCGACAGACCGGTCGTGCTCGAGGTCAAAACCGACCCCGAAATTCCGCCACTGCCACCGCACTTCACCCTCAAACAGGTCAAGAATTTCGCCACAGCGCTTGCCAAAGGTGACCCCAGCGAGGCGAAATTCGTCGGTGGTACGGTCAGGCAGGTCTTGAGTTCGGTATTGCCGGGTTCCGATTAGCTCGGCGCAGTCTCAATGACCGTCTTCGCGGACGCATGGCCAGGAAGTGCTATTCCTTCACATAGGCCCCGGGCTGGCGGCCCGCTTTCGGCGCCTTGGCGTCTTTCGAATGTTCGGAGACGGAAGGCCCGGCCCCGGACGTCTTTTCTGTCGAGGGGCTGGGCGTCGGCTGCCGCTGTCGATCGCTCTGATGGGTCCGGTCCTCTACTTCTCCGGCCGGCCGTGTCAGACCCATGTCTCCGGCCGGCTTCTTGTTGGCGGCGGCTTCTTGCGAGAAGTCGTCGTTCGGATCGGGGCGGGCCTTAGTCGCGGGCTTTCGCGCGCCGCTTTCGTATTCGGTGGGCATCGTTCTTCTCCGTTGTCACTCAACGGTAACATCGCTTTCGGCTCGTTGTTCCGATGGCCAGCCCCTCGATGATGCTAGCCCTGGAAACACCGAACCGTGCTGGCCGACCCACAGGCAATTTCTGAATGGACGACAGGAACATCCGCGCATGACCGCTGTTGTTTCCGGCAGGAGGACATCCGACGTGGCGAACGACAAGAGCAATGCCGGCGCAGAAGGCAGGGAGCACATGCAGGGGATGAAGAGGTCCCGCCGGCGCGTATAGCCATTCACGCGAGGCAAGCAATCGTCCATCACGATAAAAGGCAGCCGCTCTTTGCTCGCGGCGCGAACTTTTCAGGCGCACCATAAAGCCGATCGAGACATAGAACTTGTCCGGAAATCCCTTATCGGCATAGCCGATGGACATGCCGCATTTTCTTCGCAGAACGATCGCACCACGCCTCTGGTCTTCGAAAATGTCTCGGGGTTCGCACCCGTCCATCTCACTTCGTCCGGCCTATAGCCGACCCAGATGGTGAGCGGGCTGCCGATCGCCCGACGGCAATGGTCATCGTGATAGAAGCAGATCCAGAACGGCTCTCCAACAAATTCTGCTGAAATCCTGCCGCAAAAACAGCGACCTCGCTCGACACGGCTCATCGACTGCCTGGCCTCTCGGAAAAGGCATGACGGTTTAGTCTTTAGCCACACCCGGATAGGTGCTGCCCGCCAACATCTTGGCGAGATGAACAGCGTTGGACGCCGCCATCTCGATCGCTTCGCCGACCTTGTCGGGGGTCTTGGGCAGGTCGACATAGTTCACATTGCCCATCGCCTCTCCCACCCAGTACACGCCGGCGTTGGCGGGCACGGTGAAGCCGACGTCGTTCAGCGCCTGATAGCATTCGGCATGGCAATGATGGGCGCCATCCTCGTTGCCGACGATGGCAACAAGGGCCACCTTGCCGGCCGCCGGCATGCGGCCCTTGTCGTCGGTCTCGTCGAGAAAAGCATCCATCCTTTCCATGACGCGGTTGGCAACGCTGCAAGGCTGACCAAGCCAAATCGGCGTACCGAGAATGAAAATATCGGCGGCAAGGATTTTCTCACGCAGCTTCGGCCAGTCGTCACCCTTGCCCATGTCCGAAAGAACGCCAGGCTTGATGTCGTGATCCAGAGCCCGAACGATCTCGCCCTTCACTCCGCGGCTTTCAAATGCGGAGAACAGATCGGAGAGAATCTTGTCGGTCGAGGATTTCTCCTTGTCGTCCGAGGCTTTCAGCGAACAATTGAGGGCGAATGCGGTAAGCATCTTTTTTCCTTATGCGTGACTATAAGGGTCGGCCGGAGCGCATCACGCCCGGTTCTTCATTGGGTGGGTCGATTTCGCCTAGCGCACCATCTGCAAACACATCGGAGAAATTGACGGTAGCGATCAGATAGCCGACGGCGTCACAGACTTTGACGTGGGAGCCTGAGTGGTCGGCATCTGGAGAAGCGTTGCTAGCCGCCTTCGCCAATTCGACGGCCCTTGGGCTCGCCAGGTCGACGCTCGCAAGATCCTCCTCGATTATATTGGACCGACCGCCGGCGATCATCTCAAACCGAAAACTGGGCATTGTTTTCCCCTACAGGAGCAATGGGATCAAACATTCGACGACCGCAAATCCCGGACACATCCTCAAGAGATCATTTGTCCTTCTTGATCGGAAAGGTCGCGTCCCCGTCCTTCTTTCCCGAGATGACACGTGGATCAGCACTTACAACGCCGTCGTTCTTGCCGCCCTTGTGACGTTTCTCGGACTGGGCTTCGGCATCGCGTTCGGCAGCGCAAGCCGATTTCGAGCGTGCAGTCGATTGGTCTTTCATCGCGCATCTTCCTATTGCTTCGGCGCGGCGGGCTGAGCGGGATGGACTCCCTGCTGATCACCGCCGGTGCTCGTTGTAGCGGTCGGGTCCCTGTCGACTTGCGGGTTTTGATCCGGCGGCTGATTGCTCACCGCGTTCGTGTTCGAGCCATCGACGCGTTGTCGCTGCATCCTGCGATGAGGCCTGCGACCAATATCAAAGCCGATCGTTTCATGAGTGCGTTCCTTTAGCGCTGAACTGTCGCGGCGAAGGAATGTTCCCAAAGAGCGATCGCCGGCCGCCGGCAGATCGGCGCAACGGAACCTGCCGGCCGCTCTCCACGTTCGTGATGATGTTCAAACACGCGTTTCGAGAAGCCCTCACTCAAGGCGGCGTCTTCACCTCCCGGCCGTCGGCTTTTCTGATCCTTGCAGCCTTTACAGTCGGCTGGGTCATCTTCGAACCGGAGACGTTCGATTGGCACGGCGTGGCGACGCTGGTCACATGGGCCATGACACTCTTCATTCAACGCGCCGAGCATCGCGACACCCAGGCCCTGCAGGCGAAGATGGACGAGCTCATCCGCGCAACCAGCGCAGCGAGCGACGACGTCGCCGGGATCGACGACAAGGAACCGGAAGAGATCGAAAAGGAGAGGTCTGCTGCTCGTGGGCAGGCGGGCTAAACACCAGCGCTTCTCGTCGCCTCCCCCTGCGAGCATGCTCAAGCGAGAAGTTGCTCGATCCTGATCGGCAGGTCGCGGATGCGTTTGCCGTCGCGTGGTAGACCGCGCTGGCGACGGCGGAGGCAGTGCCGACATTGCCCATTTCGACCAGCGCCGGCCGGGTTGACCGCGTTGTCGACCTCCGGCACCAGGATCACCTGCAGATCCTTGATGTCGGCATTGACCGGCACGAGATAGTCTTTCAGGTCGCGATTGACGTAGCGGGCGTAGCGGCTGTCGATCTCCGTCGCCTCATGCAGCGCCTGGCCGATGCCCCAGATCATCCCCGCCATTAGCTGGCCGCGCGGTGCGCGTGTTCATGATACGGCCGGCGGCGAAAACGACGATGCGCGGCACGCGGATTTCCCTGGTGTGGTCGGTTAATGCGGACTTCGACGAACTCGGCGCTGAAGCGTATTTCAATGAATCCTCGTCCTGCTCGCCGCCATGGAATTCCGGCGTGCCGGCATAAAGCTTCTTCAGCGCTTCGGGCGTCGAGCCTTTGGGCGCGAATTCGGCATATTCCTCGATCGCCCCGATCTGCATGGCTTTGAAGACATCCGATATGTTGGCTGAGGATCCGCCCCTCGCTAGGATTTTCCCGTCGGCGAAACTCAACTGCTCATTGTGCGAGCCGGCAAGTGGTCCGTCTTTGCTCGTGGCCGCCGCGGCAAGCTTCGTACGGATCTCATCACACGCCTGCAGCACCGCCGAGCATACGCTGGCGGTCGATATGGACCCGCCTGAGACCGGCGCCGGCGGCAGGCTGCTATCGCCCATTTCGACGCTGATCTTCTCGAGGGCCACGCCGAGCCGCTCAGACGCCATCAGTCCGGCGACGGTGCGAACACCGGTGCCAATCTCGTGCGAGCCGCATTGCAGCCGCACGTCTCCGTCGAGGGTGAGGCGCACACGCGCGGCGCATGGCGCCACCGCCGTCGGATAGATCGCCGTCGCGCAACCCATGCCGATCAGCCAGTCGCCATCGCGCATGGCGCCGACCTTCGGATCCCGCTTCGCCCAGCCGAAGGCCTCCGCCGCCTGGTCGTAGCACTTCATCAGCGAGCGGCTTGAGAAAGGTCTCCTGCCGATCGGCTCCACGCTCGGGTCGTTGACGCGACGGAATTCGACCGGATCCATTCCGAGCGCCACGGCCTTCTCATCCATGGCGTTTTCAAGCGCATAGACATAGGGCGTTTCGGGTGGCGAGCGCATGTAGCCCGGCGTGTTGCGGTCGGCCTGCACCAGCGACACATGTGTCAGCACCGCGCGTACATGCGGCCGGTGGCAGAGGTGCCGCCAACGCCGTAAGGATCGGGACGCGAGGTGACTTCCCAGCCTTCATGCGCGAAAGCGGTGATGTGGCCATCCTTGTTGGCGCCCATGCGAATATATGCGGGGTTTCGGCCCGGTATGTCTGCGTGCCTAAGGCCTGCATGCGGCTTGTCACGCAACGCACCGGCCGACCAAGCGCATCCATCTCGACCGCGGCGGCGGCATAGGCGCTGCCGAAATCGCCGGCCTTGACGTCTTCCTTGAACATCGGGCTCTTGCCGGCCGCCGGAATGGCCTTCGTCCCGGGCAAAGACGCGAGCGGGCCTCGATCGGACGCCTGACGCCCGAAGCGGCGCGCTCGGGGGGAAACCAGCGCCGCCGGACCTCGAACTCCGGTTGCTGCCGGTTGTTCCCGGGGGCCGATGATGTTCGCTAATCGGCGGCTTGTAGTTTCGACGCCCGCTCTTCACCGCCACATCTCCAGGATGGCGTCAACCGGGGCCACTTCTACATGCTGCGAATACCGTTTGGTGAACAGCTTCAGCATGTTCTCATAGGCTTCGTCGGATGTGCTGCATATCGCATCTTCCGCCAGGATCGTTCGATAGCCCAGGTCGATGGCGCCGAGCAACGTCGCCAGCACGCACATGTCGGCTTCGCCGCCGCTGACGATCACCTCATCGACGCCCTCGGTTTCCAGCACCCTCCACAACTCTCCATTCAGCCAAGGTGAATAGATCGGTTTGTCGAACATGCGCGCCGGCGGCACGAAGGCGGCGAGTTCGGGCAACAGTTCGATCGCCTGCTCGCCCGCCTGCGCGATCGTCATCTGCGCCCAATGTTCGTAATATTGCTTCCACCGGCCCCGGCCGTCGCCGGCCTTCCGTGCGGGGATGAATCGGGTGAAGATCGTATTCGCCGGTCTTTTGCCGACCAGCGCCAGCACTTTCGGCAGGATGACCGGCAGCCATTCCACGGCCCAGGGGCCTGGCGGCATGAACATCTGCTGCATGTCGACACAGATGTGGACGGCTTGCGGGGAGATCGGTTCAAACTTGCTCAAGACCGGCAGACCTCGTCGTGGGGGCTAACGGCTGACGAAACGGCTGAAGTGGCTGGTGACAAGAATATCCTTGCGACTATCACAGCGCGCACGTCCCGCATGATCCGCTCGTCGAGCTCGATGAGCGATTTTTCCGCGTCCTTCCAGGAGCGTCTGCGGGGAATGGCGCACACCCATGAAGTTCTTTCCTCCTACAATTGGGCCGACGCCGACGTTGAGCAGTTGTTGCGCGCGACGCTTTCTCCCTTCAGCGGCAAGGAGCGGCGCCACGTCGTCATTCGCGGCCGACCGGTGCCACCCCGGCGGCGCCGCGGCGATCACATAATTGCGACTGGCTGGAATAGTTCCCTGCCCAGCTGGGTATATGCAGCATCGAGGCGACGTTTGTCCGCACTCACCATTTTGGAGAATTTCTGGATGCTCAAGCACAGCGTCTCAGGCCCTACGGTGCGGGAGATGAGCGCGAGTGTTCGCCTAACGGCGCCGGCGTGGTCGCGGCCGAAGATTCTGCCGATCGGACCCAGCCTTCCTTTGCCTCGTCTCCCAAGTTGGATCACCGCCGCAAAGAGGGATTCATCATGTCGGTCGACCGGCCGTTGTCGGCTGGAAAAAGCAAATCAACCTGAGAACAAAGAGCGCACCTGACAAGGGAGGAAGCAATGGCAGCTGAGGGAAAATTTTCGCAACGCTTCGACGAGTATCAGCCCTCCAAGACACTATGGTTCTGGTCGGTGGCAGGCGCCGTGGTGCTGACAATGATCGTCGGCTTCACGGCCGGCGGTTGGACCACTGCGGGCACCGCGGCGGAAATGGCCAAGACATCCGCTATCAAGGCCAAAGCTGAGCTAGCGGCCAATTTGTGCGTCGAGAAGTTCATCACAGCGTCGAACGCAAGCGATAACCTCGCCAAGCTGAAGGGGACGTCTTCCTATCAGAGAGACAGCTTCATCAGCGATGGCGGGTGGGTGAAACTGGCCGGCATGAAGAAGGACGTGCCGGGTGCCGCGGATCTATGCGCGGATAAATTGTCAGCGATGGATACGATTCCGGCGAACAGCGTTGCCCAGGAGAACACCAAGAGCTGATGGGTTGAGGCTCGCTTGGCGAGGCGAGTCTTTCGCCGAGCTATTCATGATGGAGGCGCAGCGATGTTTGGAGCATGGTTTTCAAGGCCGGTTGCGGTGGCAACCGGCATATCTGGCGATATCAAGAATCTCTCCAACGCCAATCAAGCGGTCGACTTGCTGACCAAGCACTGGCGCAGCGCGGGAAGTCAAAAACATCAGGCCGCGTTACGCGCCTGCCGCCAGGCCATGAACGGCGGCATTGGAGCTGACGTCGCCCGGGACGCATTGGTCGACGCGGCCCGAGAAGCCCACATGCTCGTAGAATAGGACTGCTGCAATCGAACACCCGTATCCTCGGAGACAAGTGTATGGCTGCGGCAATGTTGCGGGGCTTCTACCGACTCAGTCTTACGCAGAGCGAAGCCTCTCACCATGTTCGAGGGTGCATGCCCATGAAATCCGGAGCCGCGCTCGGGTTCTTCCCCGGCCGAGGAATGGTCAAGCGTCACTTATACATTGTGTTCGCCCGTGCCGTTCTTACAGCCGCATTGCTCGCGACGCCCGCAACGACCACGGGGCTGCGTGCGGAGGTCGGACCTCTTCCTCTGCCTCGCTTTGTCTCGCTGAAAGCGTCGGCCGCAAATCTGCGGGTTGGGCCGGGCGCCGGCTACGAGATCGAATGGATCTTTGTGCGGCCGGGGATCCCGCTCGAGATCTACCAGCAATATGGCAATTGGCGTCGGGTGAGAGATTGGGAGGGGACCAGCGGATGGATCCATGGGTCACTCCTGTCCGGGAAAAGGACCGGCATCGTCGCGCCCTGGAACAAGAACAATGTTCCGCTGCGCACGAGGCCGACGATCGATAGCTCGATAACCGCCTGGCTTGCCCCTCGCGTCGAAGTCAAACTGAAGCGCTGCGACGGGCAATGGTGCGCGGCGACGTCGGGGTCAACCAACGGCTTCGTCAAGCAAGTCCGCTTGTGGGGCGTCTATCCGGGCGAAGTGTTGTAGGCGATGGCGCAATTCAACATGGCCAACCGAACCGTGCTGATTTCCGGTGGGGGGATTTCGGGACCTGCACTTGCCTTTTGGCTCAAGGCCGGCGGGTTCCAGCCGACCTTGATCGAACAGGCGCCTCGACTGCGAACCGGAGGCTACGTCATTGATTTCTGGGGTCTTGGCTATTGGATCGCCGCGAAGATGGGCCTTGAGGCAGATATCAATCACGTTGGGTACCATGTCCGCGAGATGTGCATCGTCAACGACAGCGGCAAGCGCGTCGCGGGCTTTGGCACAGACGTCTTTGGCGAGTTGACCAATAACCGCTACGTGACGCTCGGACGCAGCGACCTGTCACGCCTGCTCTTCGAAAAAATCAAAGACACAACTGAGGTCCTTTTCGACAATGAGATCATCGACCTCGACCAACAGGCGGAGGGCGTGCGCGTTCGACTGAAGAACGGAGGCGAGCGCGCGTTTGATCTGGTGATCGGCGCTGATGGCTTGCATTCAGGCGTTCGACGACTGGCCTTCGGACCCAGGCAGCAGTTTGAGAGGAAACTCGGCTACGCGGTCGCGGCGTTTGAGGCGCAGGGCTACCGGCCGCGCGACGACGACGTGTACTTGATGTACGGGCTTCCAGGACGAATGCTCGGTCGGTTCACACTGCATCGCAACCGCACACTTTTCCTGTTCGTCTTTACCGTTGGCGACGGTGCTCTGCCGACGGCGCTAGACGAACAAAAGGAAATGCTGCGCAAGAAGTATGCCGATGGGGGGTGGGAATGCCCGCGCATCCTAGAGGAATTGGGTCACACCGAAGAGCTCTATTTCGACAGCGTCAGCCAGATCAGGATGAACAACTGGTCGAAAGGACGCATCGCGCTCACCGGCGATGCCGCGTTCTGCGTTTCCCTGCTGGCGGGACAGGGCTCGGCCCTCGCGATGATTTCAGCCTATGTGCTGGCCGGCGAACTCATGAAAGCCGAGGGGCGCCATCACGAGGCTTTCCTTAGCTATGAAGCGCTCCTACGGGATTACATCCAGGCAAAGCAGCGGGGCGCGAAGCGATTTGCCACCGCCTTGGCACCCAGGACACAGCTAGGCCTGTTGTTCCGCAACCTGGTGACGAAGGCATTCGCTGTGCCCGGCCTGGCGCACCTAGCGATCGGGAAGGAAATTACCGATGCGGTGCAACTACCCGACTATCGCTGGCGGCTCCCAATCGGTTGATCGTTGCAGGCAAAAGCTCAGTCTTCCGAACTATAAACTAGGCCTGGCTCGACGATCCATTCGCCGGGAGACAGCGATTGGACGTCGTAACGTCCGTCGGACAGTCGAGCGGCGAGCCCAACGTAGCGGTAGCGAGTGCCCGCTGAATCTGCGACCGTGGCGAAGATCGGCCGATCGGCAATGTAGCCGACGATTATGCCGTCGACGGCACATTCCGGAGCGGCCGGCTCGGCAACCCTCAGAATATAGTATTTCGACCGGGACGCTTCTTGCACGCATGCGCATGTGCATGCCTTTCCTGAAGAGGAATGGCGCAGCCCAGTATGCTCTCACCGCCTCAATGAATCCAATGAAATGAACGGCGCCGTCGGTCGGCCTGCCGCCGTCCGTGACTTCCCAGCCTAGCGGAAGAGCATTCACTTTTTCGGGTGCGGTTTGAATTGACTCTTGACGGTCACATTTGAAGCGTAGCTCCTACCCGTCGCCCGTACCCACAAAGGCAAGCGGACGCTTGGAAGCGATTATCAGGCTTTCGCCCCGGCATAGGGAGGCGAGCATGTCACCAAACGGTGTGGCTGATTCCGTCGAACTCACTATTTTGACAAAAGCATTGGACGACTATTGCGCCACGCACCACATCGTTGGCGACTCCGAGCGCGAGCGCATTGCCATCAAGGTAATGAGCCTTTTCAAGCGGGGTCTGATCAGACCCGAGCAGTTATCAGCGGAGCTGGAAAAGATAGGATAGCGACCCTGACCTCCCGCAAACGTGTAGACTTTGTGATCTTCGGAGATGGTCCAGGATTCGGCCTGTGCCGGCTCAATCTTGCCACCGCGCGTATATTGCACCAGTGGATCACTGAGGTTATAACGCGAGGTAATGAGGCGATTGCGGCTTCGGGATAGGCGCCGGCAATTGCGGTACTCGGCTCTCCAAAATCGTAGAGCGGCAAATTGCGGTCATAACTTTTCAGCCGTCGCTTCCCATTCAATGGAATTTGCGAAGCGGGAAATCGCAATCTAGCTTCCCGCCATGACGCTGCAAAAAAAGCCCGCATCCTCCCATTTTCCCCTCTATCGCCTGCTTGTCGACGGCCCGGGCGAGATCGTCGTGGATCTCGACGGCGAGCAACTTGCCGCGCATCCTCACGAGACGGTTGCGAGCGTCATGCTCCGCCACATCGATCCAAGCCAATACCGCCGCTCGGCGGTCTCTGGCGAGCCACGCGCCCCGCTTTGCATGATGGGGGTCTGCTTCGAGTGCCTTGCCGAAATCGACGGGCAGAAGAACCAGCAAGCGTGCTTCGTGCGTGTGCGCAGCGGCATGACCATCCGCCGCCAGTTCCCCCGTGGAGAACGGCAGTGAGCGCCCCGGATCTCCTGATTATCGGCGGCGGCTCGACCGGCCTATCCGCGTCGATCGTCGCACGCGAGCTGGGCCTGTCCGTCGAGTTGCTGGACGAGCGGCCTGCCCTTGGCGGAAATTATTTTGCCGGCGCCGGAAATCCATCGGCTGGCAAGACGAAGCTCGGCGAAGGCTATGCGCAAGGAGCGGACTTGTTGCGCAAGGCAAACGGGCCGGGCATGCGCAATGGCGCCTTTGCCTGGCGGATCGAACCGGACGGCAAGACCTATTTCATCGACCCCGCCGGTAAGGTCGGTTCGATTTCGCCGCGCCGCCTGCTGATCGCCACCGGTGCCCAGGAG
Organism: Hyphomicrobiales bacterium; assembly: GCA_003963455.1. GTDB lineage: Bacteria > Pseudomonadota > Alphaproteobacteria > Rhizobiales > Rhizobiaceae > Mesorhizobium. Next base: position 67,969 of record RXJA01000163.1, read on the forward strand.
CGCCCGGTACCGATCGCCGGGGCTCTGCTGCCGGGCGTCATGTACGCCGGGGCAGCGCAACTCATGCTCAAGACCTTCGGCAGCATCCCGGCGGGGCGCGCCGTGCTGGTTGGATGCGGGCCGCTGCTTCTCCTGCTCGCGAAGCAATTGCTGAGCCAAGGCGCAGCACCTGCCGCACTGATCGAGACGACACCGCGGGCAGGGTTGCTGATAACGGCAACGAGCCTGCCCGCGGCGCTCAAGGTGCCGGCGCTCCTGTCCGAGGGGCTTGGCTTTCGCAGCGCTCTGAAGAAGAGCGCCATGGCCTGGCACCGACAGGCGTCCGGTGTCTTCATTTCCGGCAGGGACAAGGCGCAGAGCGTCACATTCACCGACCGGCACGGTCAGCGCCATACCATCATGGCCGATCTCATCCTGCTGCATGACGGGGTCATTCCCAACGATCATGTCGCGCGCCAGCTCAAGTGCAAGGAAACCTGGAACCCCGGCCAGCATTGTTTTAACACGACGGTGGATCAATGGGGCGAGACCAGCCGGAAAGGTATTTTCGCCGCCGGCGACTGCACAGGGATCTGGGGCGTCGAGGCAGCCCGCATGTCGGGGGAAATCGCAGCCCTCGAGATTGCCCGCCAGCTCGGCTTCATCAATGCCGACGAACGTGACCGGCGCGCCGCCGAGCCCCTGCGCCAGCGCGCCCGGCAAGTCGCATTCCGTCCCTTTGTCGAAACCCATTTTCCTCCAACGCTTGCCCGCGCCGGGTTCGCCGACGGTGACACAGTGATCTGCCGCTGCGAAATGGTGACCGCCGGCGAAATCCGCCTGGCCGTCCGTCAAGGCGCCTCCGGCCCAGACCAGCTCAAGAGCTTCACCCGTTGCGGCATGGGTCCATGCCAGGGGCGAAGCTGCGCGATGGCGGTGGCCGAAATCATTGCCAGCGAAACCGGGCGAAGCATCGGCGAGATCGGGCGGCACGACATCCGCGCGCCGCTCAAGCCGTTGCCACTCGGGCAGATCGCCACCGCTCGTGACGCAGCCGAGGAAATCGTCGCATGACAAGCAGGCCCGAAATCGGCGTCGAGATCGCGGTGATTGGCGGCGGCCTCGTAGGCGCGGCCGTCGCCTATGGCCTCATCAAGAAGGGCCTCAACATCGTTCTTCTCGACGAAGGTGACTCCGCCATCCGCGCCAGCCGCGGAAATTTCGGATTGGTCTGCGCCGCCGGTAAAGGCGACAAGCTCGAGAATTATGCGCCCTGGGCCCTGCAAGGCGTTCATGTCTGGGCGGAATTTGCCAAGAACCTGATCGCCGAGACCGGCATCGATCTCGAATTGGAACAAAACGGCGGATTTGTCTTTTGCGCCGAGCCGCCTGCGCTGAAAGAGCGCATCGAGATGATGGAGCGCCTGAGGCGCAAGAGCGGCCTCGATTTCGAAGTCATGCAACCTGCGGAGATCGCGCGGCTCATGCCGGGTGTCTCCAGCAATGTGGCCGGCGCCATTTTTTGCGAAATCGACGGCGCCGCCAATCCGCTGAAATTGCTGCGCGCATTGCATGCCGCAATCTCGGCAACCGAAGGCGCGCTCCGGCGCGATGCACGCGCAGAACGGATCGAACGGACATCGGGCGGATACCGGATCATCACGCCGGCCGGCGTGGTCACGAGCGAGAAAGTGGTGCTGGCGGCGGGGCTCGGGAACCTCGGCCTGGCCAAATGGCTGGGCGTGAGGTTGCCGATAAAACCGATGCGCGGCCAGATTCTGGTGACCGAACGTTACGAGCCCGTCCTAAAGGCGCCCAGTGAACATGTGCGCCAGACAATGGACGGCACGTTCCTGCTGGGTGGAAGCTGGGAAGATGTCGGCTATGACACCTCGACGACCTTCGAGGTGACCCGAGACATTGCCGCACGAGCCGTCCGTTATTTTCCGTTCCTGGAAAAGGTACGGCTGGTGCGCACCTGGTCGGCACTGCGCATCCTTGCTCCTGACAATGCACCGATTTATGACGAGATCGCCCCCGGCGCGTTCCTCGTCACCTGCCACAGCGGCGTCTCGCTGGCCGCCATTCACGCCGGCAAAGTCGCGGGTTGGATTGCTGACGGGGCGCTGCCAGATGAGGCCGCGCCGTTTGCATTGTCGCGTTTCGAGTCAAGTCTCCCAGAGCGCGAAGTCGCATACGGTTGAGTTTATGCGCCGATCGAATCGATCAATTTCTCCGCCAAGAACCGGTGGGGTGGATGGTGGGCTTGGAGGTCGCAGCGTTCCGCATGGTTCCGCTGCCGCCATCGGACGCTGGAACCTGCATCGCGCTGCCGGAGCCGATCGCGTGTTCGATCGAGACCACGGCGGTGCCGTTCGGAGCATGCTCGCTCGGCATGCCCTCGGGCGCATCGATCGTCGGGCGGCAAGCGAGGGATCGATCCTGATTCCGGACATATCCTGATTTTGATGAAGTGCGAGCAGCCCGTCAGATTGCAGCCGTGAACTGTATCTCGACGCGGATATTGGGCAGCGCGAAGCTTGCTCCGACGGTGGCGCGCGCCGGAGGTTCCGCGCCGTCGAGCCAGTCGACCCACACCTTGTTCATCGCGTCGAAATCCCCGGCATCCTTCAGCCATATCTGCGCGAACAACAGCTGCGATCGGTCAGCGCCAACGCTGCCTAAAAGGGCATCGGCCCTCCTCAGGATCTGCCGCGTCTGGCCGGCCGTGTCGGCTTCCTTGTCATCGGCGGTCAGGCCCGAAAGATAAACCGTTCCGTTGTGAACGACGATCCGGCTGAGCCGATCGTTCTTCTCGTGTCTTTCAATTGTCGCCATCGCAGGTCTGCGCTCAAGTCAGATGAACAGCAGTTGAATTGGATAATACATACGGCGTGAGATCCGAATTTTCTAAATAATATTGCAACACCAAACAATCTCGAGTCAATTGAATTGGCCGCTGCCGTTGATGGCCAAAAGTTATGAACCAGCGTGTCCCGCGATCCACCGCGTATGACCCGGCATGGGCACCTTCTCGCGCGAAGTTATGCAAGTCATGGGCAAGAGCTTGCCAGGGCAGTGCTAGGCTTGGCGATGCCTGGCGCGCGTTCAGGCGTTCAGAGGGTGGTGGAATGGAAGAGACCGCAAGGTGAATGCCGAAAGCGAATTCCTGTTGATCGACAAGGACGCGATCCGCCACGCATTGACGCTTCCCCTCGTGCTTGAAGCGACCGAGGCGGCGCTGCTCAAAACTTCGAGCGGCATGGCCCACCAGCAGATCAGGCGGACGCTTGACCTCCCGGGGGCGGCTGGGAGTTGCCTGTCGCTGATGTATGCCGCGCTGGACGACCGGCCACTGTTCGGGGCGAAGGTGCTCTCGGTGTTTCCCGACAATTTCGCGCACGGGCTGGCGTCGCACCGCGGCGGTGTCTTCCTGTTCGACAAGGATCACGGGCGGCCCGTGGCCTTAATCGACGGCGGAGAGCTCACGGCCTGGCGAACCGCGGCGGCCAGCGCGGTCGCCACAGTAGCGTTGTCGCGCCCGGACGCCTCAACGCTAACCGTCCTCGGCTACGGCGAGCAGGCCCGCCGGCACGTCGAGGCCATTTCGCAGGTGCGGCCGATCCGGGCGGTCCATGTCTGGGGGCGCGATTTCGCAAAGGCGCAGTGCTTCGCGGAGAGCCTGTCGGGCGCCGGCTTCGAAGCTGAGGCGCATCACGACGCCGGCCGAGCCGTTCGCTCAGCAGACATCGTCTGTACGACGACGTCTTCCGAGAAGCCGGTGCTGTTCGGCGAATGGCTGCCGCCCGGCGTCCATATCAACGCGGTCGGCGCGAGCGTCGCTTCATGCCGCGAGATCGACCTCGAATGCGTGCGCAGAACGAAGATCTGGGTCGATTACCTGCCTATGGCGCTCGTGGCCGCAGGCGAACTGGTCGACGCGATAGAGAGCGGCGAGATCGGCCGCGATCATATTCGCGGCGAGATCGGCGAGGTGCTGGCGGGCGCGAAGCCCGGCCGCGCCGGCGATGCCGACATCACCCTTTACCGGTCCCTCGGCGTTCCTGCCCAGGACATCGAACTCGCTAACCTTGTGTATGCCCGCGCCCGCGACGCCGGGCTAGGCACTTCGATCGATTTCAGGTTGTGACGCCATGCTGAGCTGCCAGCGCGATCTCTTTTCCATACCCCGCGGGACGGCATATCTGGACGCCGCCTACATGTCCCCGATCCCGAATGCCGCAGTCGCGGCCGGAGAGGCCGGCGTCAGGGTCAAGGCCGAGCCCTGGAAGATGACCATTGCGTCCTATTACGACGAGGTGGAGCAGGCACGGGAGCTCGCCGCCTCGATGATCGGCGCCGCCACCGACGACGTCGCCATCGTGGCCGCCACCAGCTACGGCATGGCGATCGCGGCCGCCAACGTGGCAGTCCCGGCCGGTTCGGCGATCCTTCTCATGGAGAACGAGCACACCTCGCACCGGTATGTCTGGTACGATCTGGCGCGGCGCTCGGGCGCTCATGTCGATATTGTTGCGCAACCGGCCGACGGGGACTGGACCGGCGCGATCGTATCGGCAATCCGCACCTCCAGCCGCCCAGTCGCGGTCGTTGCAGGTACCCTCGTCCATTGGTTCGAGGGCATGGCGATCGACCTGGAGACCGTAGCGGAAGCCGCACGGGCGGCAGGTGCGGCGCTTGTCGTCGACGGCACGCAATGGGTCGGAGCGGTACCCTTCGACGTCCGTCGCGTGCGGCCGGATTTCCTGGTCTTTGCCACCTACAAATTCCTGCTCGGCCCCTATCGCCTGGCGTTTCTCTACGCCGACCCACGCTGGCACGAAGGCGGCCGGACGCTGGAGCATCATTCATGGAACCGCCAGGGCGGCGACCGGTCCGATTTCTACAAGGTGACGGTGGCGGAGTTTCTTCCCGGCGCGCGGCGGTTCGACATGGGCGAGCGCTCCGATTTCGCGGTCCTACCGGTGGCGATCGCCGCCATGAAGCTCATCCGCGAATGGACCGTTGGCCAGGTCTTCGAACGCCTTCGTCACCTCAACGAGCTTGTCTGGGCCGAGGCGGAAAATCGTGGCCTGCCGGTCGCGCGTCCGCGCTACCCGGCGCCGCATATCTCGATCCTCGATATCGGCGATCGGCTCTTGCCGAATGCGGCGCAAGAGCTGAGACGCGCCAATGTACATGTCACGCTGCGCGGCGCCAAGATGCGCGTCTCGCCGCACGTCTACAATGACGAAGCCGATATCGATCGACTGTTCCGGAGCCTGCCGCTCCGCCAGAGGCGCTAACCTTGGCGTTTCCCCAGGGCCATTATCCCCGCATCCACACCGTTCATGAAGCTTCGCGTGGTCTGGATGAGATGCTCGGTGAATGCGTCCGCCGCCGTCGATGCGATGACGCCCCACGGCCGGTAGACGCTGAGATTCAGATCGAGATGCGGCCGGAAATCCCTGATCTCGATCGGCAAATCGCGCGCCAGCCACGCGGAGAGCCGGTCTACGACCGCCACGCCCGCCCCGGCAGCGACCAGCGCAATGCAGGCGCTGGAGAGGCTCGCCTCCACCTTCAGCACGCGCTTGACGCCGCGTTCCTCACAAAGCGCATCGAGCTGACGCCGCATCGGGTCTGCGGAGCCCATCGAGATGAAGTCGAGACCGTCGAGGTCGTCCGCCTGGATGACGTCGAGCTCAGCCAGACGGTGGCCCACCGGCATGATGCACACGGGCGGCGTCGCGGTCAGCGCGCGCCTGACGATCGAAGGGTTCTCGTCCGACGCGGTCACGCCGATGCCGATGTCGAGCTGATTGCGGCTTGCCCGCTGCACCACCGTCGCGGAGCTGCGGATGTCGAGCGAGATGGACACGGACGGATGCTGGCTCGAGAAGCTGGTTATGATGGACGGCAGCAGCGTGGAGCCGAAAGCCGGCAGCGCGCAGATGTTCAGCCTGCCGCTGCGCAGCTCGCGGATTTCCCTTGCGGCACGCGAGATACCGCGCGCGGACTCGAAGACCCGCTGCACCTCGGCATAAAGCATATGCGCCTCGGGGGTGGGGATCAGCCGCTGCCGGCTTTTCCTGAACAGCTGGAATTCCGCCTTCTCGGTGAGCTGCTGCAGCATCTTGCTGACTGCGGGTTGCGTGATGTCCAGCGCGTCGGCCGCCTTCGTCGTCGTCCCGTGCAGCATCACGGACGCAAAGATCTCGATCTCGCGAGGCGTGAACTCCGCGTCTTTCGCAATCGTGTCCTTTTCACTGAACTTCATGGACCTTGCCCGCCGAAAAATCGATGCACCGTCGAAGCAAGTCGCGGCCAAGCCGATGCTAACGGGCCTCGGCGAGTGTTCCAATAGCCAAGCGAACGAAGTTTATTCCCATAGGTTATGAACTTCAGCAAACTTAGGGATGCTGGTCAACTTCCGGTCAAGGTCTCGGCAAGGTCGAGCAAGGCGGCATCGCGGCCCGGAAGAGCGGCAAGCTGTACCGACACCGGGAGGCCGCCCGGCACATCCGAGGGGATGGCCAACGCGGGCATGCCGAGCATATTTGCCCAGCGGCGAAATCGGCCGCCGGCCATTCCCCAGGGCACCAATTCCCCATTCACCTGCGTGAGCTCGTCCGAAAGCCGGGGCGCCGCGCCGGGGGCGGTCGGGACGGCCAGCGCATCGAGGTCCGCCATCCTAGCCATGAACCGTGCGCGCGCTTCCGCCCGGATCGCGATGGCTCTGTCGTAGGCGTCCCCGCCGATCCCGGTGCCTTCCCGAAGGAAGGCGCGAACCGCGTCGCCGACCAGATCCGGGTTCTCCTCGATCGGCTTCCGGTAGATCTGTGCAAATTCGTATTGCAGGATCGTCAGGCCTGCGGAGACGAATTCCTCCCTGCCGTCGAAGGCGATTTCCACCATGCGAACCATCGGCAGATCGAGCAGCGCGGCCAATGCAGTTTCAACAGCGCCATCGACAGGAGCGCCGGTCAGCTCCGGGCAGATGCCTATGGTCAACCCGGTTCTCGATGCGCTAGCCCTGCCCTGCGCGCCGAGCGGTTTTCCGGACATAGCCGCGGTCACCAGGCGAACATCCCTTGTCGAGCGCGCCAGCACGCCGACGCAATCCAGCGAAGGCGCGATGCCCAGCACGCCGTTGGTATCGATCAGGCCGTTGCTCGGCTTGAAACCGAACAACCCCGTTGCGGCGGCCGGGGAACGGTTCGAGCCGCCAGTGTCGGTGCCGATCGCCGCCGCGCAGAAGCCTGCCGCGACCGCGGCCGCCGATCCGCTGCTCGTGCCCCCCGTGCCACGGCTTCCGTCGAGCGGATTGACGACCTTGCCGAACCACGGGTTGTCATGCCCGCCGGCACAGAGCTCGTGCAGATTGGTCTTGCCGATTATGATCGCGCCCGCCGCCTGAAGGTTGGCGATACAGGCTGCCGTATCTTGCGCGACCTGGTCGCCGAACAATCGGGACCCGCCGGTCGTCGGCCAGTTCTTCACGTCGACAATGTCCTTGATCGCGATGGGCACACCGTGCAGCGAACCGCGCCTGCGGCCCGATCGGATTTCGCGCTCTGCCTGAAGCGCCGCATCAAGGGCTTCGGCTTCGCTCACGAAGATCATCGCCCTGATCTCTCCGTTCAGCGCGTGGATCCGCTCGAGACAGGCCTCCACGATCCTTACCGGCGAGAGGCCGGAAGCGATTTCTTCACCCAACGCCTCGATGGACCCGCAGGGATCGGTTTTCATTCGGCAAACTCAAGTCGCACGAGACCTCGCTATCAGCATCCAAGGACTGGATGGACGATGGCACAACCGGGATTTGGCGGACAGTGCCGAGCCTATTGCCTTCGGGGTGAGGCTAACGGGAAAAACTCATGGCTCGGGTAGCCGTGTCCCGATGGCTGCTCAGGCACAGCGACCTGGCCTGACGGACCACGCATTTTGCCCACCGCAGCACCAGCCCGACTGCACCATCCAAAGACTTGCGGCTGTCATAACTATTGGTGATGAACCGCGCCGCGGAGGGCATTAGATCGGCTTGATTTGACCTGTTAGCGTTTTCGGACATCGCCTGAAAATCATCATCGCGAAAAGATAATTCAGCACAAACAAAAAGGGGAATAACCATGAAGAAGCTTGCACTCATCGCATCGCTGATCGCGGCGGCCCTTGGCGCCGCCAGCGCTCCCTCGGCGGCCGCCGACGATGTCATCCGCTTCGGCGTCGCGGCCGAGCCTTACGCGCCCTTCTCGGTCAAGGACGCCAGCGGCAAGTGGCAGGGTTGGGAGATCGACCTGATGAATGCCGTGTGCGCCGAGATGAAGGCGAAATGCGAGATCGTCGATATCGCCTGGGACGGTATCATCCCCGCGCTGCTCGACAAGAAGTTCGACGTGATCTGGAGCTCGATGTCGATCACCGACAAGCGCAAGGAGGTCATCGACTTCACCGACAAGTACTACTACTCGCCCAACGTGCTCGTCGGCGCCAAGGCGGACACGCGCAAGTTCGACGTTACCAAGCCCGAGACGTTCAAGGGCGTGGCCGTGGCGGCACAGAATGCGAGCCTGCAGGCGACCTACATGCAGGACAAGTTCAACGGCATCGCCGACGTCAAGATCTATCCGACGCTCGACGATGAAATCGCAGACATGCAGGCCGGGCGCGTCGACCTGATGGCAGCGGCGGGCATCCAGATCCAGGACTTCCTGAAAAAGCCGGAAGGCCAAGCTTACGAAGTCAAGGTGACCCTGCCGCACGAGAAGATGTTCGGCTACGGAGACGGCGGCGGCGTGCGCAAGGAAGACACGGCGCTCAGGGACCGCCTCAATGCGGCGCTCAAGGCCGTGAAGGCCAGCGGCGAGTACGATACGATCACGAAGCGGTATTTCGATTTCGATATCTACGGCGATTGACCAGCCGCTTTTCGGCATCATGCCCAGTGCGGGCCGATCGGCCCGGCACCATCTTCATTGGAACTTGCCGCATGGATTCGATGGTGTCTTGGCTGACCTTGCTCGGCTTCGGCGACAAGGGCTGGGGCGACGAATTGCTTCGCGGCGCCTGGCTGAGTCTCGAAATCTCAATCAGCGCCTATATCGTCGGCCTGGCGCTTGGCCTCGCCGGCGCATTGGCCAAGCTCTCGAAGCGTCGCACGGCCGTCTTCGTCGCCGTCGCCTACACCACGATCATCCGCTCCATCCCGGACATCCTCATCATCTTCCTCATCTACTACACCGCGACGGACGTATTGCGCTCGGCCGTGACTTTCACGAGGCTCGCTTCCGAATTTCAGATCAACGGCTTCGTCGCGGCGACGCTGTCGCTCGGGATCGTGCAGGGCGGCTACAGCACGGAAGTCCTCCGCGGCGCGATCGCGGCCATCCCGCGCGGCCAGGCCGAGGCGGCCCACGCGCTTGGCCTGACCCGCCGCCAGACCTTCTTCCTGGTGACCCTGCCGCAGATGATCCCGCTGGCGCTGCCGGGGCTCGGCAATTTGTGGCTGGTCGTCTTGAAGGAAAGCTCGCTGGTCAGCCTCATCGGTTTCACCGAACTGGTTCTCGCCGGCAAGATGGCTGCCGGCGCAACGCGCGACTATTTCCTGTTCTACTGCGCGATCGCCTTCGTGTTCCTTGTGATGTCGAGCCTGTCGGCCATGCTCTTCCACGCCCTGGAAATCGCCACCGCCAGTAGCGGGAGGCACAGATAGCGTGACTGAGTTCGGGCACTATCTCGCCAGCCAGCTCCTGGCAGGCATCCAGACCACCGTCATCCTGTTCGTCGGCTGCGCGCTCGTCGGCAATCTGCTGGCCATCCCTGTCGCGCTTGCTCGGCTGTCCGCAAGGCCATGGCTGCGCTACCCGGCGGTCGCCTTCATCCTCGCCTTCCGGGGTACGCCGCTGCTCGTCCAGCTCTACCTTTGCTATTTTGGCGTCGGCCAGCTTCTCGCCGGCGTGCCTTCGATAAGGTACAGCCCGTTCTGGCCGATGTTGCGGGGCGCCTACGGCTATGCGTTCCTCACCCTGTCGCTCAACACGGCGGCCTATTGCGGCGAGATATGGCGGGGCGCGATACAATCGATTCCGGACGGGCAGCGCGAGGCCGGTCAGTCGCTCGGCCTGTCGAAGGCGCGGATTATGATTTCCATATTTCTGCCCCAAGCCTTCCGTTTGGCGCTGCCGGCGATCGGCGGTCAGAATATCCTGCTTTTGAAGGGAACAGCGCTCGCCTCGACGATCACGGTGTTCGAACTCATGGGCGCGGCAAACCTCGTTCGCGCGCAGACCTTCCGGGTCTACGAGCCGCTGTTTGCAGCGGCGCTCGGCTATTTCCTGCTGGCGGCCTTGGTGACGACCGGCTTTGGCTTCGTCGAAAGACGGCTTTCTCGAAGATACTGAAATCGGCTTTGGTCAAAGTCGATGTCACAAAGGCCCGTTTCCGGATGAAGCAAAACTTCACCTCAAATTGAAGCAAATCTGCCATTTCATAGAAGACAAATGCGATCAACGAGCGCGGGACCAGCTCTTTGAATCGACTTCGGCGAACTGCCTCGTAACGCATCGGTAAATAGTGCATATATTAGTCGCAGAGGGACCGCTTTTACCAATGAAGATCATTAGTTTGCAGGTGGTTCGCCATTCGTGTGGTTTGGCTCATTTCAAGGACGGAAGGCTGCTCCGACCAGGAAACCCACCTCAAAGCGTAAAGCGTAAACCTAGTCTGGAAAACCGATGGGAGGTTCGCGAGGACTGAAGGCGCGACTGCGACCGGGAGCCAGTCTTGCCCTAAGACGAATACCGCTACGCATTGTCTGCTGTCGAAGCTGATTGCCGTCGCGGTCTCTCAGACACGCCAGTGCCCGGCAGGCGTTCTTTTCTGGCCTTGGCAAACGCTCGGTCGCCCTCCAAAAATCCGGCCAGCATGAATGGAATGAGCTCAGCCACGGTCTCAGACTCACCATAGGTCTGACGGTAAAGCGCCGCATAGTCGTGCAGGGCCTGGTTGAGGTCAGCGCTAACCGTGATGGTGATCTTTGAAGGCGTCCGATCTGGAAGTTTTCCAAGTTTCAGGTTTGCCATGAGCTACTCCCGTTCAACCCGTGTATGGCCGCAGCACGATGTCCTTGTGCACAATGACGCGCAGCGGCCAACCGGGTCGGACAGTGATTGTAGGCTGAATATTGAGGTTCTTTTCGGTGATGCGCTGGCCGGCTTGACTGACGTTCTGCTGAGTGGATTCCCGGATCGCCTTGACCAAATCACTTTCGTTTTCCCCAAAGCTCAACTCGGTACCAACGCCCAGCAGCGTCGCCAACGCAACTCCCCTGATTAGCTGCCAAGTGTGGAAATCAACCTTATCCTCAAGCCCGGCATAGCCGGCAGCGTCGGTCGCAGGCAGATTATCGATTACTATCGAAGAGCCGTCGGGCATCACAATGCGCTGCCAGACCAGCAAGGCACGTTTTTGCCCAAAGGCGACGACGCTATCGTAGGTTCCGATCAGCCTTGAGCCTTGCGGAATGAGCAGAATGCTGCCGGTGACAGTATCGTGCACATTCTCGGTGACCTGCGCGACGACAAGGCCGGGCAAATCGGAATTTATGCCAGTGATGAGGCTTGCTGCGATAACACTGCCTGCCATCAGCTGATATGGCGAAGCCGGCGTCTGCAGCGCATGCGGATTGTAGATTCCGCCCGCGTCCTTTTGGTCGATAAAATCGAGTTTGCGCTGTTGGTTGTTTTGGTCGCCCTCGGGCGGCGCAACCGAAGTCGACGGGCGTGTCGCGTCGGAGCTTGCGAGCGCTCCAAATGGCTGCTGCATAGTTGGCGTTTTGCCTGCAACAGGCGTCGTTTCGAGCCGATTTTCGATCCTGAACAGGACTTGTGACTCACGGGCCGCGACCGCCTGCTGGGCGAGGCGCTGCTCCTCGGCCGACGCCTCCTGGCCCGGGGTGATGCCGAGTTGGCGCTGTCGGCCGAGGATGGGCCGGCCGAGATCCCCCGGCAGCGGAGGCCCAAGCACAGGAGGCTTTGGCTTGATCCCCGAGTAGTCGCTTGGAAGCGCCTCGAGCCCCTCGGCGGTTGGCTTGCGATCAGTGTTGTAAAGGTCTTGCGTCTGGCCTTTGACGTGCCAGGCCGGTCCCTGAAGCGCGATTATCGTGACGCCCAGGATGGCACCGGATCCGACTGCCGCGATGGCGACGATCACGCCACGCCGGAAGCGCACGGCGCGGCGCGGCGAGGCTCGCAACTGCAACTGCTCAGGATCGAGCTTCGGCGAAGTATTTGAGCGGTGAGTATCGGTCATGAGTTCCCCCTCACCTGCCAAGACGCGGAAAGAGTGACATACGGCGCGATAGCTGCCGGCCGTCGGTCCGCGTGATGCGCACCACCTGTTGCTGCTTGGTGCCTAAGCGAAGTTCTGCCGCGGCGAACAGGCGATCGACGATGTAGTAGTTGCCGCGCATCCTGTAGTTGACGAGCTGGCTGTCCCCATCAGGACCGACGATGAAGAGTGGCGGCGCCTCGCCCTGATCGATCCGACCCGGAAATTCGATATAGACCTTCCTGCCATCGTCGAAGGCACGGGTCGGCCTCCAGGCCGGCGTGTCACCGCTGATGGAGTAGCGGAACCGGATGTTCTCAAGCGCCACATTCGACGCCACCGGCATAGTAGCCTCGGCTTGAGCGTTGCGCTGGCGGATCGCGACGATCTGGTCCTCGCTGTAGGTCCAGGAGATCGCCGCCATCGCGGTCTTCTCAGTGCTTTGAAGCTGCAGGTGGTAAGTCCGCCGTTCCGTGGTGATCACCAGGTTGGTGCTGAGTCCTGGCGCGAAAGGCTTTACCAGAACATGGGTGCGCTGATTGTCGCCAGTGCCGCTGACCGTATCGCCGATCACCCAGCGGACAGTGTCGCCGGCCGACACCGCTGTTAGTTTCTCGCCAGGCTGCAGCGCGATATCGGTGACGCGTTCAGGTGCGGCATAGAGTTGATAGAGCGCGCCTTCGGTGAAGGGATAGACCTGCACCGCATTGACATATCCGTACCTGGTCGGTTGCTGTGTCGCCGCCTTGTTGGCATCGGCGACACGCTGTTCCGGGGAACGCTTGTCGTCGGCGACCTTGCCTGGGTCTGGCTGCGACTGGCCGGGTAGCGGCAAGGGTTTTGGCACCTCGACGATCTTGACCGGCTTCTCAGGCGCCTTCTCGATCGCGGCCGGCTTGAAGTTGGCAGCGTCGTAGGAAATCTCAGGTGGCGGCACCGGCTTCGACGCACAAGCGGTGAGGACCACTACCGATGCTGACAGGATCAGCGCGGCACGAAGCGATGGGGCTCTATTTGTCATTGGCGGGCTCCTTCGGGGAAACGGATGTCGGCGCGGCACTGTCGAGCTCACGCGACCAGTCGATGGCGTTGATGAAGACGCCGAGCGGATTGTTGCGCAGCTGGTCTGTATTGCTTGGCGGGCGGATGACTGTGGTGAGGATCGCAGTCCAGCGCGTCGTGCTGGCCAAGCTGCCGCGCTCAAAGACCTGCTCGGTCCACTTGACCTGGAACGAGCTATCGGAAGCCCTGACGACGCTGGTCACCTGCACCGACACGCTTCGCGTGCCGATCTGCCCGAATGGGTCGTTTGCCTTGGCGTATTCGTTGAGGAAGAGCGCCGCGCGGTCGGTGGCAAAGTCGTAGGCTGCCAACCAGTTCTGCCGGACCAGCACCGGATCTGTGGAAACGGAACGGACATTCTGGATGAAGCGGCCGAGGTGCCAGGCGATCTGGGCATCGGAAGGTTGGTAATCTTGGATTGCCGGGGCAACCGCACGCGCCTCGCCAAAACGATCGACCTCGACGACGTAAGGCACGACACGGCTTTGCATCGACTGCCAAACGAGACCAACGGAGAGCCCAGTCGCCAAGGCCATGCAGCCAAGCGCCATCAGCCGCCAATTGCGGGCTTGGACGCGCGACGAGCCAATGCGCTCATCCCAGAGTTGGCCGGCCTTCTGATACGGCGTGACCGGCTCGGGCGTCTTGCCGTATCGTTGAACGGGTCGCTTGAAGAACATCTAGTCTTCCTTGTCGTTGAGAGAGGGATTGGCGCTGCCGCCCGGCCTGTCACCATCGCGGACGGCCTGCACAGCGGCGTGGCGATGAGCACGAGCGGTCTGTTCGGAACGCATGCGTCTCGCCCAATTGGGTGCGGTATTGGGGGCAGAGCCGACCGGACCTCCGGTCATGGACGCAGTCGGCGCGCCGCCGGTAGCGGTCCATGCGGCTTCGCGCCCGGCATTGACGCTAGGCCTGAAGCTTCCCGCGGCGGATCCTGCTGCTCTCATTACGGCGCCGCTGGCAGCGCCGGTCACGCCGCTGATTCCAGCAGCCACACCGGACAGGCCGGAGTCGGGCGAGGTTGCACGTCCCAACTGCCAGGCCGAGGAAGCAGCCGAACCCATAGTTGTGCCAGCACGGACTGCAGCGAGACCGCCACCGGCCGCCAGGCGTGCACCGGCAAAGGCAGCGCCGCCGGCAACGAGCGATACACCTGCCGCAGTTGCGGTAGTTCCAAGCGCTGCGCCCGCGCCGAGCTGCGGCGCGCCGGAAACAAGGCCCGAGGCGATCCCAGGACCAAAAATGCCGAGCCCGAGAAGCGCCAGCGCGCCAAGCACCTGTGACATGGCCGCCGCCAAGTCCGGCTCCTTGCCCTGAAGCGCCGAAGCGAACTCGGCGAAGAGCGTGGAGCCGATGCCGACAATGACGGCGAGCACCATCACCTTGATGCCCGAAGAGATCACATTGCCGAGCACGCGCTCGGCCAGAAACGCCGACCGGTTCCAGAGGGCGAACGGCACCAGAACGAATCCGGCCAACGTTGTGAGCTTGAACTCGATGATGGTGATGAAGAGCTGGATCGAGAGAATGAAGAAGGCGATGATGACCAGAAACCAGGCCACGAGCAGCACAAAGATTGTGAGCGCGTTGCCAAAGATTTCGGGGAAGCCAATGAGCTGGCTAGCCTGATCGAGCAGCGGCCAGGCGGCCTCGAAACCGGTGGCAGCGATGCGGCCCGGGTGCAGCAGGTTGTCGGCGGAGAGATTGCCGGAGGATGCGTTGATGCCGAGGCCGGCAAAGGAGCGGTAGATGATGTCGGCGAGGCTCTTGAAATTGTTCAGGATGAAGGCGAAGAC
>RXJA01000412.1 GCA_003963455.1 Hyphomicrobiales bacterium
CATATAGGCGCGCAGGCCCTGATCGATATCGACGCGCGCGCCGGGGGCGGCGGACGTCTGGTAGTTGCGAATGGGATCAGCCATTGGAAGTCCTCTATTGCTTCTGCCCCGTCCGGTGACAGGCCCTCCCGGAGCGATCTCCGGGGCCAGGCGCCGCTGGCGGAGCTCCAGCATGCCTAGCGCGAAATATGATGGTTCTTGACGTCAAGAACAAGACGGTAACGGGCCGTAACGCTTTGTGAGAAGGCAAAAAGCCGGTTTTCGGGCCTCCCGGCCGGCATTCTTACAAAGATTTAACCGGGCGGACCGCCGGGGGGCCACCTCGGTCAGAGGTCTCGCAGCACCGGCGCCGCCTTGTGGCCGAGCACCCGCCAGGTGCCGGCAAGGCCGATGCCGACGGTGACCGTGAGCGAGACCAGGATCGTCGCCACCGCCACTTCCGGCATGAAATGCGCTGGCAGCGTCATGATACGCGCGACCACGAACCAGGCCGCGACGCCGCCCGCGGCCAGCGCGAACAGCGCGGTCGCGAGGCCGATCAGCGCATATTCCAGCGAGAAGGCCGTGATCAGCGTCCTGCGCGTGGCGCCCAGCGTCTTCAAGACGACGGCGTCGTGGATGCGCGCCCGGTTGCCCGCCGCAAGTGCGCCGGAGAGCACCAGCACCGAGGCGACCAGCGCCACGCCCGCGGCGGCGCGGATCGCCGTGCCCAATTGCGCGACCAGCCGGTTGACGATGTCGAGCGCGTCCTTGACGCGCACCGTCGTCACCGCCGGAAAGGCGCGGGTGACGGCGTTGAGCAGCCTTGCGTCATCGACCGTGGTCGCGCTCTTGTCGGTCAGCGTCGCCAGCCAGCCATGCGGCGCCCCGGCAAAGGTGTTGGGCGAGAACACCATGACGAAGTTGATGCCCATCGTCTCCCACTGCACCTGGCGGAAATTGGCGATCTTCGCGGTGACGTTGCGGCCCAGCACGTTGACGGTCACGGTGTCGCCGAGCTTCAGCCCGATCGCCTTGCCCTCCTCGGCCGAGAACGACACCAGCGGCTCCCCGGAATAATCCGGCGGCCACCACGCGCCTTCGGTCAGCGTCGCGTTTTCCGGCTGTTTCGCGTCATAGGTCAGGCCGCGGTCGCCGCGCAGCACCCAGGCGCCGTCGGCCGGAATCTTCACCTTGTCGACGTCGACGCCGTTGAGCGCCATGATGCGGCCGCGCAGCATCGGCACCTTGACCAGCGTTCCTCGAGGCGCCTCCTTGCCCACGAGGCTTGCGAAAGCGTCGACGTCGCTGCTCTGGATGTCGACGAAGAAGAAGTTCGGCGCCCGCTCCGGCAGGCTGCCGGAGATCTGCCGCCTGAGATTCCCGTCGATCAGCGCCAGCGTCACCAGAAGCGTCAGGCCCAGCCCTAGCGACAGCACCACCGAGGGCGTCAGCGCGCCGGGCCGATGGATGTTGCCGAGCGCCAGCCGCAGCGACACGAAACGCACGCGCGGGCTCTTCCTGGCCGCCCATTGCACCAGCATCGCCACCAGCCGCAGCACCAGGAAGGCGAAGACGGTGGCACCGACGAAGATCGAGGCGATGCGATAATCGTTGGCCGAAAGGATCGCCAGCGCCGCCAGCGCGACGACGATGGCAAGTGCTGCGCCGGCATAGGGCAGGCGTGGCAGGCCGCGGCTCTCGAATCCCATCTCGCGGAACAGCGCCGTTGCCGGCACGTCGCGGGCGCGGCCGAGCGGTAAAAGCGCGAAGGCCAGCGTCACCAGCAGGCCGAAGAGCGCGGCCATGGCAAGCGCGCCGGGATAGAAGCCGCCTTGCGCCGGCACCGGGATGACCGACTGCAGAAGCTCGCTCGCCAGGAACGGCATCGCCGCGCCCAGGATCAGTCCGAGCAGGATGCCGAGGCCCGCGATCAACAGGATCTGCACGAGATAGACGGTGAAGACGAAGCCGCCCGAGGCGCCGAGACTCTTGAAAGTGGCGATCACGCCGCGCTTGCCGTCGAGATAGGCGCGGACCGCGTTCGCCACGCCGACGCCGCCCACCACCAGCGCCGTCAGCCCGACCAGGGTCAGGAATTGCGAGAAGCGCTCGATATTGGCGGAGAGCGCGGGAGCTGCGTTGCCGCGCGTGCGGATCGACCAGCCGGCCTGCGGGAAATCCCTCCCGGCCTCGGCCTGGATGTCCTTGACCCGCGCCTCGGACGTGCCGTCGGGCAGCCGCACCTTATAGGCGTTCTCGACCAGGCTGCCGGGCTGCACCAGGCCGGATGCGGCAAGGCCCTCGCGCGAGATCATCAGCCGCGGCGCGAAGCCGAAACCGTCCGACACCGCGTCCGGCTCGTTGACCAGCCTGGCCCGCAGCTCGAAGATGGCGCTGCCGAGCTTCAGCCGGTCGCCGATATGAAGATTGAGCCGCTCGAACAGGAGGTCGGGCGCGGCGGCGCCGAACACGCCGGACCTTTCGCCGAACAATTGGTCTCTCGGCAGCGCCGGATCGGTTCCCAGCGCGCCAAAAAGCGGATAGGCGTCGTCGACGGCCTTTGCCTCGACCAGCGCCTGGTCGGACCCGTCCTCCAGCCGCGCCATCGAGCGCATGCCGGACGTCTGCGAAACCGTGCCGAGTCCCTTGATGAAGCCGAGCTCGGCGTCCGAAGCGCTGCGTTGGTTGACCTGGAAGCGCAGATCGCCGCCAAGCAGCGTCTGGCCCTGATCGGCGACGCCGGCGCTGATCGCCTGCGCCACCGAATTGACGCCGCCGATCGCCGCGACGCCGAGCGCGATACAGGCGAGGAAGATCATGAAGCCCGAGAGGCCGCCGCGCATCTCGCGCAAAGAGAAGCGGATGGCGAGCTTCAACGTCCGCATCAGGCGGGAACCTTCACGGCTTTCGGCGCGTCCTCGATCCGCCCCGAGCGCATCGAGACCTGACGCGCGCAACGCGCGGCAAGCACCGGATCATGCGTGACCAGCACCAGCGTCATGCCGCGCTCCGCCGCCTTGGCGAAAAGAAGGTCGGCGATCTGCTTTCCCGTCGCCTGGTCGAGATTGCCGGTCGGCTCGTCGGCGATGAGGATGCGCGGCGACGGCGCCAGCGCCCGGGCGATCGCCACGCGCTGCTGCTCGCCGCCGGAAAGTTCGCCCGGATAATGCGTCACACGGTCACTCAGGCCGACCGCCGCGAGTTCCTGTGCCGCCACGCCGAACGGATCGGCATGGCCGGCGAGCTCAAGCGGCACCGCGACGTTTTCGAGAGCCGTCATGTTCGGGATGAGATGGAAGGACTGGAAGACGATGCCGATGTTTCGCCCCCGAAACGAAGCGATCTGATCCTCGCTTTTCCCGTTGATTAGTTCGCCGGCGATCCGGACCGTGCCCGAATCGACCCTCTCCAGGCCCGCAAGAACCATGAGCAGGGTGGACTTGCCGGAGCCGGATGGGCCGACAATGCCGGTGGCTTGCCCGGCCGCCACGTCGAGGCTCACGCCCTTCAGCACATGGACGGAGGACGCGCCCTCGCCGAGCGTCAGCGATACGTCCCTCAGCGCGATGACGGCTTCTGTCACAATGAAAGCGCCCTATATGTGGGAAAAGGAGACGGCTTGTGTCTCCTTCCTTGGATTGTTCCGGTCATATGGGGCTCGCCGCATGGCATTCAAACACCGTTTCGCCGCAGCCCCCGCCGTTTTCGCAGTCACTTTCCTTTTCCTTGGCCTCTGCGGCGCCATTTCGCCGGCGCGCGCCGCCACCTTCACCATCGTCGGCTTCGGCGACAGCCTGACCGCTGGCTTCGGCCTTGGCCCGGGCCAGGGGTTCACCGACAGGCTGCAGGCCGCGCTGAAGGCGAAGGGCCTTGACGTCACTGTGGCCAATGCCGGCGTCTCCGGCGACACGTCGAGCGGCGGGCTGGCCAGGCTCGACTGGTCCGTGCCGGACGGCACGAGGCTGGTGATCCTCGAGCTCGGCGCCAACGACATGCTGCGCGGCGTCGCACCCGACATCGCCGAGAAGAACCTCGACGCGATGCTGGCGAAGCTGAAGCAGCGCAACATCCCGGTGCTGCTCGCCGGCATGCGCGCCGCGCCCAATCTCGGCGCCGACTACCAGAAGACCTTCGACGCCATCTATCCGAAGCTTGCCGCGAAATACGCCGTTCCGCTCTATCCATTCTTTCTCGACGGCGTCGCCGGCCATCCCGACATGCAGCTGGAGGACGGCCTGCACCCCAATCCGAAGGGCGTCGACGTGATCGTCGAGCGCATCCTGCCGGTCGTCGAGAAGGCCATCGCCGACAATGGGGGACCGTCATGAGTCCCGAATGTCACGCTTTCCGTTGGGGAAACCTTGTGGACAACAAACCGCTTGCCCCGCGCTTGTATCGATGATTCGCTAGGGCCGAGAGTTTCGATTCGAGGACAGGAGGCTTCACATGCCACGTCTTTTCACCGCCCTCGAAATTCCGCGTGATGCCGCTCTCTCGCTGTCCCTGCTCCGGGGCGGACTGCCCGGAGCGCGCTGGATCGATGTCGAAAACTATCATCTGACGCTGCGCTTCATCGGCGATGTCGAGGGCCATGTCGCCGACGAGATCGCCAACGCCCTCGACCGCGTCCGCAGACCGTCCTTTCCCTTGACGCTTTCCGGCGTCGGCGCCTTCGGCGGAAAGAAGCCGCATGCCGTGTGGGCCGGCGTGTCCGCCTCGCCCGATCTGACGGCGCTGCAGGGTGAGATCGACCGCATCTGCCAGCGGCTCGGCCTGCCGGCCGATCCACGCAAGTTCTCACCGCATGTGACGCTGGCGCGCCTGCGCAATGCGAGCCCGCTCGATGTCGCGCAATATCTCTCGGCGCGCGGCAATTTCGCGGCGCTGCCCTTCCGTGTCGGCCGCTTCGTCCTGATGTCGTCGCGCGATTCGGTCGGCGGCGGCCCTTATATCGTCGAGGAGGCCTGGCCGCTGGACAGCGAAGCGCTGGCCTCGAGCCGCTTCGCCAGCGCCTCCGACGCCTCGCGGATCATGCGGTAGACCGACGCGAAGGCCTCGGCGCCGTCATAATAGGGATCCGGCACGTCTGCGGCGTTTCCCGTGGCAAAATCCAGGTAGAGATGGACCCGGCCGCGCGCGGCGGGCGACGCCAGCGCCTTGAGGTCGCGCACATTCGCCCGGTCCATGCCGAGGATCAGGTCGAAGCGCGAAAAATCCTCCGGCCGCACCTTGCGTGCCCTCTGCCCTGAAATGTCCACGCCATGCGTTGCGGCCACCGCGATCGAGCGCCGGTCGGGCTGTTCGCCGGCATGCCAGCCGCCGGTCCCGGCCGAATCGAGCAGCATATCGCGGCCCCGGCCACGCTCGGCCCAGACGATGCGAAACACGCCTTCCGCCAGCGGCGAGCGGCAGATGTTGCCGAGGCAGACGAACAGAACGGAATTTATGGGCTTTATGCTCATTCGATATGCGCCGTTTGTGCATTTGGAAGCCCAAAACGCAAAGCAGCTTTGGGCGACTTGCATTATGGTGAGGGCCAAATTCGAGATAGCACGGGAAATCATCATGACGAGAGAGAAACTCAGCAAGGACGCGATCGCCGCCGCTCTGGCCGAGCTCGACGGCTGGTCGCTGGCCGCCGACGGCGCGTCGATCAAGCGCAGCTTCGTCTTCAAGAATTTTTCCGAAGCCTTCGCCTTCATGACCCGCGTGGCGCTGGCCGCCGAGAAGATGGACCATCATCCGGATTGGTCCAATGTCTACAAGACCGTCGACGTGACTCTCAACACCCATGACGCCGGCGGCGTCACGGCGCTCGATGTCGAGTTGGCCAAGCGGATGAACCGGTATTTTCACTGAGGGCGAAGGGCTTCGCTTTTAACAGCGGCAGTGTCACTTCTAACAGCGGCAGTATCATTTCGTCATTCCAGGGCGGAGCAAGGAGCGTAGCGACGCAGCGCGGACCCTGGAATGACGATTGGAGGGAGGCCTCGGCCAATCGCCAGGCGACGGCGATCGCCATGGTGCCTCTTGTGAACCAGCGCTGCCGAGTCCGATTTTCGGGCTGGCGCACTACTGAACTCTTGCAGCGGCCCCCCGCTTTCACCACATTTTCCGGCGGCGGGCCGACGCGCAACCATGCGCGCGGCTGCCGAGGAGATATGGATGACGCAAGGACCCGGTTTTAACTACTTCGGCTTCGGCGGCAAGCTTGCCGGCGAGGGCGAGGTCCGCGAAAAATTCTGGCGCACCGCCAAGAAGGCGGCGCGGCAGATTCCGTTCATGGATGAAGTGGTCGCCGCCTATTACTGCGCCATGGACAAGGACACGCCGCTGCGCGCCAAGGCCACTCTGCTTGGCGCCCTTGGCTATTTCGTCCTGCCGTTCGATTTCATCCCCGATTTCGTCGTCGGCCTCGGCTACACCGACGACCTTGCCGTGCTGACCGCCGCGATCACCGCCGTCAGCGCCCATATCAAGCCCGCCCACAGGCAGGCCGCCAGGGACGCGCTGGCCGACAAGGGCTGACTTCGACAAGGGCTGACTTCGGTTGGCTTGATCCCCCAAAATCAGCGCGCGCGAAAAGACAAACTCTTGCCGTTTTCGTGGCATCCAACTCCGCCCGGAACGTCGCGCCGGCCGCTTTCAACGGTGGCGGCGCGACTTGTATGTCGCCCAAAAGCGCGTAGCGGTTTTGGGATAACGGCATGCGCAAGAAAAGAAACCCGAAGCACGTCGCTCGAACCCTTCGGCGTGATGTGCCTTGGGTAGGCGGTTTCCTGGGGTGAGTTCCTTTTCTTTGAGGACAATTCACCATTTGGTAACCCTGATTAAATCAAAATGAAGCGACGGCAGGACGCGAAGCGGGCCCGCCTCCGCACCATTTGGAATACGGGAAGAACGATGCGCGGATTGATTGCTACAATTTCCAGCCTGGTCCTGGCGGCCGCCTTCGCGGCGCCGGCGCTGGCGCAGCAGGCGACCAAGATCGGCCAGCACAACGCCTGGGGCACCTACAGCTATCAGTCGCAGGCCGGCAAGGTCTGCTACGTGCTCACAGTGCCGACGGACAAGCAGCCGAAGACGCTCGACCATGGCGACATGTTCTTCTTCGTCAGCCAGCGGCCCGGACAGCAGGTCTCCTACGAGCCGCAGTTCATCGCCGGCTACAACTTCCAGGATGGCTCGAAGGCCACCGTCACCATCGACAAGAAGTCGTTCTCGATGTTCACCCGCGGCAAGTCGGCCTGGGTCGAGAATGCCGCGGAAGAGCCGGTGCTGATCGCCGCCATGAAGACCGGCACCGACATGAAGGTGCAGGCCAAGTCCGGCCGCGGCAACCCGACTTCCTATGTCTTCTCGCTCAAGGGCATCTCGGCCGCGCTGGCCTCGATCGCCAAGTGCAAATAAGCCAAGACGGCCTCTGGATTTGACGCAAGGCCGGACATCAAGTCCGGCCTTTTCCCATTCAGCTTGCCTCTGCATCTCCATCGGCCGGTTCTGCCTATAACATGTCTCCCGGGAACCGGTTTCGGGATAAAGACATGCGTAGAACCAAAGACCTGAAGCGCATCGGGCGAATCTGAAAGATCGCGACGCGCTTTAGGACGATTCAAGGAATGGTGCGTCGCGCCTTTCCTTCCACAATTGCGTAGAAACAAAGGGTTGGAGCGGGCCTGCGGTTCCATCAACGCTGACCGCGATGGCCGGGGGCATCGGCGATGCTGCGCGGGCGCCCTTTTGCGCGGAATTCGCCTGCGGCCATGCGTCCGCAAAAAACTGCACGACGGGACGGAATAGTTTCCGGCCCGGCGCGGTAGATAGGGCAAAAGAGGGAGAACGCTTGAAGTGGTCGCCATGCACAACGCCGCGCTGGAAACAGGGAGCGGCGGCAAGCGCTGGGGATGAGTGTCTTTCAGGGCTTGCAGTCGGGAGGAGCACGCTCCCAACCGGCCCAGCGGTTGTCTGTCCCTGTCCCTGACCGCTGGGCCGCTTTTTCACACCGGCCTTGGCCGGAAGGCGGGTAAAATCAGCCTGGAGCGGGTTGGTCGACGCCAGGGGCAAGCGGTCTGAGATGGGATGAAAGCCAAGTTCGACGTCATACCGCATCTGGAGGATCTGTGGCGTTACGGCAGGGTGCTCACCGGCGATGATTCCGACGCCGATGACCTTGTGCAGGAAGCTCTCGCCCGTGCGTTGTCGATGGCCGGCAGCTACGATCCCGCCCGGCCGCTGCTGCCCTGGCTGATCAGGATTGTGCGCAACACCTTCTTCACCGGCGCCGGCCGGGCCGATGCCGACAGGCGGCGCCTTGCGTCCATCGCCGACATGTCGGATGCGGCCTCGCCGCCGCCGCAGGAGCACAGCGCCGAACTGTCCAACGTAAGCAGGGCGCTTGCCCGCATGCCGACCGACCAGGCCGAGATACTTCATCTCGTCGGCGTACTGGGCTTCACCTATTCGGAAGCAGCCGAATTGCTGGGCGTGCCGACGGGGACAGTCATGTCCCGCCTCAGCCGGGCCCGTACGGCCTTGAAGAACAACATGGAAAACATGGACGGCGGACCTGCCCATCATTTGAAGATCATTGGAGGGCGTGATGTGGCCCGATAATCGCGTTTCCGAAGAGGACGTCGGCCGTCTGCTGGACGGCGAGCTGTCACCGTCGCAGCGATCCGAGTTGCAAGCCCGGCTTGCCCGCGAGCCCGAACTGGCGGCGGCTGTGTTTGCCCACGCGCAGCGCATGGAAGCGCTGCGCGATTCCCAACCGCGGCGCTTGTTTGCGCCCGGCGCGACCGTCGAAAAGGCAAGACAGCTGGAACAGGCGTTTGGCCGCAGGCGGATGTTCGCGATGCTCAGGCTTCAGGTCGCCGCCGTCGCGCTGGTCGCCATCGGATGGTCCGCCAACTCGCTCACCGTTCCGCTTCGCCAGGGCGGCAAGACGGCGGACGAAACCTTTATCCTGGCCGCGCGGGACGCGCTGCGCGTCGCGCAGCTCAACGCGGGTCCGGAAAAGGGCGTGGAGCTCAAGCAGGACAAGATCCAGCGGCTGGTTGGAGCCGTCAACGTCAGCATGCCGACGCTGCCCTCGACATGGGCGGTCAAGGACGTGCAGGTGCAACCCTGGAATGGACAGCAGAGCCTGGTCGTGACGGCCGACACGCCAAGCGTCGGGCGCATCACGCTTGTGGCCGCGCCCATGAACGGCGAAGACGCCGTTCCCCCGACGCCAGCCACCGACGGCCGGGTGCCGACGGTATATTGGCAGTCCGGGGGCACCGCCTACGCGCTGATGGGGTCCGCCGCGCCGGATCGGCTCGAAGTGGAAGCAAAACAGATTGAGGTCGCCACGCGCCGGGGCGTCGTGCCCAAGACAAGAGGCTGATCGAGACCGCCGACGACTACAGAGGGGGAAAGAATGCACCCGATGCTGGAGTTCACAACCCGCCCATGCCGCATGCTGTCGGATGGGTTCACGCGATGAACGTCCTGTCGTTCGAAAGGAGATATTATCCGTCCACCTGCCCGGTTTGCGCCGGAGTGTCCCTGGAAGCCGAGGTCACGCCCCGCAAGATGGAATTCCAGTGCGCCACCTGCGGGGCATTCGAGATCACCTCGGCGGCTCGCACCGCAATGAAGGGCCTGTCACAGGAGAACCGGCAATTGTGGCTGTCGCAAGCGCGGCTGCCGGGCTCGACCCTCCCGCTGATTGCCTGCGCGAACGAGACACCGTCACGGATCACTGACTTCTGACGACTCCGGGAAGCGCTGCGCGCGGGCGCTTCCCGACGGCCCGGCATCTTGGCTTGGGGTTGCCGGGCCGTTTCGCGCGAGAGGGCAATTGCGATGCGCAGATTGGAAGATTACGAGGAAGTCGCGCTGATCGGTTATCCCTGCGATGGGGAATACATCGCCGCGATGACGAATGGCGACCAGAAGAACTGGCTGCTCGGCGGCGAGCTGTGCGGATGGAACGGCGCCAGCCCCACCGATCAGGCCGCCGCCTTGCCCAGATATTATCCGCAGGGGTCGCGCCTCGTCTTGGCTACGATCAAAGGCGGCAACCTCGTTGCGATCCGGGACTGCGACGCCGTCTCGGGCCTGGCAAAGCCGCCGGCGACGGCGAACGCAGAGCCGGCCGGTCCGCCCAAAGACTCGCGGCTCGCCGACCTTCGCGCCGCGGCGATGCTCCGCGACTCCGCGTCCACCGCTTTCGACCCGGCCACCGAAATGGCGCTGTTGACGACCGCGACGCGGATGAAGCTCGGTCGCATGGAAGTGATCCGCATCGCGCTTCGCGAGTGGCTGGCTACGCGTGGAGTCGCGCGCTACCCTCCCGACGAGGGCGCACCACATGGCTCGGAGGCGCCTGACGGTCTCGGCTGACCGGATCGCCCTTCGCGTAATAGGCTCGCCGACGCGGCCGACAAGGCTTTCGCAGTCGTCGAGCCTTGCGGGCCGTTCGCCAGATGCTCGCCGGGCAGGCGGAATCTTGCGACGACCGTCGTCAAGGCCGCTTCAGGTCTTTGTCTTGACGCAGGTCGTTCTCCCGGAACCGCCGCACGGTTTTGGGCGATAGCGTCAGGCCTTCACCGCTTCGCTCGTCCCTGCCCGTCGCCGTCGGATCGCCTCGGCGATGAACACGCGCGACAGCGCGTGGTAGAGCGGCTCGTGCGAGATCAGCCGGGCGGTGCCGTAGCCCAGCATCGCCGCGCACATCAGCGCGATCACATTGTCGTGGTTGCCGGTCATCTCCAGAATGATGACGAAGGCCGTCATCGGCGCCTGCACGACGCCCGCGAAATAGCCGGCCATGCCGAGCAGCGCCGCCGTGCCTGTAGCGGTGCCGAAGACCAGGCCGAGCGTGCTGCCGAGGCCCGCCCCCACCGCCAGCGACGGCGCGAAGATACCGCCCGGAATGCCCGAGACCATCGACAAGAGGCCGGCCGCGAATTTTCCCAAGAAGAAGAAGGCCGGCAGCGGTGTGCCTTCCACGGCGCCGCGTGCCTGGGTGTAGCCGGTGCCGAAGGTAAGGCCGCCTGAAGCTATGCCGATTATCGCCACCGCCAGGCCGCAAACCGCCGCCACTGCGAGCGTGCGCGGCAGCGGCTGCAACGCGTTCCACCGGCGGATGCGCCGCATGACCTTCAGCGCCAGCAGCGAAAACAGCGCGCCGACACCGCCGCCGATGATGCCGCAGGCAAGCACCAGCGGCCAGTCGCTGGCGAAGGCGACCGTCTCCCTGGCGACGCCGAAATAGGTGTAGTTGCCAAGCAGGCCGAGAGAGGCCAGGCCGGCCAGGATCACCGCCGTCAGCACCAGCCCGTTGGTGCGCGCCTCATAGGCTCGTCCCATCTCCTCGATGGCGAAGACGATGCCGGCAAGCGGTGTGTTGAAGGCGGCGGCGATGCCGGCGGCGGACCCGGCCAGGATCAGCCCGCGCGCCTGCGCCATGCCGCCCCAGCGTGCCGCCTGCAGCATCAGCGAAGCGCCGACCTGCACCGTCGGGCCTTCGCGGCCGATCGAGGCGCCGCAGGCGAGGCCTACGATGGTGAGCGCGATCTTGCCCACCACCAGCCGCAGCGAAAGGATGTGGCTGCGATCGTCCTCGTCGCGCAGATGCCGCGCCGCGATCGCCTGCGGGATGCCGCTGCCTTGCGATCCGGGAAAGAAGGAATGCGCGAGCCAGGCGCACAGGACAAAGCCGAGCGGCGTCACGGCCAAAGGCAGATAGAAACGCCAGCCGCCGTCATTGCCCGTCATGACATGGAATAGGGCCTGCGCCCGGTCGGCGAGCAGGGCGAACAGGACGCTGATCAGCCCGATCGATATGGCGCCGGCCCAGAAGACGAGGCGCGGCTGCCAGACGCGCCGCGACACCCACATGGCGTGTGAGCGCCGCAGCAAGCGGTATTTTCGGGATATGCCGGCCATGTCGAGCCTCGTGGTGGTCGGCTCGGCCTAGCATAATGGCGCAGCCGATCAACCCTGCGAGGCGGCAATTGGGCGGGTGCCGGCCCAACTGCGGGGCGGCCGTCGTCACGTTCGGGTGATGATGCTGGCCAATCCCGCCGGCCCGAGCCGGCGGGTGGGTCGGCGTGCCTGCGATGCCTCACATCGCCATTTTTTCGCACTCGGCCTGGGCCTTCTTGGTCGAGGTGTCGATCATATAGGTTTTGCCCTTGGCGTCGGTCATCATCATCACGCAATGCTTGACCGGTTTCGCCATCTTCATCATCTCCGCGCTCGTCTTCGCGTCCGGCATCATGGTTCCCATATGGCCGTCGGGCATGACCGCCGTCACCTGGCCTGGCTTCATCATGGTCATTGCGCCCATCGTATCCTCTGCAAAGGCCTGTGAGGCGAAAAGACCGGCAAGGCCGATGGCGACGGCGAGCTTGATCGAGTGCATGAATGCGTACTCCCATTTTGCGGGGGCAGGATCGCCCCTTTCAGATTTCGCCCCGGGATCACGCGGCGTTACGCCAACACGACTATGTGATCGCCGCTGGACAAAATTGGTTTCCGCCTATTCTTGCCGGGGGACATAAAGCAGTGCCGCGCGATCATCTCCCGAGCCGATCGGCTGTGCGCGCTGATTGACAGATCTGCCTTCCAAAGAGCCGACGCCGGCCACGACTGCCCCGCATGGACGGACCTTTTAAACCAGCCGAACAGCCTCTCTTTGCGACCGAGCGTGATCCGCGGCTGAAGCTGATCATCCCGGCCATCGTCGCCATCGCCTTCCTGATGGAACAGCTCGATTCCACCATCCTCACCACCGCCATCCCGGCCATCGCGCAAAGCCTCGACACCACGCCGGTCCGGCTCAACCTGGCGATCACCACCTACATCCTGACTTTAGCCGTGTTCATTCCCGTCAGCGGCTGGTTCGCCGACCGGTTCGGCGCGCGAAAAATCTTCGCGCTGGCGCTCTTCACCTTCACCCTCGGCTCGGTCCTGTGCGGCGTGGCCGACAACGTCGGTATGTTGCTCGCCATGCGCGCGCTGCAGGGCCTTGGCGGCGCCATGATGACGCCGGTCGGGCGGCTGATCCTGCTGCGCTCCTTCCCGCGCAGCGGGCTGATTACCGCCATGACCTACATGACCTTGCCGGCGATCGTCGGCCCCGTCATCGGGCCCCTGCTCGGCGGCCTGTTGACCACCTATGCGTCCTGGCGGTGGATCTTTTACGTCAACGTGCCGTTCGGCCTCATCGGCATTGTCGCCGCCTTGCGCTTCGTCGACGATTTCCACGGCGAGGAGACGCAGCCTTTCGACTTCGCCGGCTTCCTGATGGTGGGGGCTGGCGCGGCACTCCTGCAATTTGGCCTGGAGAATATCGGCAGGCCGACCATTTCGTCGCCGGCGACCATTCTGGTGCTGGCCGCATCGGTCCTGCTGCTCTTCGCCTTCGGCCGCTATGCGCGCCGCGTCGCCGCGCCGGCGGTCGATCTCACGCTGTTCCGCTTTCGCTCCTTCTGGGTCGGCACGCTGGCCGGGGGGCTATGCCGCATCGGCCTCAACGGCGCGCCGTTCCTTTTGCCGCTGATGCTGCAGGTCGGCTTCGGCATGAGCCCGGTCACGTCCGGATCGCTGACCTTCATCGGCAGCTTCGGCGCCTTGCTGATGCGGCCGCTGCTGGCCTCGCTGTTGCGGCGCTTCGGCTTCAAGGCCGTGCTGAGCGGCAGCGCGGTGGTCGGTTCTGTTGCCGTGGCGGGCTTTGCCCTGCTCGACGCCGACACCCCGCATTGGCTGATCGGCCTTTACGTCTTCTTCTTCGGCATCGTCCGTTCGGCGCAGTTCATGTCGTCCAACACGCTGTCCTATGCCGATCTGCCGGGGGAAAAACTCAGCCGCGCCACCAGCCTGGGCGGCGTCCTGCAGCAGCTCAGTGTGTCGCTCGGCGTCTCGATCGCAGCCATGGTGCTCGGCCTCGTCTCCAACCAGGCGCATGCGCCGACGGCGAGCCAATTCCATTGGGCGTTCCTGCTGACGGCGGTGATCCCGCTGCTTCCCATTCCGGGGTTCTTCTTCCTGCATCCGGAAGACGGCGCCCAGGTCAGCGGCCATCGCGGAAATGCCGATAGCCGCAAATAGTGCTTAGTCGAAGAACCCAGCTATTCGTGACGACGGGACCAGCCTCATCTCAGGTGTGTTGGCGGGCTACGTTCGGCGGCCGCTCACAAAGTCCTCTTTCATGGCTCGACGGCACGCGCGTCACACGCTTTTATTTCTGCTGCCTTGATTTACGCGGGACTGAGGAACAAGGTCGGGACTATCGGGAATTCTCATGAGGCAACGCAGATTGGATCGCCACGAGGATCGTCGCTGGCCGATTGCTCGTGCGAATGTGAACTCCACCGTCGGCGAATGCCTGGCGATCACTTTGATATTGGCCATTTGCCCTCAAGTATCTCTTGCCGAACAGAGAGCGGCTGTTCCGACTGCCGATTTTCTCGACAGCATCGGCGTCGTTACCTCGTTTCCCGACAGGGGCCAGCCTTTGGCCAAGACCATTGAGATGGTGCGCTATTGCGGCTTTCGATGGGTCAGGGCGGGCATAGAGGGACTGACCGACAACGGCCCCACAACCATGCTGACTTTTCTGGAACTGCATCGCCGGACGGGCGCCCGGCTTAGCTGGGGACTGGTGAGCGGTGGGACCGATGTAAACAAGCTGGTGGAAACCGGCAAGATACTGGCGCGGAACGATGCGCTGCTTGCCTTTGAGGGCAACAATGAGCCGAACAACTGGCCCGTCGAGTATCAAGGCGAAAAGGGCGGTGGGCGCGAGTTCTCCTGGATGGCGGTGGCAAAACTGCAGCGTGACCTATATCATGCGATCAAGACGGATCCGGAGCTGGCGAAATATCCCGTCTGGTCGATCTCCGAACCGGGCGCGCAGCGAGACAACGTTGGCCTTCAGTTTCTTGCAATCCCCCCAGGCGCCGGAACGTTGATGCCGGACGGCACGCGATATGCCGACTATGCGAATGTACACAATTATCTCTACCATCCGCATTCGCCCGACCCGGCGGACAATAAAGCGTGGGATGCCGCCGACCCCACCTACGCATCGCGGGTCGACGGATTGTTCGCCAACTTCGGCCTGACATGGTCGAAATGGTTTCAGGGCTACACGCAGGAGCAACTTGAAAGATTGCCCCGCGTCACGACCGAGACCGGCGCCAATATCGCAGGCCAGGTGACGGAAGAGCTGCAGGGCTTGAATCTGTTGAATTTGTACCTTTCGCAGTTCAAGCGCGGTTATGCGTATACGTCGGTCTATCTGTTGAGGGACCGCACCGATGAGGCCGGCAACCAGTCGTTCGGTTTTTTCAGGCCCGACTATTCGCCCCGCAAGGCCGCGACATACCTCCACAACATCACGACCATTCTGGCCGACAAGGGCACACTCGCACCGCCCGGCCATTTGGATTACACGATCGCGAACCAGCCCCCGACGGTTCACGATCTCCTCCTTCAGCGCAGCGATGGGACGTTCCAGCTGCTCGTGTGGGACGAACGATTGGACGGAGAGGACCAGGTGACCGTGGACCTTGGCGTCGAGAGCGCGTCCGTAAGCGTCTACGATCCGACTGTCAGCGTTGATCCCCTCCTGACACGGAGGAACGCAACCTCGCTCGACCTTTTGCTCAGTGATCATCCGGTTGTGATCGCGATTTCATCCGTCAGATAGTGTCCTGTTTGTCCAGTCCTCGTGGAATGACAGCGTCCGGTATGGCGAGAGCTTGCCCAATGCCGCGGCTTTGCGACCACTCCAGCGCAGCCCCATGACACCGCCGCCGAGCTGTGCTATGCGCCGCGCTTGTTTGTCCGGCCCTGCTGAAATCGGCCGCAAATCGCTTATATTGGCGCCACCATGACCGTTTCGCTTGATCTTACCGCCGAAGGCGCCCGTGACGCCTTGCGCCGCGCAGCACCCACCGAGAAGCCGTCGCTGATCGGCCTGACCCGAGCCGAGCTCGCCGCCGCGCTTGTCGGCGCCGGCATCGTGCCCGAGCGCCAGGCGAAAATGCGCGCCCAGCAGCTCTGGCATTGGATGTATGTGCGCGGCGTTTCCGACTTCGCGCATATGTTCAACATCTCCAAGGACCTGCGCGCCGAACTCGACAAGCACTTCACCGTCGCGCGGCCGGAAATCGTCGAGGAGCAGATCTCCTCCGACGGCACGCGCAAATGGCTGTTCCGCTTCCCGCCTCGCGGCGCCGGCCGTCCGGTCGAGATCGAGACCGTCTACATCCCCGAGGAAGGCCGCGGCACGCTCTGCATCTCCTCGCAGGTCGGCTGCACGCTGACCTGCTCCTTCTGCCACACCGGCACGCAGAAGCTGGTGCGCAACCTCACCGCGGAAGAGATCCTGGCGCAGCTGCTCACCGCGCGCGACCGGCTCGGCGACTTCCCCGACCGCGACACGCCCGACGGCGCCATCGTGCCGGCCGAAGGGCGCAAGGTGTCCAACATCGTCATGATGGGCATGGGCGAGCCGCTCTACAATTTCGAGGCGGTGAAGAAGGCGCTGCT
>RXJA01000311.1 GCA_003963455.1 Hyphomicrobiales bacterium
TCAATGCAAAAGCACGCGACGCGCGCAAACAGTTCGCAAATGCAACTTGACACCTCAGATAGTCGCTCATCCGTCTCGGCGCTGGCGCGCCGATCCACCTTCCCCCACAAGGGGGGAAGGGAAGGCTGGCGTTCCCCCGCCGCCGCGATAAGCTCCCCGCAGACCAAGGGAGGACCACCATGGACAAGGAAGTCATCGAGGTGCCGGTGATGTCGGCAAAGGTGCGCGCGCTCGGCCTGCCGTGCTCGACGGCGGTGCGGGCCAATGGCTTCGTGTTCATCTCGGCGACGCCGCCGGTGGACATGGTGACCGGCGAGATGGTGCGCGGCGACATCGAGACCCAGACCGAGGCATCGCTCAAGGCGCTGAAACACTGCCTGGAAGCGGCCGGCACCTCGCTGGACAAGGTGGTGATGGTGCGCATCTACGCCGTCAATTCCGGCTTCTACAACGCCATCAATCGGGTCTACGCGAAGTATTTTGCGACCAACCCGCCGGCGCGCAGCTTCGTGCCGGTGGCGTCATGGCCGATGGAGTTCGATATTGAGATTGAGTGCGTGGCGGTGGTGTGAGCACATGATCGTGGGACCAGTACAAAGCACTGTGGCAACGGCTATCGCACGATCAACCGTTCGTCGGTCACAGCGCGCTACCTGGAAGTCGGCTCGCGCAACCCGGACGACATCATCACCTGCACCGACATCGACATGATGAGCCCAAGCTCGGGGGCGGTTTTTGCATAAGGATGGGACAGCTTATCCGGGGCAGCGGTGAGGACAGGTCCGCGTATTCTTTCTTTTGTCTAACAGACAAATATGCAATCTGTTGTACAGAAACTTGTTGCACTCTTTCCTTGCTATGATATGAAAGGCTGGAAAGGATAACGAGATGGATGGGAAACGGTCGCGGGAAGCGCTTATCGAGTTTCTCGATTACTTGGCCAGAAAAGGGCTGATGAACAAGGCGACGGCCAGCGCGCGTAAGGCTGCCGCAAACAGTGTGCTTGGGATCTTGGACGAACAAGAGGCCGAGGACGTAACCATCATCGACGTTGATCAGCTTTTTGTCCGCTACGCCAATCTTGCGGGATCAAAGTATAAGCCGGAAAGTCTTGGGGTCTACAAAGGCCGCCTCAAGGCGGCGATCGAAGATTTTAAAAATTATCAGAGTAATCCGATGACGTTCCGTCCTTCTGTTCAGTCGAATGGACGGAAAACTGCGGATCGCTCACGGACCCAGGGGCAGGGTGATTCAGCTGCCCCTGAGAAGCCTATAGTCCGCTCTTTGTCTAGTGTTCCGGTGGCGCCGCCCGCGTCTGTCTCCATTCTCCCGATACCAATTCGGCAGGATTTAGTCGTTCAGATACAAGGGTTGCCCTACGATCTAACGCCGGCCGAAGCCAACAAGATCGCCAATGTAATACGTGCTATGGCGTCTACAGAATGATTTCCCAGTCCAAATGGGAAATCAGCTCAGCGTAGCTGAGAGGGTGAGAGCCGCTGGCTCGGTGTCCAAAACCGATGTCCAGCGGCCCTCTGCGCCAAAAGGCCTAAGAACACTAGCTTATTCCTTCGGCAATCACAATTGAGGGGCGAACAACCGACCTCACCCGAAATACTCCTGCAGCGGCCGCACCTCGAGGTTCCCCGCCCGCAGCGCCGCAATCGCCTCCGCCACCGCCGCCGCACCGGACAGCGTCGTGTAATACGGCACCTTCTGCATCAGCGTTGCCCGCCTCAGCGACTTTGAGTCCGACACCGCCTTCTGGCCGTCGGTGGTGTTGAAGACGATCTGAACCTGGCGGTTGCGGATGGCGTCCTCGATGTGGGGGCGGCCTTCGAGCACTTTGTTGATCTTCTGGGCGTCGACGCCGTTCTCGGCGAGGAAGCGGGCGGTGCCGGAGGTGGCGAGGACCTTGAAGCCCTGGCCGGCAAGGCGCTTCACCGCCGGCAGGATGCCCTTCTTGTCCTCGTCACGCACCGAGACGAACAACGTGCCGGAGCGCGGCAGGTCGACATTGGCGCCTAACTGGCTCTTGGCGAAGGCTAAAGCGAAATCGCGGTCGAGGCCCATGACCTCGCCGGTCGAGCGCATTTCCGGCCCGAGCAATATGTCGACGCCGGGGAAGCGGGCGAAGGGGAAGACGGCTTCCTTGACCGCGATGTGGCCCGGATTGCGCGGGTCGGGCATCGCGCCATAATGGGCGAAGGCGTTCTCCAGCGTCTCGCCGGCCATGATGCGGGCCGCGATCTTGGCGATCGGCCGCCCGATGGTCTTGGCGACGAAGGGCACGGTGCGCGAGGCGCGCGGGTTGACCTCCAGCACATAGACCGTGCCGTCCTTGATGGCGTATTGCACGTTCATCAGGCCGCCGACATTGAGCGCGCGGGCGAGGGCCGCCGTCTGGCGCTCCAGCTCGTCGACGAGGTCCGAAGGCAGCGAGTGTGTCGGCAGCGAGCAGGCGCTATCGCCCGAATGGATGCCAGCCTCCTCGATGTGTTCGAGAATGCCCGACACGAAAGTGTCCTTGCCGTCGCAGAGGCAGTCGACGTCGACCTCGATGGCGCCCGACAGATAGGTGTCGAAAAGCAGCGGGTTCTTGCCGAGCAGCGTGTTGATCTGGCCGGTCTTGTCGTTGGGGTATTTCTGCTTGATGTCCTCCGGCACCAGG
>RXJA01000251.1 GCA_003963455.1 Hyphomicrobiales bacterium
AATGATTTCGCCGGCGCCTGGGCGGTCGACGAAAACGGCGATCCGATGCTGCCGACCGTGCCGCCGGACCCGATGCAGCGCGTCTATGCGCTGCGCGCCGGCGTCAACATCATGATGTACATGCTGACCGGCAATTACAAATCCGACCAGGTGCACGTGCCCGTGCTGCTCGAACGACTGGGGCAGTAAGCCATGAACTGGTCCGTCTCCTTCGAACCGCTCGTCTCCTGGCCGCTTTTCGGCCTGCTCTTCGTGCCGTTGCTGCTGCTTGCGCTGGTCGGCCTGTGGTTCCGCCAGCGCGGCTCGGCGCTGCGGTTCATCGCGCTGCTCGCGCTTGCCGCGGCGTTGCTCAACCCGGTGTTCCTCGCCGAGGAGCGCGAGGCGCTGAAGAGCGTCGTCGCCCTGATCGTCGACCGCAGCCAGAGCCAGGACATTGGCGACCGCGCCAGGCAGACCGACGAGGCGCTGGCCGGGCTGCAGCAGCGTCTTGCCCGGTTCAAGCAGTTCGATGTCCGTGTCGTCGAGGCAGGCAAGTCCGAGGCCGCCGATGAGCGCACCGAAACCAGGTTGTTCAGCGCGCTGGAAGGCACGTTCCGCGACGTGCCGCCGTCGCGCATCGGCGGTGCCATCATGATCACCGACGGCGAGGTGCATGATGCGCCTGCAGGGACGCCGGAATTCAACGCGCCTCTGCATGCGCTGATCACCGGCAGCGAGCATGAGAAGGACCGCCGCATCCGCTTCGAGAACGCGCCGCGCTTCGGCCTCGTCGGCAAGCCGCTCGACATGACCTACCGCGTTATTTCGACGGAAGGCAATGGCGCCCCGGTGGACGTGCGGGTCTCGGTCAATGGCGAGCAGGTCTCGGTCGAGCACGCCACCGTCGGCCAGCAGATGAAACTAGCGGTCACCATACCCAATGCCGGCCGCAACATCGTCCAGCTCGGCATCGACCGGGAGCCGGGCGAACTGACGGACGCCAACAACCGCGCGATCGCGCTGGTCGACGGCATCCGCGAGAACCTGCGCGTGCTCCTGGTTTCCGGCGAGCCGCATGCCGGCGAGCGCACCTGGCGCAACCTTTTGAAGTCGGACGCATCGGTCGATCTCGTGCATTTCACCATTCTGCGCCCGCCGGAAAAGCAGGACGGCACGCCGATCAACGAATTGTCGCTGATCGCCTTCCCGACGCGCGAGCTCTTCGTCGAGAAGATCAAGGATTTCGACCTGATCATCTTCGACCGCTACCAGCACCGCGACGTGCTGCCGATCCTCTATTACGACTACATCTCCGAATATGTCGAAAAGGGCGGCGCGCTGCTGATCGCCGCCGGCCCCGAATATGCCGGCGAGAATTCCATCGCCCGCACGCCGCTCAACGCCGCCCTGCCGGCCATGCCGACCGGCGAGGTGGTGGACAAGGCCTTCTATCCGCGCCTGACGGATCTCGGCCAGCGCCATCCGGTGACGCGCGGGCTCGAGGGCTCGGCGAGCGAGCCGCCGCATTGGAGCCGCTGGTTCCGCACCATCGGTGTCAAGAACCCCGAAGGCGAGGTGGTGATGAAGGGCGCCGACGACCGCCCCCTGCTCCTGCTCGACCGCAAGGGCGAAGGCCGTGTCGGCATGCTGCTCTCCGACCAGGGCTGGCTGTGGGCGCGCGGCTTCGAGGGTGGCGGGCCGCACGTCCAGCTCTACCGGCGCATCGCCCACTGGCTGATGAAGGAGCCGGAGCTGGAAGAGGAACGGCTGACCGCCGACGGCCGCGGCATGATGCTGGAGATCCGCCGCCAGACGATGAGCGACGATCCGGGTCCCGCGCAGGTGATCACGCCTTCCGGCAAGGCCGTCACGATCAAGCTTGAAAAAGCCGAGCCTGGCATCTTCACCGGCAGCCTGCGAACCAGCGAGATCGGCCTTTACCAGATCGGCAATGGTGACTTGACCGCGCTTGCCCATGTTGGCCCGATCAACGCGCCGGAATTCTCGGACGTGGTCTCGACCGAGGACCGGCTGAAGGCGCCTGCCGAGGCGACCGGCGGCAGCGTGCGGCGGCTGGCCCCGTCATCCACACTCGGCAATCTCGCCGGCGGCGTGTCACTGCCCTCGATCGTGCCGGTCCGCTCCTCGGCGGCCGCCTCGGGCGACGACTGGATTGGCTTGCGCACCACCGACGACAGCGCGCTCAAGGCCGTGTCGCGCGTGCCGCTGTTCGGCGGCTTCCTCGGCCTCGGCCTGCTGCTGCTCGCCATAGGCTCGATGTGGTATCGCGAGGGGCGGTAGTGGGACCTTCCCCTTCTCCCCTTGTGGGAGAAGGTGGATCGGCGCGTAGCGCCGAGACGGATGAGGGGTATTCCAGCGGAGTGAGACGTCAGCGTTCCCTGGAACACCCCTCATCCGTGGCCTGCGGCGACACCTTCTCCCACAAGCGGAGAAGGAAAAGCGCCTGCCCCTACTCCTCCGGCTCGACGGTAAACAGCAGCGGGTAGCCCTTGGCCTTGCCGGCGTCGGTAGCCCGCGTTGCCTTGGTCTCGGCGACATCCTTGGTAAACACCGCGACCACGCACACGCCGCGCGTATGCGCCGTGATCATCACGCGGTGCGCCTGATCCTCGCTGAGCTTGAATTCGCCCTTGAGCACCGTCACCACGAACTCGCGCGGGGTGAAATCGTCATTGACCAGGATGACCTTGTAGAGCTTCGGCCGCTCAGTCTTCGGTTGCGTCTTGACGCGGGGCTTGATGACGGTTTCAGGCATCGTATCCGGCGGCGGGAAACTGGAGGCTTGCTCTCACTTTGTCACGCGGTAACGCGTACGTCCAATTGTCCGCTCGCATGGCGATGGTCGTGGACGGTCAACTTTATGTGGGGAAGCGCTGCCGAAGGGTCAACGGCCCTGGCGCCCGATCGGACGGCGCATCGCGGTGCCCGATCTACCCGAGCCGGCGTCGCCGTCCATGTCCGAGCCGCGTTCCATGAAGGCAAACAATATCCAGCCGGCGAAGCCGATCAGCGTCATGCCGGTCAGCACGATCAGGATCCAGGACTGCGCCGGGGTGATATAGTCGAAACTCGATGAGATCACCGGCGCGAAGAGCTCGGGCTCGGTCCTGCCGCTGGCGGGATCCGGCACGGGGCTTGCGGTAAAGATGATCAGCGATCGCACGGCCGCGGTGACGATCAGGCCGCCGAGTGTCAGCGAACGCATCAGGGACGAAAACCGCTTCTTCATGCGGATTGTCCTACAGCACCGGCATTGCAATCAGGTTAAGGACCGGAACAGGCGCGGTGGAAGCCGCTGGTCTGGAAGCTTCCGTCGCGCGTAAGCCGCTCCGGCCGGAATGGCCGGAACGGCTTTGCAAAATGCGCTATCGAAGCCTGGATCAGGTCTTCGGAGCGTCCTTCTTTTCGGTCTTCTTGACGACCTTCTTCGCAGCCTTCTTGTGCTTCTTGACGGTCTTCTTGGCGACTTTCTTCACCGGCTTGGCAGTGGCGTCGGCCGGAGCGGTGGTGGTGGTCGAAGCAGCCGGGGCAGCGGTCGTCGTGGCGGCGGCGTTGCCGAGAGCCGGCATTGCGAAGGCGAGGGCAACGCCGAGGCCGAGGGCGGAGAGGATGGACTTCTTCATGGCTTCATTTTCCTTTTCTTGCGGGTCTAGGTGAGCGTCACTGAGCAGGATCGATCGGTGTCACTCCAAGCAGCTTCAAAGCGTTTGCGAGCATCCGGATGCCCTGTGCCTGTTTCTTGTTGGCGCAGAACCGGTTTCCCTTTCTTTGCAGTGCTTTCGCCGCGGTGACCTGCGTTGCCGCGGCATGGGTTTCGAGGGCTTCGTCAACTTGACGGCTGAGATCGGTGCAACGCTCGGTCCGGGTGAGTGGGGCAGCCTTTGCGGTGGCCGCGACCTTCGCGGAAGTCGCGACCTTCGCGGGGGTCGAGGTGCCGGCTGCTGCTGTGATGAGCGACATGCTGAGCAAAGCACCCATCACGCTGATCCAGAACCTCTGCATTGGTCTTGTCCGTTACTCCGGAAACTTGCGTCGCAGCCGATGACCTGACCGCCACGGCACCGGTTATGCCCTTGAAATTTTTCACCAGTTTTTCCCGACTGTAGAATTTTGTTTCTGGATTGTTTCTGGGGAATCCGACCAAGGCGGGCATCGCGGCCACTGGTCAAGATATGGCCCGAATTCTATCGTGTCGGTGTTCCGCGAAGGGATGTCCGGCAAAATAGAATGATAGGTTTCGAGTGAAATCCGATGCGCACATACTGATCGTCGACGACGACAAGGGCATACGCGACCTGCTGCAGGAGTTCTTCCAGAAGCGCGGGCTGCACACAACGGTGGCCGGCGACGGCACCGAGATGGAGGCGATTCTGCGCCGGACCCCGGTGGACCTGATCGTTCTCGACGTGATGCTGCCCGGCAAGAGCGGACTTGAGCTTTGCCGCGAGATCCGCGCCAACTACACCACGCCGATCATCATGCTGACGGCGGTCACCGAAACGACCGATCGCGTGGTGGGCCTCGAAATGGGCGCCGACGACTACGTGCCCAAGCCCTTCGATCCGCGCGAGCTTCTGGCCCGCATCCGCGCCGTGCTGCGACGCAACGGCAGCGCGGAGCCGCGTCGCCCTGCCGCCAAGCAGATCTATCACTTTGCCGGCTGGACGATGGACTGCGCACGGCGGCGCCTGACGGCGCCCGACGACGTCCGCGTGGAACTGACCATGGCGGAGTTCAACCTGCTGCAGACCCTCGTCAAGAGCGCAGGACGCGTGCTGACCCGCGAACAGCTGATCGAGCTTTCCGGAGGCGACACCGGCTACAGCTTCGATCGCAGCGTCGACATTCTGGTGAGCCGCCTGCGCCGCAAGATGGAAGATGATCCGAAGACGCCGAAACTGATCCTGACGGTGCGCAGCGGCGGCTATCAGTTCCTGCCCGAGACGACGTCGGAATGAGACGCTTCCTGCCGCAGACCCTGCCGGCCTGGGTGCTGCTCATCGTCATTGCCGGCCTCATGCTCAGCCAGGTAGCGACGCTTTACATCGTGGCGCGCGACCGCGCCGCCGCCAACAGTATCGTCGACCTCTACCGGCTGAACGACCGCGCCTATTCGCTCGTGCAACTGATGCATGACGCCACGCCCGAAGAGCGCAAGGCGACCGCGTCCGGCCTGTTCAACTCGACCTATGCGCTGACGGTTTCGGACACGCCCGCCGTCACCTCTTCCATTGCCGGCGACGATGAACTGGCCGAGTTGGAGGACATCCTGGTCGGCCGGTTGTCGAAATTCGGCATCACCGACGCGCGCGTGCGGCGCGATCCGGCCACCCAGGAGGCCGACGTTCCGGACGGCCAGGCGGTGAACAAGGATGTCGGCCAGGTCGAACGCGACCTTCTGGTCCTGGCCGCGGATTTCGCGCAGAGCGACAAGCTGACGGCGTCATTGCGCTTTTCCGATGGGCAGTGGTTGAATTTCACCGAGCCGATCACGCCGGCGGGACCGATCCTGAGCCTCGACAGCCTGCCGCTCTACTCCCTGATCGCCGGCTTGATCGTCATCATGTCGATCTGGTCGCTGCGGCGGCTGACCGCGCCCTACCGGATGATGGAAACGGCGGTGACGCGGATCGGCAAGGATCTGAAAAGCCCGCCGATCGCCGAGAGCGGCAGCCGCGAGATCCGCGCCGCGGCGAAGGCGATCAACGCCATGCAGATGCGGCTGCGCGATTATGTCGAGGACCGCGAGCACCTCGCAGCGGCGCTGGCGCATGACCTGCGCACGCCGCTGACCCGGATGCGCCTGCGCCTCGAACTGCTGCGCAGGTCGCCCGCGCGGGATGCGCTCGCGCACGACCTCGCCGACATCGAAAGCATCGCGAGTTCCGTCATCGACTTCGCCAAATTCGAGGTGACCGAGGAAAAGGCCGAGCGGATCGATTTCTGGTCGCTTGTGGAATCGGTCGCGGACTCTTTCGAAGACGCATCCTTCGACGACGACGCGACCCCTTCGCGCGGACTGATCTGCATCGCACGGCCGGTGGCGCTGCGCCGCTGCGTCACCAATCTCATTCAGAACGCGGTGACCTACGGCAAGAAGGCGCATCTCGGCGTTCACCGATCGGGCGACACCATCACGCTTTCTATCCGAGACGAGGGTCCCGGAATCCCGCAGGCGAAGCTGGATGCCGTCTTCGGCTCCTTCGTGCGGCTGGAGGAATCGCGCAACCGCACGACCGGCGGCCTCGGTCTCGGCCTCACCATCGCCCGCAACATAGCACGTGGCGCCGGCGGCGACGTCGATCTTTCCAATTACCCCGGCGGCGGCTTGCTGACCGAGCTGCGGCTGCCCGTGGCAGCTTGAGTCAGGAGCGGCCCCGGTCCGCCGCCCGCGCCTCTGGATCAGTCGAACCATCCTTGTGATAGTGCGGTCCGCCAGATCACGAGGGAACCACGCCGATGTTCTACGCCGTCCTCGCCTATCACGTCGAAGACACTGTCCAGTCCTGGACGCCCGACGAGGATGCGGCGCTGATGAAGGACCTGCTGGAGGTCAACACCAGGCTGACCCGGGAGGGCAAGCTTGGGCCCGCGGCAAGGCTTGGCCCGACGGCGGAGGCGGTAACTTTGCGCGGCCCCGCCGACGCCATGGTGATCGATGGCCCGTTCGCGGAGACCAAGGAGCAACTACTGGGCCTCTATGTGCTCAACTGCGCGAGCCTGGATGAGGCGGTCGCCGCCGCGCGCGACCTCAAACGCGTCAATCCCACCGCCATCTATGAAATCCGGCCGATCATGCTTTATAGGCCTGGCACCGCGCTGCCGGCCGGGTGAGATACGGCCGCGCGCTTCACAAAGGTGTCGCGGCGGCCTCGATTTCCCGTCCCAGCCTCAGCATCTCTGTGACCAGCAGGTCGAGATCGTCGCGGCGCGTGCGGTGATTGGCGATCGCCACTCTCAGGCAGTGCCGGCCTTGCACGGTGGTATCGGATAAGGCCGCGATGCCTTCTTCCTGCAGCCGCAGCATGATCTCGGTGTTGAGCGCCTTGAGCCTCTCCTCGGACCCTCCGCTCAGCCGGCGGCGAAAGCTGACGATGTTGATGGTGGTGGGCGCCATCAGCTCCAGCGCCGGCTCGGCCTCGACCAACCGGGTGAGGTAGCGGGCCTGGGCGATGTTCTGGTCGATCAGCCGGCCGAATTTCTCGATGCCGTGTTCCCTCAGCGCCATCCAGATCTTCAGCGCGCGGAAGCCGCGCGACGTCTGCAGGCCGTAATCGTGCAGCCACTCCCCGGAGGCGAGGCCGCGCGGCGTGGATTCCAGATATTCGGGCGTCACGGCAAATGTATTGCGGTGCGCGGATGCGTCCCGCACCAGCGCGCAGCCGGCTTCGAACGGCGCATGCAGCCATTTGTGCGGATCGAGCGCGATCGAATCCGCCTGCTCGATGCCTGCGACAAGCGATCGGTTCTCGGGTGCGATCGCGATCAGCGCGCCGATGCAGCCGTCGACATGGAACCAGAGCCCTTCCTCGGCCGCTGCGGCCGCCAGCGCCTGAAGGTCGTCGATGGCGCCGGTATTGACGGTGCCGGCGGTGCCGATCACGCAGGCCGGCTTGAACCCCGCCTCGCGGTCCTCCGCGATTGCCGCCTTGAGCGCCGCTATGTCGATGCGCAAACCGGCATCGGTCGGGATCCGCCGAAGTGCCCGATTGCCGAGGCCCAACGCCTCCATGGCCTTCCGGTGGCAGGAATGGACCTGGTCCGAGGCATAGTAGCGCAACGGCTTGGAGATGGCGCCGACGCCACGCTCGCGCACGTCGACCCCGGCCTTTACATTGCGTGCCACCGTCAACCCGATGATATTGGCCATCGAGCCGCCGCTGACCAGCGTGCCGCTGGCCGAGGCCGGAAAGCCGACCATCTCCTTGCACCAGTCGACGACCTGACCGTCCATCAAGCCGGCGGCGTGATTGCCGCCGCCGAGATTGGAACCCTGGATCGCAGCCAGGAAATCGCCGAGCGCGCCGGTGAAGTTGCTGGCCCCCATGTACCACGACCAGAAGCGCGGATGGACGTTGCCCATCGGGTAAGGCATGACGTTGCGGGCGACATCGCCATAGACGTCGGCCACCGGCGACGGCGATCGCGGCAACGGTGCGCTGAAGAACGATCGCACCTCTGGCGGCATCTCGCGCCAGACCGGACGCTCGCGCACATCTTTGAGATAGGTGATGGCGTCGTCGACGATCCGGTGCGAGAGCCCTCCCACCTCGGCCCAATCCGGCGGATCGAGCGTTTCGTCCGCGGCCGTCGCTTCCTGAAATGTATCCATCCTGTCTCTCCACCGGCGCATGGGCGATCCGCGCGCAAAAGGGCGACGCCGCCATACGCGGCGTCGTCGCGGTTCCTGTCGTCAGACGTCGAACTGGCAGCTCGGTGTCGAGCGCGACA
Organism: Hyphomicrobiales bacterium; assembly: GCA_003963455.1. Lineage (GTDB taxonomy): Bacteria > Pseudomonadota > Alphaproteobacteria > Rhizobiales > Rhizobiaceae > Mesorhizobium. Next base: position 8,452 of record RXJA01000251.1, read on the forward strand.
GCGCCGTCTCCTCGGCGTCCATGTCGGCCTCGATGCCATCGAAGAGCGGCGTCGACATGTAGCGCTCACCCGTGTCGGGCAGCATGCACAGGATCACCGAGCCGGCCGGAGCCTTGTCCGCGATCTGGCGCGCCAAGGCGAAAGTGGCGCCGCCGGAGATGCCGGTGAAGATGCCTTCCCGCTGCGCCAGCGCCTTCGCCCATTTGATGCCTTCGGGACCGGGGATCGGGACCACCTCGTCGTAATAGTGCTTGTCGATCGCCTCCTGCAGCACATTGGGGATGAAGTCCGGCGTCCAACCCTGGATCGGATGCGGCTCGAAAGCCGGATGGCTGGCGGCCGGCGCCCCGCCGGCGCCGCGCTCCTGGCGCGTACCGCTGCCGACCAGTTGGGCGTTGGCCGGCTCGGCCAGCACGATCCTGACCTCCGGCCGTTCCTGGCGCAGCACGCGGCCGACGCCGGCCACAGTGCCGCCCGTGCCATAACCGGTGACCAGATAGTCCAGCCTTGAACCGGCAAAATCATTGATGATCTCCCGGCCCGTGGTCGCTTCGTGGATGGCGGCGTTGGCTTCCGTCTCGAACTGGCGGGCCAGGAACCAGCCATTGGCCTCGGCGAGTTCGACGGCCTTCTTGTACATGCCGAACCCTTTTTGGGCACGCGGCGTCAGCACCACCTTGGCGCCAAGCATCCGCATCAGCTTGCGGCGCTCGATGGAGAAGCTGTCGGCCATCGTCACCACCAGCGGATAGCCCTTCTGCGCGCAGACCATTGCAAGGCCGATGCCGGTATTGCCGCTCGTTGCCTCGACCACCGTCTGGCCGGGCTTCAACTTGCCGCTGCGTTCGCCTTCCTCGATGATGTTGAGCGCCAGCCGGTCCTTCACCGAGGCCGCCGGATTGAAGAACTCGGCCTTCACATAGATCGTCGCATGCGCCGGGGCGAGATTGTTGACGCGGATGACCGGCGTGTCGCCGACCGTGTCGAGAATGCTGTCGAACAGGCGGCCGCGCCCGGCCGTGGTTCTGATTTTCAATTGATGCAACATCGCTTTCTCCTCAATGTCCTCACGTGCCGGTTACAGACCGGCAGCTTTGGCGGCGCGGTTTCGACACCTGGCCGCGATAGGTTGCTTGATCTGCCGCTAAAAGCGGCAACGGCGGCGTTCCGGCGCGGAATGGGGCTGCCGGCTGCCTCCTGTCGTCTTTGGTGATAGAATATGGACCAACTGGCCAGCGTTGGAGAAAGCGTGGAAACATACGTGGAATCCACCCGATCGAGCCTGAACGGCCCCGTTGGCCTGTCCGTAAGGCTGCTCGGGCAACTGACGATTGCCCGTGACGGAGTGCCCGTTACCTTGCCCTCGTCACGCAAGCTGCGCGCGCTGCTTGCCTATCTGGCGCTGGCCCCGCACCCTGTGAGCCGCAGCCGGCTTTGCGAACTTCTCTGGGACGTGCCCAACGACCCGCGCGGCGAACTGCGCTGGTGCCTGAGCAAGCTGCGCGCCGCGCTCGACGAACCGGGCCTGCACCGGATCGAGACGGAAGGCGATACCGTGGCGCTTCGCCTCGGCGGCACGAGCGTCGATGCCGTCGAAGCCGCTGCCGCGGTGGCGGAAGGGATCGAGACGCTTGGCCTCGACCGACTGCGGGCGCTTGCGGAATTGTTCGCGGGCGACTTTCTCGACAGCCTGGAACTCGATCGCAGCCCGCATTTCGGCAGTTGGCTGACGGCGCAACGCCGCCGTTTCGGCGCATGCCATGTCGCCATCCTCGAGCACATCATCGGTCTTCTCCCGCGCGGAGCCGATGAGGCCGGCGCCTATATCGACAAGTGGCTGGAGCTTGCGCCCTTCGACGGCCGCGCGCATGTGGCGCTGCTGGAAAACCTGGCCCGGCGCGGGCAGATCAACGCCGGCGAGGAGCATCTTGCCACAGCGGCGGAGCTGTTCCATTCGGAAGAACTGGATTTCACGCCGTTGCGCGAGGCTTGGCAGGAGATAAGAGCCCGGAACGCCGGCGCAACGCCAGGCCAACGATCCGAGTCTGCTTTCCCGATCCAGGAATCGCGGGGCGCCGCGATCGAATCCGAGCCAGCGGCGACGCGCCGGGCATCGCTCGCGGTGATGCCGTTTGCAGAGAGCGCCGGCTCTGGCGGCTTGCGCGGCGGGCTGGCCGACGGCCTCACGCACGACATCATCACGCGGCTTGCCAAGCTTCGCGATTTCTTCGTCATCGCCCGGGGCTCCGTCTTCGCGCTCGCCGAAAAGGACATTGCCCCGGAAGACGCCGGACGCAGGCTGAATGTCGACTATGTCGCGACGGGCTCGGTGCGCAGCCTGCCGGGGCGGATCGTCGTTGCCGTCGAGCTCGTCGAGGTGCGCACGGCGCGGATTGTCTGGGCCGAGACATTCGAGCACAAACCCGACGACATCTTCGTGGTGCTGGACGACATCGGCAACAGCATCGTCTCCTCGATCGCCGCCGAGATCGCCACCGTGGAGCGCAATCGCGCGCTGCTCAAGGCGCCCAACTCGCTCAACGCCTGGGAGGCTTACCATCGCGGCCTCTGGCACATGTACCGCTTCACGCGGCAGGAAAACGAACTGGCGCAGCATTTCTTCAACGAAGCCTTGAAGCTCGACCCGACCTTCGCCCGCGCCTATGCCGGCCTTTCCTTCACCCATTGGCAGAGCGCCTTCCAGCGCTGGGGCGACCGCGACCGCGAGACCGCGCTTGCCTTTGAAAGCGCGGGCCACAGCCTGCTGGTCGATGACCGCAACCCCGCCGCCCACTGGGCGATGGGCCGGGCGCTGTGGCTGCGCGGCGAGCAGGACGGCGCGCTGCTGGAATTGGCGAGCGCCGTCGACCTCAGCCCCAATTTCGCTCTCGGCCACTACGCGTTGTCCTTCGTCCATTCGCAGTCGGGCGACCCGCAATCGGCGATCGGTTCGTCCGATCATTCGCGCCATCTCAGCCCCTTCGACCCGCTGCTGTTCGGCATGATGGGCGCCCGCGCCATGGCCCATGCCCGTCTCGGCGAATTCGAAGCGGCCGCCGAATGGGCGCTGAAGGCCGCCGCCAGGCCAAACGCCCATATCATCATCCTGGCGATCGCCGCCCACTGCCTGGCCCTGGCCGGCCGGCAGGATGAAGCGCGAAGCTTCGCCGCCACGATCCGCAATACGTTGCCGAACTATCGCGCCGACGATTTCATCGCGACGTTCCGCTTCGACCGCGATGCCGAAGCCCTGTTCCGCAACGGCGCGAAGCTGATCGGATTGAACTGAGCCGCCAGGCCCTCACCCCTAAGGTGCGTTGAGATTCAGGTCAGGCCGAGCCGGAGTCGAAGACGGGCGCGAAGCGACCAAACTGGGTGGGTTCCGAGAACCGGCCTACGCCGGCCGTAGCCTTCACAGAGCGGAGACACTTATGAGGGCTTCGGCCGGCGAAGGCCGGAGCGGAGCGTACTTGAGTACGTTAACACCGGAAGCGCAGGAAGCCGCCATTTGCAGGCCGGCCTCACCTGAATATCAACACACCTCAGTGCATCAGCGGACCGCTGGCCTTGCGCCAGGCGTCGATGCCACCCTGGATGTGGCGGGCGCTGGAAATTCCAACGTCTTGCGCAGCTTGCACCGCCATCGCCGAACGCTCGCCGAAGGCGCAGTAGAACAGGAGCTGCTTGGCCGTCGACTTCGCCAGCTCATGCAGCATACCGCCGGCGGCGATGTTCTCCTGCAGCCGCGCATAGGGCAGATGGATCGCGCCGGGGATAACGCCGTGGCGCTCGCGTTCTGGCTGCTCGCGCAGATCGATCAGCGCCACGTCGGGCCGTCCGACCAGCGCCAGCGCCTGCTCGGCGCTCACCGCCCAGCCGCGGCTGGCGATGTCGTCCTGGTGCAGCCCGACCCGCATGTTGGCGGGCACGGCAACATCCATCATCTTCGGGTTGGCCAGGTTCAGATTGTTCATGATGTTCACATACTCGTCGACCGACTTCACCTGCAGGCGCGGGTTGAAGGCTTTCTCCTCGCCGATCGTCGACACGGTCTCGCCCTTGTAGTCATGCGCGGGGAAGATCATCGTCTCGTCCGGCAATTTGAGCAAACGGCCGAAGATCGATTCATATTGCTGGCGCGGATCGCCGTTCTGGAAATCGGTGCGGCCGGTGCCGCGGATGAGCAGCGTATCGCCGGTGAAGACGCGGTCGGGCAGGACGAAGCTGTAGGAATCGTCGGTGTGGCCGGGCGTATAGACGACGTCGAGCGCCAGTCCTTCGATGCCAAGCTTGTCGCCGTCGGCAAGCCGCATCGACACCACGTCGGCCTTGGTCTGCTCCCCCATCACCGTCACGCAATGCGTCCTGTCGCGCAGCGCGCCGAGACCGGTGATGTGGTCGGCGTGAAGATGCGTGTCCACCGCCTTGACCAGCCTCAGGTCCAGTTCATTCACCAGTTGCAGATAGCGATCGACCTTCTCCAGCACCGGATCGATGATCAGCGCCTCGCCGCCGCGCCGGCTGGCAAGGAGATAGGAATAGGTGCCGGAAACGGAATCGAAGAGCTGACGGAAGATCATTCGCCAAATACCCCGCTGATCTTTCGCGCCGCCGGACGCCATCCGAACGGTCGCGGCAATATCTTACCGCACGGACCAGCGGAATCGGAATGGATTTCGAAAAATATATTCGTCCGTAGACAACCTTCCCTACAGCCAGGAAGTGCCAGCTTCAAATGTGTCACCGAGTCGTCGAGTCGCCTCAAAAAGCCTTGTTGAGGCGAGCCACGCCCCGGATGGTGAAGGCATTGTCGCTTCCGTAACCGGCCTCGAAGCCGGCATTCAGCGTCATGCCGGCGCTCACCTCCGCCGCGACGTTTGCGCCGGCAAAGCCGCGCAGCGCAAATTTCCTGCCACCGGCGGGGAAGGAAATGTCCTGGCCGAGCAATGTCGCCGACACGTCACCGCTGGTCTGCGCGATCGCGTCGATGCCCGCTCTAAGGGTGGTTTGCCATGCCTGATTTGGCGTGCTGACGGGTGTCAAAGCCAGCGCGAGCTGGCCACGCGCCTCGAAGAGATTGACGTTGCGCCGCGAGACCGCGAGATCGCCGTCCGAACCGGTCTCCTCATAGTCGTCGACGAAGAGCCCCGCGTAACGCAGCCGCACGCTGGGCATCAGCGTGCCCGCGGTGACCGGCAGCCGCATGCCGAGCGTGACCGACGGGCTGAGGAAAAAGCTATTGAAATCCGCCCTCGCCGTCTCGACGCCATCGAGCACCAGATTGTTCGCGACACGGCGGCGGCTGCGCTCCTGGAACACACCGGCCACGAATGCCGCCTCGGCGAAATGATCACCCCCGTCATAGCCGAGATAGCCGCCGGCAAACACGCCGCGATGGACGATCTCCTGCGCCTCGTCGTCGACCTCGGTCGATCCGGCGGCACCTCCGAGGAACAAGCCTCCCAGGAAGCCGTCACCCGAGCGCCTTTCAGCGCCGGCGACGATGCCGCCAAGCGCCTCGCTGAACCCGGCAGATGCTCCGGAACCGCCCTGGGAGCGTATCCCGCCGAACGTGGAAACCCAGGCGTCCCGACCTTTATGCGGCGCAAAAATGTCGTCGCCTGGGGCAGATATGCGCGCCTCGACGGCGCCGGCTATGCCGTCGACAAGGTCCTCGATCAGCGGCCCGCTGCTGGCAAATCCGGTGATGTCGACAACCGCCACGCTGTCGCCGCTCGTCACGAACGGCCTGCCGCCTGTGAGGACGGTTTGCGGCAAGCCGCTTCCCGAAAAGCTCATGACGGCGTTGAGCGCAGGGCCGAAGGTCACAGTGTTGCCGCCGCCGGAAAAGACGATCGGTCCCTGGATGGCCGTCCCGCCCAACAGGTTCAGTGTCGCGCCGGACGCGCCGAAATAGATCGCCACGCTCTGGTCGCTGAAGACGCGGCCGGAATTGGTGATGACGGAGTTGCCGCCCTGGGCGGCGATGGCCACACCGCCCACGCCCCCCACGATGACCGAACCCGAATTGCTGATCGCGGCATTGCCGAACAGGGTGCCTATGCCTGTCGAGGCCGTCCCGAAGACATAGACCGTGCCGCTGTTGGCGATCGTGATGTCATTGCCGCTGGCGCCGATGCCGACGGAAGCCAGGCCCGACACGGTGATCGAGCCGGAATTGTCGAGCCGAAGCCCATTGTTCTGCCAGATGATCCCGGCGGCCGCGGTCCCATAGGCCTCGATCGAGCCGCTGTTGTCTATCGTCAGGTCCGGCCCATCGCCGATTATGCCGGCGGCGGCCGTGCCGGACACGCCGATGAAGCCGTGGTTGTCCATACGCCCGCCCGGGGCATCGCTGATGATGCCGTATGTGGCGACGCCAAGCGCTTCGATCGAGCCATTGTTCGCGATATGCGCGTTGCCGCCCTCCGACAGGACGCCGATCGAGCCATCGCCTATCGCGAGGATGACTCCGTTGTTGAGGATGGTCGCGCCGGCTCCTTGCGAATGCACGTTGGCGGCACCGCCGCCCAATGTTGCAATCAGCCCGTAATTGGTCAGCCGCTGGTTCGAGTCGAGCATCCGCACGGCATCGATGCCGGCACCGAATGTTTCGATCGCTCCGTTCGCCCGCACGATGCCGGTATCGCCGATATTGCTCATCGTCTGCTGGCCGGCGGTGACGCCATTGCCGATGACAAAATCCTGGCTGAACGCCGCGTCGCTTCCAAGCGAGACCCCGGCGACAATCGACAGCGCTACCGCGCCTGGAACCCCTGTGCGCGACGTCGGTATCACCCCTCTGGCGCATGGCCACGCAACGGGTGGATTCTGCGCCCGAAGGAAGCGAAAGACAAGCCGCAGGCAGAACGCCCCGGACCGGAGACCGGGGGCGCCTGCGAAGACGGCTAACGCCGCAACACCGCGCTCAGCACGTCCCTGATGCCGATCGCGCCGACGAAGCGCGAACCTTCGTCGAACAGCGCCACCGGCGCCGTCTGCGAACGGTGCATGGCGAGCATCACCGTCTTCAGCGGCGTGCCGGGATTGGCCCAGAACACTTGGGCGCCCTCCTCCGGCTGACCCTCGACATCGACGCAGGAGACCCACACCGCCGGCTTGCCGTCGCGTTCGGCCGCCGCCACCAGACCGTGCTCATCGATCTTGAAGCGCGTCGTCTTGCGTCGGTCGAGCCAGACCCAGCCGTCCGCGCCCTGCTCCAGGTCGCGGCGGTCGCGCATCACGTTCCAAGCCGTCAGCACCGACAGCGGGTTCACATTGGCGATGAAGTCGCGGACATAGTCGTTGGCGGGCCTGAGCACGATATCTTCCGGCGCGCCGGTCTGGACGATGCGGCCGCCTTCCATGATCGTGATGTGGCTGCCGATCTTCAGCGCCTCCTCGAGGTCGTGACTGACGAAGATGATGGTCTTCTTCAGCTCCGCCTGGAGCTGCAGCAGTTCGTCCTGCAGCTTGGTGCGGATCAGCGGGTCGAGCGCCGAGAACGGCTCGTCCATCAACAGGATTGGCGCCTCGGTGGCGAAGGCCCGGGCGAGACCGACGCGCTGCTGCATGCCGCCCGAAAGCTCATGGGCGTATTTCTTCGACCACTGATCGAGATGGACAAGCTTCAGTTGCTTCTGCACGCGCGCCTTGCGCTCGGCCTCCGGAACGCCGGCAAGCTCGAGGCCGAAGCCGACATTTTCCTCGACCGTGCGCCACGGCAGCAGGCCGAACTGCTGGAAGACCATGGCCACCTGCTTCTGGCGCAACCGCCGCAAGGTCGCCTCGTCGCAGGTGACGACATCGACGGTGCGGTCGCCGTCCTTGACCAGCACCTGGCCGCGCGACACGACGTTCAGCCGGTTGACGGCCCTGAGCAGCGTCGACTTGCCGGAGCCCGAGAGGCCCATCAGCACCGAGATCTCGCCCTCATGCACGGTGAGGCTGGCGCCGGCGCAGCCCAGCACGTTGCCGGTCTTTTCGAGGATCTCGGCATGGGTGGCGCCCTGGTCGATCAGCGCCAGCGAACCTGCCTGGTCGGCCCCGAATACGATGTCCGCGTTCTTGAA
>RXJA01000497.1 GCA_003963455.1 Hyphomicrobiales bacterium
AAGCGTGTCGTTGGCGCCGCCATTGACCGATTCCTTGCCGATCTCCAGCATCACCGGCACCGCCAGCGGCGAGATCTGGTCGAGATGCTTATGCACGATTCGGCCGCGCACACGCGAGAGCATCTCGCCAAGTCTGCTGACATCGAGCAATCCGGCCGAGGCATCGGTGCGCGTTGCCTGCAGCAGGATATGGTCGGGCTCGTGGCTGCGCAGCACGTCGTAGATGAGGTCGGCCGAGACGGTCACCTGGCGCCCGCTCTTCTCCTGGCCGGGATAGCGCTTCTCGATCAGCCCGGCGATGACGGCGCAATTGCGGAAAGTGCGCTTCAGCATCCAGCTGTCGTTCAGCCAGGCTTCCAGATCGTCGCCCAGCATGTCCTCGTCGAAGAGCTGGCCAAGCGACGGCTTCCTGGCCTTGAACAGTGCCGCCATATCGTCCAGCGCCCACACCGCCAGCGAGTAATCGGTGGCGACGAAGCCGAGCGGCCTGGCATGGGCGCGCTCCAGCCGGCGCGTTAAAAGCATGCCGAGCGTCTGGTGCGCCAGCCGGCCCTCGAAAGGATAGGCGACCATGTAATGGCGGTTGCCGCGCGGAAAGGTCTCGACCAGAAGATCGCCGCGCTTAGGCAGCACCGACTTCTCTTCCTGGATCCGCAGCCAGTCCGCCACCTGTTCGGGCAAGAGCTTCCAGCGGTCGCTGTCGGCCAGCATGCCGCGCACCTGCTCAGCCAGATAGGTCGACAGCGGGAACTTGCCGCCGGCATAGGACGGCACGATGATGTTGGCGCCGGCGCCGTTGGAGACGACGCACTCATTCTCGCGAATGCCTTCGAAGCGCAGCACCTTGCCTGCGAAGAGGAAATTGTCGCCGGGGCGCAGCGTCTCAGCGAAATACTCCTCGATCTTGCCAAGCACCGGCCCGCCGCGCCCCGTCATGCCCCGGCCCTGCCGGACATAGCGGATGTTGAGTTCGGGCATTTCGACGATGGTGCCGACATTCAGCCGGTACTGCTGCGCGACTCTCGGGTGCGACACACGCCACAGCCCGTCCTTGTTCCGGCGGATGCGGGCATAGCGCTCGTAGTTCTTCAGCGCGTAGCCGCCAGTGGCGACGAAGTCGACGACGCGGTCGAAGGTCTCGCGCTCCAAAGCAGCGTATGGAGCCGCACTTCGAACCTCCTCAAACAGAAGGTCGGCGTCGAACGGTCCGCCGCAGGCGACGCCCAGCACGTGCTGCGACAGCACGTCGAGCGCGCCTTTGATCAGCGGCGGCGTGTCCTGCGCGCCGAGATAGTTGGCGTCGAGCGCGGCGCGGCATTCCAGCACTTCGAAGCGGTTGGCCGGGATCAGGATCGCCTTCGACGGCTCGTCCATGCGGTGGTTGGCGCGGCCGATGCGCTGCGCCAGGCGGCTGGCGCCCTTCGGCGCGCCGACATGCACGACAAGGTCGACATCGCCCCAGTCGATGCCGAGGTCGAGCGTCGAAGTGGCGACGATGGCGCGCAGCGCATTGTCGGCCATCGCTTTCTCGACGCGCCGACGCTGGCCGACATCGAGCGAGCCGTGATGGAGCGCAATGGGGAGCGAGTCCTCATTCGCCCGCCAAAGCTCCTGGAACAAAAGCTCGGCCTGGCTGCGCGTGTTGACGAAGAGAAGCGTCGTGCGGTGTTTCTTGATCGCTTCATAGATCTCGGGAATGGCGTAGCGGGCCGAATGACCCGACCACGGCACGCGCTCGCGCGAGTCTAGGATCGAGATATCGGGCTTGGCGCCGCCGGCGACCGTGATCAACCCGGCCATCTCGCCGGGTGGATTCTGGGCGACCAGCCAGCGCCGCAATTCGTCGGGCTCGGCGACGGTGGCCGACAGGCCTATGGTCTGCAGCTTGGGAACGAAGGCGCGCAACCGCGCCAGGCCAAGCGCCAGCAGATGCCCGCGCTTCGAGGTGACCAGCGAATGCAGTTCATCGAGCACTACATAGCGCAGATCCTCGAAGAAGCGTTTGGCGTCATTGGAGGCAATCAGCAAAGCGAGCTGCTCGGGCGTGGTCAGCAGGATGTCGGGCGGCGCCAATTTCTGCCGCTGGCGCTTGTGCGAGGGCGTGTCGCCCGTGCGCGTCTCGATGGTGAGCGGCAGACCGATCTCCTCGACCGGCTTGCCGAGATTGCGCTCGATGTCGACGGCCAGCGCCTTGAGCGGCGAGATGTAGAGCGTGTGGATGCCGCGATGCGCCTGGCCCGGTTTGCGCTTCGGACGGTTGGCAAGCTCGGTCAGCGACGGCAGGAAACCGGCCAGCGTCTTGCCGGCGCCTGTCGGCGCGATCAGCAGCACCGATTGGCCGCCTTGAGCCTTCGCCAGCAGTTCGAGCTGATGGACGCGCGGCGACCAGCCCTTTTCGCCGAACCATTTGACGAACGGCTCGGGCAGCAGGACGGCGGCATTCTGTTCGGCAAGGCGCGGCTGCTCGGTCACGCGCAACAGGTAGCGCGGCACGGCGCGATCGCCAAGGAAAATCGGAACAAAAGGGGATCAGTCATTTCTTCCTTCCCCCCTTGTGGGGGAAGGTGGATTGCCGCGCAGCGGCAAGACGGATGAGCGACTATCTGAGGTGTCAAGTTGCATTTGCGAACTGTTTGCGCGCGTCGCGTGCTTTTGCATTGAGGATGAC
>RXJA01000141.1 GCA_003963455.1 Hyphomicrobiales bacterium
CCTGGATCAGCTTGCGCAGGAAACGGCCGTCGCGGTTGCAGATGCAGTTGCGGTTCATGCGCACGGCAAAGGCGATCAGGTCGGCTTCCAGGTCCTTGGGCTGGTCGGGGAAGGTGGCGATGGTGGCGAAGATGCCGGCATTGCAGCGCTCCGTCAGGTCGCGCACGACGGCGACGAAGAGGTTTTCCTTGTCGCCGTGATGGTTGTAGACGGTCTGGCGCGAGACGCCGGCCTCGGCCGCGATCAGGTCGATATTGGCGCCGGCGTAGCCTTCCCGGCAGAAGACGGACGCAGCGGCATCGACCACCGACACGCGTTTGGCCTCATGGCTGCGTGGCGGGAAAGTGTCAGGAGAAACGCCGTGCCTCATCAAAATCCATATAGCGGTGATTGACGAATTGGACAAGCCTGTCTAAATTTGTGGACACAATAAAGGGAAGTCCGCGCTGCGGAGATGAATGAATTCGCTTCCGAGAGACGAATAAGTCCACTCTGAAAACGACGGATGCATTCGCTCTGAATGTAGGTTTTCCGCGGGATGGAACGTCCTGGGTTCAGACGCCGGTATTTCGCGGCGGCAACCAGATCCGAAAAGAGCCTTATCATGAGTCCCAAATTCCTCCGCATCGCGGTCGTGCTCGGCTTGTTGTCCGCGATCGGCCCGTTTGCGATCGACATGTATCTTCCCGCGCTGCCTTCGATCGGCCAGGATCTGCATGCCGGCACAGCCGCTGTGCAGATGAGCCTTTTGATCTTCTTCCTGTCGATGGGCTTCGGCCAGATCGTCGTCGGCCCGATCTCCGACATGGTCGGGCGCAAGGTGCCGCTTTACGCGGGTCTCGCGCTGTTCATGGCCGGCGGCGTCGGCTCGGCGATGGCCCCGACCATCGAGTGGCTGATCGCCTTTCGCTTCCTGCAGGGTCTCGGTGCCAGCGCCGGCATGGCGGTGCCGCGCGCGATCGTGCGCGACCTGCACACCGGCAACGAGGCCGCAAAGCTGATGTCGCTTTTGATGCTGGTGTTCTCGGTGTCGCCTATCCTCGCACCTTTGACCGGCAGCCAGATCATCGAGAGCTTTGGCTGGCGCGCCGTATTCTGGACGGTGACTGGCGCTGCGGCGCTGGCCACCATCCTGCTTGCGACCTCACTCAAGGAAACGCGCCCCGTCGAGGATCGCGCCGGTTCGTCCTTCGGTACTGCGCTCGCCGGCTACCGCCTCCTGATGGGCGACCGGCACTTCCTCGGCCTGGTGGCAATCGCCGGCTTCGGCATTGCAAGCTTCTTCGTCTATCTGTCGAGCTCGTCCTTCATCCTGATCGACCACTACGGCCTGTCGCCGTCGGTCTACAGCGTGTTCTTCTCGATCAACGCGGTTGCCTTCATCGGCATGTCGCAGCTGACTGGGATGCTGGCCGACCGCTTCGGCTTGAGGCGCGTCGTATGGGTGGCGGTCACCGGCTATGCCACGGTGATGGTGGCGCTGTTCGCGATCATGGCGTCGGGCGTCGACCGGCTCGACGTGATGGCGGCGCTGCTCTTCGTCGGCTACGGCTTCCTTGGCCTTGTCATCCCCACCACCTCGGTGCTGGCGATGGAAGAACATGGCGAGATCGCGGGCACGGCCTCGGCGCTGATGGGCACGCTGCACTTCGCCATCGGCGCGCTGGCGATGGGCGTCGCCGGTATCTACTTCGACGGCACGCCGCTGCCGATGGTGGCCGGCATCGCGCTCTGCGCGGTGATCTCGTTCTCGCTGGCCAAGCTGACGCTCGGCCGCGCACGCGAAGCGGCCGAGGCGCCGGCGGAATAGGTAATCGCAGACGAGACAGAAAAGGCCGGGCTTGCCCAGCCTTTTTCATGTACACGCCAAGACTGCCCGATCGAGGATGAAGCGCAGCCGCTCCTCGACCGGAGCGAGAGGCAACGGCACCAATTCGTAGCCTAGCTCGGCATAGACGCCGGTCACCGAGCGGAATGTGCGCTCGGCCTCGTCGGGCGTCTGCTTGCGCTCCTCGTCCTGGATGAAGATCTCCGGCCATGGCGGCGACACGAAGACGCGGCCCGCGTAGCGGAATTTTTTGGCCGCGCTTGCAACATGGTCCGGGACGGGCAGGCCGCAGAGCCTGAGATAGCCGATCGTGTCGGGCACTCCGCGGTCGAAGAAGATCGGGCCTGGCGGTCCGGCGCGCGCGGCGTGCCACGAGCGCAATTCCCAGGACAGCATCAGTTCGGCAAAGAGCGCGCGATCCCGCCAGGGAAGGGCAGGGCCGCCGATGGCCGCCTGGTCGCGGATGATGCCGCGCCCAGCCTCGGTCGCCGTCGCAAAGCCATTGGCCCGCAGCGCCTCGATCAAGGTGGTCTTGCCCGAGCCGGGGCCGCCGGTCAGCACGAAAAATCGGTCGCAATCATTTTGCATCGCTTGTCCATTGAGGATGAGCGGCAAGGCTGCGCGCCGCGCACCAAGCGCCGGACGAGCCTTGGCCGTCGGTTGATTGGGAAGAAGCAAAAATGGGGGAAGGTGGAGGTTTCTGTTGCCAGGTACCTCCGAACCCCGCCTAGAAGTGCGAACCTCTAGGGCTTGATTTGAAGCGTTCGCGCCGCATTAAGCAGCGAGACGAGCTTCCGCATAGTTGTCGTTGGCAACTATAAGTTTAGC
>RXJA01000398.1 GCA_003963455.1 Hyphomicrobiales bacterium
CTGGTCAAGAAGCGGATGGAATTCCACCTGATTGGTCACGAGCGGCACGCCGGTGATCTGCCTCGCCTGGCGCATCATCGCCGCTGTGTAGTTCGAAACTCCGATGGTGCTGGCGAACCCCCGTTCCTGTGCTTCCTGAAGCAGCTCAAGTGAAAGCTTGATGTCGCCTCCCGGCGTCGGCCAGTGAAGCAAAAGGATGTCGACGTGATCCAACTTCAGATCCCGCAAGGACTGTTCGACGGACGGCATGAACCGCTCGGCCGAGAAGTTCTCCACGGTGACCTTTGTGGTGATGCAGAGCTCGTCCCGGGGTATGCCGCTCTCGGCCAAGGCCAGGCCTGTATCGGCTTCATTGCCATAAGCCTGAGCCGTGTCGAACGCGCGGTAACCTGCGTCGATCGCAGCCTCGATCGCGGCGCGCAGCGTATCCCCCTTGAGAGGGAAAGTCCCAAACATCCGCTGGTTCGTCTTCTGGAACATGATGTTCATCGAAATCCTCCCACTGGTTGCCGCCGGCACGGAGCTTGCCTTGCAAGCCGCGGACGGCTATACGGTTATAACTATCTAGTTACTTATTGCCAAGTCTTATGGAGAGGAAGCGTGAGCAAGGTCAGGTCCGCAGCGGAGGCTGTCGCCGAGATAGGCGATGGAGCGGTGGTGGCGGTCAATTCTTCGTCCGGTCTGCTCTGCCCGGACGCCGTGCTTGAAGCCATTGGCAAACGCTTCGCGGCGGAGGGAGCTCCTCGCAACATCACGACAATCCATCCGATCGCCGCGGGCGACATGTTCGGCACCAAGGGGGTCGATCACATCGCCTTGCCGGGCTTGCTCGGCCGCATCATCGGCGGCTCGTATCCATCGGGGCCGACCAATGCCGAGCCGCCGCTGATCTGGCAGCGCATTCTGGCCGGCGACGTGGCGGCCTGGAACTTCCCCTCCGGAATCGTGTTCGACATGCTGCGCGAGGGCGCGGCGCGGCGTCCGGGCGTGCTGACCAAGGTCGGCATGGACACGTTTGTCGATCCGGCGCTCGAGGGCGGAGCCATGAATGCGGCGGCGCGGAAGGCGCCGATCGTGCGACGCGTCGAGTTCAACGGCGAGACCTGGCTCCACTTCCCTGCCCTCGAGCCGGATGTGGCGATCATCCGGGCAACCACGGCGGACGAGAAGGGAAACCTCACCTTCGAGCAGGAGGGGGCGACGCTCGGCGCGATGGAGATGGCGCTAGCGGCGCGCAACTGCGGCGGCATCGTCATTGCCCAGGTCAAGCGCGTGGCGGCTCAGGGCACGCTGCGGCCGCACGATGTGCAGGTCCCCGGTATTCTGGTGGACTTCATAGTCGAGGCGCCGGACCAATTGCAGACCACGGCGACCGCTTATGACCCGGCGATATCGGGAGAACTGTTCCGGCCGCTGCACACATTCCGCACACCGGAATACAATGTCTCCAAGGTCATCGCGCGCCGCGTCGCGCAGGAACTCCGGGCCGGCTGGGCGGTCAATATCGGCTTCGGCATCTCGGCCAACGTGCCCCGCATCCTGATCGAGGAAGGCCTGCACGGCGCCGTCACCTGGGTGATCGAGCAGGGTCCGGTTGGCGGCGTGCCATTGCTCGACTTCAAGTTCGGCTGCGCCTCGAACGCGGAGGCTTTCGTCGCCTCCCCGCACCTTTTCACCTACTTCCAGGCCGGAGGCTTTGACTGCTCCTTGCTGTCGTTCCTCGAAATAGGCTCCGACGGATCCGTCAACGTCTCGCGGCTATCCTCGACGCCGCATCGCACCGCGGGCGCCGGCGGCTTCGTCGACATCACCGCGCGGGCGCGCAAGATCGTGTTCTCCGGCAACTTCAACGCCGGCGCTAAGATGCGGCTGGAGAACGGAAAGCTGGTCATCGACAAGGAAGGCAAGGTCGCAAAGATCGTCCCGAAAGTGGACCAGGTCAGCTTCTCAGGCGCGCGCGCCGTCAGCCAGGGCCAGGACGTCACCTATGTGACGGAAAGATGCGTCATCCGCCTGACAGCCGACGGCCTGGTCGTCACCGAGATAGCTCCCGGGCTCGACCTCGAACGCGACGTCCTGCGGCAGGCGGCGTCTCCTCTCGCGGTCTCGCCGGGACTGAAGCTGATGGACGCCGCGCTGTTCCTTGACCAGCCGATGGGGTTGCGGCTGTGAGCGATCCGCGTCTCGACCTCAGCTTCGACGGGGCGGTCGCCCGGCTGACCATCCGGCGGGCTGAGAAGCTCAACGCGCTCGATGCCGCGATGGTCGATGCACTCGTCCCGCTGTGCAGGATGGTGGAGCGCTCGGCGGCGAAGGTGCTGATCCTGACCGGCGAGGGCGAGAAATCCTTCTGCGCGGGCGGCGACGTCGCCGCCTGGAGCGCCCTCGGCGCCGAGCAGTTCGCGCGCCACTGGATCCGCGACGGCCATACCGGCTTCGACGCTCTTGCCAGGCTTTCGCAACCGGTCATTGCCGTCCTCAACGGCCATTGCCTTGGCGGGGGCCTGGAGCTCGCGGCCTGCGCCGACTATCGGATCGCCGAGAGCCACGCCCGCATCGGCCTGCCTGAAACGAGCCTCGGGATCATACCGGGCTGGTCGGGCACCCAGCGCACGGCTCGCCGTTTCGGCCCCCAATTGATCCGGCGCATGTCGCTCTTCGGCGA
>RXJA01000281.1 GCA_003963455.1 Hyphomicrobiales bacterium
GATCGAGCTCATCACCGGATAGGGCGTGAAGCCGCCCAGCGCGCAGAGCGATCCGAACTTCATCGTGTTGCAGAGGTCGGTGACCAAAGCGAGGTTCTTCTCCGCCTCGATGCCGGCGGCAACCTTGTCCAGAACCTCCACGCCGCGCGTCGAGCCGATGCGGCAGGGCGTGCACTTGCCGCAGCTTTCGATGGCGCAGAACTCCATGGCGAAGCGCGCCTGCTTCAGCATGTCGGCCGTGTCGTCGAACACGGTGATGCCGGCATGGCCGATCAGCCCGTCGCGCTTGGCGAATTCCTCATAGTCGAAGGGCGTGTCGAACAAAGCGCGTGGGAAATAGGCGCCGAGTGGCCCACCGACCTGCACAGCCTTGACCGGACGGCCCGAAGCCGTGCCGCCACCGATCTCGTCGACGATTTCGCCCAGCGTCAGGCCGAAGGCCGTCTCGAACAGGCCGCCATTCTTGACGTTGCCGGCGATCTGGATCGGGATCGTGCCGCGCGAGCGGCCCATGCCGAAATCCTTGTAGTAGGCGGCGCCCTTGTCCATGATGACTGGCACCGAGGCCAGGCTGATGACGTTGTTGATCACCGTCGGCTTGCCGAACAACCCCTGGATTGCCGGCAGCGGCGGCTTGGCGCGGACCACGCCGCGCTTGCCTTCGAGGCTGTTCAACAGCGAGGTTTCCTCGCCGCAGACATAGGCGCCGGCGCCGACGCGGATCTCCATGTCGAAGGCGTTGGGCGAACCCAGCACATTGGCGCCGAGCACGCCCGCCTTGCGGGCGATCGCGACGGCCTTGTTCATCGCCGCCACGGCGTGCGGATATTCCGAGCGGATATAGACGAAACCCCTGGTCGCACCGGTGGCGATGCCGGCGATCGCCATGCCTTCGATCAGCACGAAGGGATCGCCTTCCATGATCATGCGGTCGGCGAACGTGGCGCTGTCGCCCTCGTCGGCGTTGCAGACGATGTATTTCTGGGCGCCCGCCGTATCCAGCACCGTCTTCCACTTGATGCCGGTCGGGAAGCCCGCGCCGCCGCGGCCGCGCAGGCCGGACTCGGTGACCTGCTTGACGACATCGGCCGGCGCCATGGCGACGGCGTTTTGCAGGCCGCGCAAACCGCCCAGCGATTTATAGGCGTCGAGCGACAGCGGGTCGTTGATGCCGCAACGGGCGAAGGTCAGCCGCGTCTGCCTGGCCAGGAAGGGGATCTTGTCCGGGGCACCCAGCCAGCGCTTGTGGTGACCGCCATTGAGGAAGCCGCCGTCGAACAGGCTCTTCACGTCGGAGGGCTTCACCGGCCCGTAGGCGACACGGCCCTTGTCGGTCGCCACCTCCACCATGGGCTCGAGGAAATAGGCCCCGCGCGAGCCGTTGCGCACGATCTTGGCCTCGACGCCGCGTTCCTTGAGCTCGGCCTCGATCGCCCTGGCAACCTTATCGGCGCCGAGCGCGATGGCGCCGGAATCGCAGGGGACATAGATGCGCGGGATCATGAACGCACCTCCGCGACGATCTCTTCGATCTTCTCGTCATCGAGCCGGCCGATGACTTCGCCGTCGAGCATGGCCGATGGCGAGCAGGCACAAAGCCCGAGGCAGTAAACTGGCTCCAGTGTAACCGATCCGTCGTGCGTGGTCTCGTGGAAATCGATGCCGAGCAACTGCTTGACCTTGGCCGCGACGGCGTCCGAACCCATCGACTGGCAGGCTTCCGCCTGGCAAAGCTTGAGCACATGGCGGCCGGCGGGCTTGGCGCGGAAATCATGATAGAAGGTGACGACGCCGTGCACCTCGGCCCGGGAGAGGTTCAGCCCATCGGCGATAACCGGCAGCGCGTCCTTCGGAACGTGCCCGAACTCCTCCTGTATACTGTGCAGGATCGGCAACAGCGGGCCTTCGAGACCCTTCATCTCGTCAATGATCGCCGCCGTGCGCGACGCGATCTCGGTACTTGCGGCCTGCATGATCACGCAGCGCCCTCCCTGGTCGTTTCGCGCCCTTTATGTCACCCAAACCGCTATGGCGATCTTGGTGCAACGACATTCATGGGCGCATTATCGCTAAGTCCTTACGAAATCAGAGGAAACCCCCGAAATCAATAAAGCGCTCCCGTCGCTTGATAGAAAATTTCTATCAAGCTGCATCAACGTGGATTGTCTAGTTCACCTATGGGCGCGGAAATCGTCCGCCAGCGCCATCGCCTCGTCCAGAAGCGCCTGCACCAGCGGCGTGTGCGGCTCGCGCGGTGCCGCCACCAGCCCGACCGTGTGGCTAGCATCCGGCTCGACGATCGGGATCGCCCGGATCGGCTCGGAGAAACCGAACGTTTCCGCGAGGTTGAGCGGCATGATCGATGACCATTTGCCGGTCCTTATATGCGAGAACAGGACGATCATCGAATTTGATTCCAGCGTCGGCCGCACCTGCACCCCGGCTTCCGCCAGATGCTGGTCGATGATGCGCCGGTTCTGCATGTCCGGCGTCAGCAGGCAGAGCGGCAGCCGGCTGATCTCGGCCCACGTCACCTTGTCGCGATCGGAATAGGGGTTCCCGACCGCCGTGATCAACTGGTAGCGCTCGTCATAGAGCGGCACGCTGGTGACGCGCCCGAGCGGCTCGTTGTCGAGATAGGTG
>RXJA01000038.1 GCA_003963455.1 Hyphomicrobiales bacterium
ATGGCGACAGTTGCCAGAACGATGCCGGCATGGTGGTCGATATGCGGCCGCTCAACCGCATCCGTTCCTTCAACGCCGAGACCGGCGTGCTTGAGGCCGATGCCGGCACGCTGCTTTGCGACATCATCGCCCACGCCGCACCCTATGGCTTCTTTCCGGCCGTGGTTCCAGGCACGCAGTTCGTGACGCTGGGCGGCGCGATCGCCAACGACGTCCACGGCAAGAACCACCATCGGCGCGGCACTTTCGGCTGCCATGTCGAGGCCGTCACGCTGCTCAGGTCCGACGGCCGAACCTATCGCTGCTCGCCGAGCGACAATATCCGCCTGTTCGGGGCGACGATCGGTGGCATGGGGCTGACCGGGCTTATCCTTTCGGCATCGATCAAGCTGATGCGGGTGCCCTCGCTCGACATAACGGAAAAGGTGACGCGGTTTCGTGATCTGGGCGAATTCTTCGATCTCGCCGAGGCCGCCGACCAGGCCAACGAATATGCCGTGGCCTGGATCGATCAGCTTGCCGGCGGCCACGGGCGCGGGCGGGGACTCTTGTTCACCGGCAATCATGCCGAGCACGGCTCACACGCCGCGGCGCACGCCGGCAGCCGGCTTTCCGTGCCGGCGCAGCCGCCGTTCAATGTGCTGAACCGGCCGTTCCTCACCGTCTTCAACGCTGCCTATCGCTGGAAAAAGGGCAAGTCTCCAGTTCCGCGCCAGGTGGGCTATCAGGGCTTCTTCTTTCCCCTCGACGGCGTCCGCGACTGGAACCGGCTCTACGGGCCGCGCGGGCTTTTCCAACACCAGAGCGTGGTGCCGGAGGCAAACGCGCGCCGGGCCGTGCCGGCGCTGTTGGAGGCGGCGCGCCGGGCAGGGCAGGGATCGTTCCTGACGGTGCTCAAACGCTTCGGGGATGTCCGCTCGCCGGCGCTGCTGTCGTTCCCGCGGCCCGGCTACACGCTGACGCTCGATTTTCCCAACCGGGGCAAAAGGACGCTGCGGCTGCTTGCCGAGCTCGACCGCATCACCGTCGAGGCGGGTGGGGCGGTGAACCCCTACAAGGACGCCCGGATGGGGTCCGAGATCTTTGCCGCATCGTTTCCGCACTGGCAGCGGCTGGAGGCGCTTCGCGACCCGGCCTTCCTATCGAGTTTCTGGACGCGGACGGCCATGAGATTGGAGATCGAACGAGGGAGAGCTGAAGCCGCGGAATAGATAAAAGTGGAATAAATGATGGTAAATAGAGCGTTACACCATGGTTTACCCAAAACAACATCCTGGCTTCACGAAATATTTGCAGGTTTGTAATAGGACCGCCCAAGGGGCGGGGTGGCAACGATGAAATACATAATCTTCATTCTCTTCACGGTCATGACCAATGCCGCGGCGCAGCTGATGCTGAAGCAGGGCATGATGTCGATGGGGCCGATCTCCTTCGAAGGCGTCAATCCGCTCGTCAAGCTCTTGCAGATCGTGTTCAGCCCCTGGGTGTTCCTCGGTCTGTGCACCTTCGTCATCTCGATGGCGTCGCACCTCTATGTGCTGTCCAAGGTCGAGCTCAGCTTCGCCTATCCGTTTCTCAGCCTCGCCTATGTCGCGGTGGCGATCTTTGCCTATTTCGTCTTCCGCGAGGACCTCAATGGCTGGCGCATCGCCGGCATCGCCTGCATCTGCGTCGGCACCGTGCTGATTGCGCAAAGTGGGCGCGGGCATGAGGAGCAGACCGCATCCATCACTCCCGACAAGATCGGCACAAGCGAGATCGTTCGATGAGACATGTGATTTTCGGCGGCGACGGTTTCGTCGGCCGTCACCTTGCGCCAAAGCTCGTTGCCGACGGCCAGGAAGTGGTCGTCGCCGACATCGTCAAGAGCGACCTGGCGCACTACCGCAACGTCCGTTTCGTCACCTGCGACGTGACCGCGCCGGCCTCGGTGTCCTGTGTCGGACTCAAGGCCGACGACATGGTCTACAATCTGTCAGCCAAGATGCTGTCGCCGATCCAGGTGCGCGCCAAGCGGCACGACTTCTTCTTCCCGGTGAATTTCCACGGCACTGAGCACATCATGCAGGCGATGGACAGGGCGGGCGCCTCGAAGCTCGTCCACTACACGACCGACATGATCTACGGCCACACGGTGGTGCTGCCGATGACCGAGGATCATCCGGTCTCGCCGCTCGGCGAATACGGGCTGTCGAAGCTAAAGACCGAGGAGCTCGCCGCCGAATGGCGCAAGCGCGGCATGTCGATCTCTTTGTTTCGGCCGCGCCTGATCATCGGGCCCGGACGCCTCGGTATCCTGGAAAAGCTGTTCAAGCTGATCGACTGGAATCTGCCGGTGCCTATGATCGGCTCGGGCCGGAACCCCTACCAGTTCATCTCTGTCTTCGACTGCGCCGAGGCCGCCCGCGCCGCCTGGAAGGCCGGCGTGCCGAACGAGGCCTATAATCTCGGCTCGCTCAACCCGCCGCCGGTGAAAAAACTGCTCGGCGACCTGATCCGCCATGCCGGCTCGAGGTCGATCCTGCTGCCTACGCCGGGATGGGCGGTCAAGCGCACGCTCGACCTGCTCGACCTCATGAACATGCCGATCATGGATCCGGAGCAGTATCTGATCGCCGACGAGGAATGCGTGCTCGACGT
>RXJA01000506.1 GCA_003963455.1 Hyphomicrobiales bacterium
GACCGCGTAGGAGAGCAGATTTTTCTCCGCCCTCTCGGTTATCGGCGCACACTAGACCAAGGCAGGTGAAAATGTCACGAAGAATTTTGCCCCGAAACAGGCAATATCGTGCTGCACTGCACAATAGTGCGGCAGGGCTTGCTTGTGAATCGATCAAATAGCCATTTGCGGCACTTTGCGGCCAAAATCGGCTTTTTGGTAAGGTGCAGAAGGCCCCGATACTTTGGGGCGCTCGGGTTTCCATTCGGCCATGAAATGGCTATGAAGCCCGGGCAAGCAGCCTCGGTTGCGCCGATTCCCTGCGCCGCCATCTTCATTCACGGACCAGTCCATGCGTTTGTCGCGCTACTTCCTGCCTATTCTGAAAGAAAATCCCCGCGAGGCCGAAATCGTCTCGCATCGGCTGATGCTGCGTGCCGGCATGATCCGCCAGCAGGGGCAGGGCAGCTTTTCGTGGCTGCCGCTGGGCAAGCGCGTGCTGGACAAGGTCTGCCGGATCATCCGCGAGGAACAGGACCGCGCCGGAGCGCTGGAAATCCTGATGCCGACGATCCAGTCGGCGGATCTGTGGCGCGAAAGCGGCCGCTACAACGACTACGGCAAGGAGATGCTGCGCATCAAGGACAGGCAGGACCGCGACATGCTCTACGGTCCGACCAATGAAGAGATGGTCACCGAGATCTTCCGCGCCTACGTCAAGTCCTACAAAGACCTGCCGCTCAATCTCTACCACATCCAGTGGAAGTTCCGCGACGAGGTGCGCCCGCGCTTCGGCGTCATGCGCAGCAGGGAATTCCTAATGAAGGATGCCTATTCCTTCGACCTCGATTTCGAAGGCGCAAGGGCCGCCTACAACCGCATGTTCGTCTCCTATCTCAGGACGTTCACGCGCATGGGCCTGCAGGCCATTCCGATGCGCGCCGACACCGGTCCGATCGGCGGCGACCTCAGCCACGAGTTCATCATCCTGGCCGAGACCGGCGAGAGCCAGGTGTTCTGCGACCGCGCTTATCTCGCGCTCGACGTGCCGGGCGCCGGCACCGACTTCTCCAACGATGCCGAGATCGGCGATATCGTGCAGAAGTGGACGACGCCTTACGCCGCAACCGACGAAATGCATGACGAGGCGGCCTGGGAGAAAGTCGCCGAAGGCGACCGGCTTTCGGCGCGCGGCATCGAAGTCGGCCACATCTTCCATTTCGGCGAGAAGTATTCCAAGCCGATGAACGCCAAGGTGACCGGCCCCGATGGCAAGGACCATTACGCGTCTGGCGGTTCCTACGGCATCGGCCCGTCGCGCCTGGTCGCGGCGATCATCGAGGCGAGCCATGACGAGAACGGCATCATCTGGCCGGAAGCGGTGGCGCCCTTCGACATAGGCCTGATCAACATGAAGGCCGGCGACGGTGAATGCGACCGTGTCTGCGACGATCTCTATGCCGCGCTGAATGCCGCCGGCAAGGATGTGCTTTACGACGACACCGACCAGCGGCCGGGCGGCAAGTTCGCCACCGCCGACCTGATCGGTCTGCCGTGGCAGGTGATCGTCGGCCCGCGCGGCGTGGCCGCCGGCGAGGTCGAAATCAAGAACCGCAAGTCGGGCGAGCGCGAGACGCTGCCGATCGCCGAGGCCAAGAAACGCCTGAGTATAGCCGCATGAGCGAGCCGGCGACAGCGACCAGGTCAGGGGCGGGCGCCTTTTCCGGCTTCGAGCGCATGGTGGCGTGGCGTTACCTGCGCTCGCGGCGGAAGGAGACGGTGATCTCCGTCATCGCCTCGATCTCCTTCCTCGGCATCATGCTGGGCGTCGCGACGCTGATCGTCGTCATGGCGGTGATGAACGGCTTTCGCGCCGAGCTGCTTACCCGCATCCTCGGCGTCAATGGCCATCTCATCGTGCAGCCGCTCGATTCGCCACTTGAGGACTACGCCCAGGTGGCGAGCCGCATCAATGGCGTCGCCGGCGTCAAATACGCGATCCCGCTGATTGACGGCCAGGTGCTGGCGCAAGGCAATGTCGGCGGCGGCACGGGCGCGCTGGTGCGCGGCATCCGCGGCGAGGACCTCGGCAAGATCTCGATCGTTTCCAGCAACATCAAGCAGGGCACGCTGGACGGGTTCGACACCGGCGAGGGCGTGGCGATCGGCAAGCGCATGGCGGAAAGCCTCGGGCTGGTGCTCGGCGACACCATCACGCTGATCTCACCGGACGGCGACGTGACGCCGCTCGGCACGACGCCGCGTATGAAGGGCTACAAGGTGGTGGCGATATTCGAGGTCGGCATGTCGGAATATGACAGCTCGATCGTCTACATGCCGTTCTCAGAAGCGCAGCTCTATTTCAACATGGACGGGCGGGCGCAGACCATCGAGATCTATGTCGACAACCCCGACAATGTCGATGCGCTGAAGCCGTTGGTCGAGCAGGCGGCGCAGCGCCCGGTCGACCTCGTCGACTGGCGCCAGCGCAACGAGACCTTCTTTTCGGCGCTGCAGGTCGAGCGCAACGTCATGTTCATGATCCTGACGCTGATCGTGCTGGTGGCGGCGCTCAACATCATTTCCGGCCTCATCATGCTGGTGAAGGACAAGGGGCACGACATCGCCATCCTGC
>RXJA01000453.1 GCA_003963455.1 Hyphomicrobiales bacterium
GTGGCTGCAAGCCGACCGGCCAAATCACCACGGGATAACGACCCTTTAGACCCGCGCCGCGCTTGCGTCAATTGCCGGCTTCATTAAGAGGTTTGTACCAGGCAGGTTCCGCAAAAGTGTCCAGCGGTTTTGCGGCAAGAACCTGCCACAAAGTGTTGGAATGGAGCCAGCCCTTGCGGCAGACAGGCATTCTTCCGGATCAGGACATCGCGGCGCTGTTCGAGGCGAAGGCGCTGAAGTCGCCGCGCGCGCTGGACACCAACCAGATCCAGCCGGCCAGCCTCGATCTCAGGCTCTGCGACAAGGCCTATCGCGTGCGCGCCTCCTTCCTGCCGGGGCCAGATCATCTGGTCGCCGACAAGCTCGAACGGCTGAAGCTCCACGAGATAGACCTCACCGGGGGCGCGGTGCTGGAAACGGGCTGCGTCTACATCGTGCCGCTGCTCGAAAGTTTGGCATTGCCGGCCGAGGTTTCGGCCTCGGCCAATCCGAAGAGCTCGACCGGCCGCCTCGACATCTTCACGCGTGTCATGACTGATCGCGGCCACGAGTTCGACAAGATCGCCGCCGGCTATCACGGGCCGCTCTATCTCGAAGTCAGCCCGCGTACCTTCCCGATCGTCGTGCGCGCCGGCTCGCGGCTGTCGCAGATCCGTTTCCGCATCGGCAATGCGGTGCTCTCGGAGAGCGAGTTGCGCGACCTTCACCGCGCCGAGATGCTGGTCGCCACCGAGCCGCCCAACATTTCCGGCGGCGGCATAGCGCTTTCGATCGACCTCGACGGCGACAAGGACGGCCTTGTTGGCTATCGCGGCAAGCACCACACGGGTCTGGTCGACGTCGACAAGCGCGCCGAGCAGGATGTCGTCGATTTCTGGGAGCCGATCTACAAGAGCGGCGCCGGCGAGCTGGTCCTTGATCCGGACGAATTCTACATCCTTGTCAGCCGCGAGGCCGTGCATGTGCCGCCGCTCTACGCCGCCGAGATGACGCCCTTCGATCCGCTGGTCGGCGAGTTCCGCGTGCATTATGCCGGCTTCTTCGATCCGGGCTTCGGTCACTCCGCCGCCGGCGGCAGCGGTAGCCGCGCCGTGCTCGAAGTGCGCAGCCACGAAGTGCCGTTCATCCTCGACCACGGCCAGATCGTCGGCCGTCTCGTCTACGAGCACATGCTGAAGCGGCCGCAGGCGCTTTACGGCACCGATCTCGGCTCGAACTACCAGGCGCAGGGCCTGAAGCTCTCCAAGCATTTCCGCGCCGCGCGCTGAAGTCGAACTGCCAATCTCCCCCCTCGTGGGGGAGATCACCCAGCTACAACGCCTTCACCGTCACCTTCACCGGCTTCTCGATCTCCAGCGGGTTGCGCAGCGGCAGGCCGAAATCCTTGGCCTCGATCTCGAACACGTCGCCGGCCTCGGTCCTGATGCCGTCGGCGAAGGACAGCGTGGCCGTGCCGAACATATGCACATGCACGTCGCCCGGCTGGCGGAAGGCCGAATATTTGAAGTGGTGGTGCTCGAGATTGGCGATGGTGTGCGACATGTTCGCTTCGCCCGACAGGAACGGCTTTTCCCAGAGCAGCTTGCCGTCGCGCCAGATGCGCGATTCGCCGCGTATATCGGCCGGCAGGTCGCCGATCAGGATTTCGGGGCCGAAGGAGGCGTTGCGCAGCTTGGAATGGGCGAGGAACAGGTAGTTCACCCGCTCCGTCACGTGGTCGGAAAACTCGTTCGACAGCGTGAAGCCGACGCGGAACGGCGCGCCGTCGTCGCCGATCACATAGATGCCGGCGATCTCGGGCTCCTCGCCGCCGTCCTGCGCGAAGGCCGGCGACATCAGCGGCGCGCCGGGCGCCACCGCCATCGTGCCGTTACCCTTGTAGAACCATTCGGGCTGCACGCCGACCTGGCCCTTGGCGGGCTTGCCACCTTCCAGACCCATGCGGAACATCTTCATGGAATCGGTGAGTTCCTCCTCGCCGCCCTCGTTGAGCTTCTTGTGCATGGAATCGCGCGTCGCCGCCGAGCCGAGATGCGTGAGACCGGTGCCGGTGAGATGCAGATGCGCCGGATCGGGATGGTTGATGGGCGACACCAGCCGCCCCCGCTTGTAGGCGGCATCGAGATCGACAGTCTCGCCATAGCCCTTGCGCTCGATCAGCGCTTCGAGCCCGGTGCCTGTCCGCGCGGCCTCCATGGCCAGCGAATAGACGCTGCGCGCGCCGTTGATGACCCTGGTCTTGCCGCCGCCGTTGCGGGCGACGACACGGATGGTCTCGGCGTCGTCGAGGATCTGGGAGATCAGCATGTCGAACCCTCTCTCATCTTGACTGGTCGTGGCTGCCTCGCTGGCAAACCGCCACCGGCGCGGCGTGGAGAAATCCACGCCGCGGTTGAAATTCTTCGTCCGGATTGCGCTCGCGAGCCTGGTCCTTGCCTGGACTTCTTGGCGCCGACGGGTCTGCCGGCAGCTTCGCGATCTAGAACCCGTATGCCTCCTGAACTTTGCTCCGGCCCTTAAGCCTTGTTCTTGTTGTAGACGTCGAAGATGACGGCGCCGAGTAGCACCAGGCCCTTGACCACCTGCTGCCAGTCGACATTGACGCCCATGATCGACATGCCGTTGTTCATCACG